>NZ_LT629973.1:0-307407 GCF_900097105.1 Neoakkermansia glycaniphila | reverse complement strand
CGGCGCCGAGCTGTACAGCGGCAATGTTTCGGTCAATTCCGGTGAATTGAGCGTGGCATACGGTACGCTCATGAATTCCCTGACGACGACGAGCGGTACGGTGACTCTTCTGGACAAGAAGGCTGTGTCTCCCGTGTTGCAGTCGATGGGTATTTTGCCGATGTCCGATGCGGCTTCGGAAACGGCTGCTCTCGGTTTGATGTCCGGCGGTGTGATCGATGCGAATTCACGTTTGAACTTTACCATGCCGACTCAGGCCGATGCCACTCCGTTCATCGTGACGGGCGGCAATCTGCGCGTGGAAGGCGGCAAGTTCCATTTTGCCAAGTCCGGCGAACAATTCTATTCCCAGACCCCCGAGCATGTCGTACAGGTTCTTGCTGCGCCCGTGGATGGGGGCAGCATTACGCTCGCCGGCAAGGTGGATGTGGAGTACGATTCCATGCTGTACAAGTTCTACCAGAAGGATTCCATCGCCGTGTCCTATAATGCTTCGACCGGAGTTCTGGAGCTGACGGCAGACCGGAATACGGGAGATTTCTACGCGGACCATGCCATCAATCCCACGCTGGATTCGGTGAGTACGACGGGTGGCAAGCTTCTTGACCGCGCCTTGCAGGCCAAAGACCCGCAGAAGAATGATCCGAATTCCGCTCTCGCGAAGATCATGGATTCCGTGGACGGCAATCTGACGAGCCAGTCCTTCAGCGCAGCTTCCCAGACGCTTGCCGCTCTGGCAGGCAGCACGACGACGGCACTCAGCTCCGCTTACACGCAGGCTTTGAGTACGCAAATGTTCGCCATTCGCAACCGGATGACGACGATGGGTGCAGGCGAAGGCTGCGTGCCTTCCGAATTGCCCTACTGCAATATGTGGTTCAATGCGGACGGAAGCCACCTCAAGCTGGATTCCGACGGCCGCGAAGCCGGTTATACGCTCAATAGCTGGGGTGGTACGCTTGGAGTGGATTGCGACTTTTCGGAACGCATCACGGCAGGCGCCGCTTTCTCGGTGCAATCCGGCGATCTTTCGTCCAGCGCGGCCGAATCCGCCAAGGGCGATCTGGACAGCTTCTACGTGAATCTCTTCCTGCGTGCTCAGGTGAAGCGTTGGGGGCATGCTTTCATCTTGACCGGAAGCCGTGCCAATATGAGTCTTGACCGCTCGTTCTCCGTCGGTTCGGATTATTATACATCCCGCGGTACGACCAACGGTACGGCTATCGGTGCGATGTACGAACTGTCGTACGATATTCCGCTCGATGTCGAATCCCGCACGCTGCCGATGCTTCAGCCGCTGTTGAATGTGTCCTGGACGAGTTCCAGCGTGGATGCCTATTCCGAAACGGGGCTGGGCGATGCCGGGTTGCATGTCGGCAAGCAGGACGTGAGCTTTGCGACCATCGGTCTCGGTGCGCGCTATCTGGCGGACGTGGGCCACAATATTTTCAACCGCAAGGGTATTTTCGAAGCCCGCGCCATGTTGCTCCAGGATATGGGCGACCGCCGCGGCGAAGCCGATGTGGCCATGCTTGCCGCGCCGTCTCAGGCGTTCGGCGTGCGTGGTGCGGAACCCGGCAGCACGCGTATCGAAGTCGGTGCAGGGTTGACGATTCCGGCCGGTATGAACAGCGACGTATTCGTGAACGCGAATGCCGAGTTCTGCTCCGGCGCTACGGGCGTGAGCGGTGCGGTCGGTTACCGTTACCAGTTCTGATCGGACGTTGCCATTCAATCGACAAAACCCGTCCGCCTTCCGGTGGGCGGGTTTTTGTATGATATGTGTGATATGTTTTCGAATGCGAGAATGAAAAATCCCGGCGGGACAGGCCTCGCCGGGATTGTATGTTGAATGGCTGTGGAACCGGGTATCAGATTTTGTGCCCCATTTTGTCCCGCTTGGTGGCGAGGTAGAAAGCATTGCTTTCATTGGGGCATACGCTGATGGGAACCTGTTCGACGATGTCGAGGCCGTGGCCCGAGAGGCCGACGATTTTCTTCGGGTTGTTGGTCATCAGCCGGAGGTGGCGCACGCCGAGGTCGCGCAGGATTTGCGCGCCGACTCCATAGTCCCGCAGGTCGGCGGGGAAGCCGAGCTGGATGTTGGCTTCTACGGTGTCGAGTCCCTGTTCCTGAAGTTTGTAGGCATGCAGTTTGGCCGAGAGGCCGATGCCGCGGCCTTCCTGCCGCAGGTAGAGGATGATGCCGCCTTCTTCCGAGACGCGTTTCATGGCGGTGTGGAGCTGGCTGCCGCAGTCGCAGCGGCGGGAGGCGAAGACGTCTCCTGTGAGGCATTCGCTGTGGACGCGGGCCAGTACGGGTTTGGTCGGGTCGATGTCGCCGTGGACGAGTGCGAGGTGAACGGCTCCGTCCACCTTGGAGCGGTAGGAGTGGCAGATGAAGTTTCCGTAGTCGGTCGGGAGGTTGATGGTTTCTTCCTTTTCGACGAGTTCTTCTGTGTGCTGGCGGTATTCGATGAGCTGGGCGAGGGTGCAGGCCTTGAGGGCGTGTTCCCTCTGGAAGGCGCCGAGATCGCCGATGCGGGCCATGGTGCCGTCGTCCTTCATGATTTCACAGCAGACGCCTACGGGTTGCAGGTGCGCCATGTTCATGAGGTCGACGGTGGCTTCCGTGTGCCCGGCACGCCTGAGGACGCCGCCTTCGACCGCGCGGAGCGGGAAGACGTGGCCCGGCTGGACGAAGTCGTCCACCGTGGCTCCCGGTTCGGCCAGCTTGATGGTGGTGATGGAGCGTTCGAAGGCGCTGATGCCGGTGGTGGTGCCTTCGCGGGCATCGACGGATACGGTGAAGGCGGTGTGCAGTTTTTCCGTGTTGCGCTTGCTCATGAGCGGCAGGCCCATGGCATCCACTTTTTCCGGAGCCATGGGGACGCAGATGAGGCCGCGGGCATGGGTGGCCATGAAGTTGATCATTTGCGGCGTGGCGAATTCGCCGGCGCAGATGAGGTCAGCTTCGTTTTCGCGGCCGGGATCGTCGGTGACGAGGATCATGCGGCCCTGCTTGAGTTCTTCGAGGATTTCCGAGAGGGGGCTGAAGACGAGGGGATCGTCGCCTTCGGCTACGGGTACGGAGTTCATGCTGGGAGCAGGGGCGGTTGCGCCGGGTATGGCGGCGGGCAGCATGTTCTGCTGCTGAGTCTGCGGTGCGAATCCGCCGATATCGAATGTTTCGGGTGTGCGAACTTGTTTCATGTTGCTTATTTGGCTTTGGCCCATGAGTCTTTCAGGGCGACGGCGCGGTTGTAAACGGGGTGTTCCGGTGCATGGTCGCGGCGGTCGGCGACGAAGTAGCCGAGGCGTTCGAACTGGCAGACGAATTCGGGTTCTGCAGCTGCCAGTGCGGGTTCGATTTTCGCGTGGGCGATGATGTCGAGAGAGTCCGGGTTCAGTGCGGCAAGGAAGCCTTCTTCGTGGGCATCCGGGTTTTCACAGGAGAAGAGGCGGTCGTACAGGCGCACTTCGGCATCGACGGCATGCGGTACGGCAACCCAGTGAATGGCCGTTTTGCATTTGATGCCTTCGGGCGGGTTGTTGCCGATGGTGCCGGGGATGATTTCGGCCTGTACTTCGGTGACGTTGCCCGCTTCATCCGTGCAGTATCCGGTGCAGGTGACGCAGTAACCGCCGCGCAGGCGGACGGTGCGGCCTACGCCGAGGCGGAAGTATTTCTTGGGCGGGTCGATCATGAAGTCGTCCTGTTCGATCCATACTTCGCGGGTGAGGGTGAGTTCCCTCGTGCCTTCTTCCGGTTTTTCGGGGTTGTTGACGACGGTGACGGTTTCGCTGTGGTTGGCCGGGAGGTTGGTGAGGACGAGTTTGAGGGGGCGAAGCACGGCCATTCGGCGTGGTGCGGTGGCATTGAGTTCGCCCCGGACGCTGTGTTCCAGCAGGGCTACATCCGTAATGCCGTTGAATTTGGTGATGCCGACGGTTTCGCAGAAGTTGCGGATGGCGGCGGCGGGGTAGCCTCGGCGGCGCATGCCGGAGATGGTGGGCATGCGGGGATCATCCCAGCCGGAGACGCGTTTTTCCTGTACGAGCTGGAGCAGCTTGCGCTTGCTCATGACGGTGTAGGTGATGTTGAGGCGGGAGAATTCCGTCTGGCGGGGGCGGCTCGGCACGGGGCAGTTGTCGATGACCCAGTCGTAGAGGGGGCGGTGGTTTTCGAATTCGAGCGTGCAGAGGGAGTGGGTGATGTGTTCGTAGGCGTCTTCCAGCGGGTGGGCGAAGTCGTACATCGGGTAGATGCACCATTTGTCTCCCGTGTTGTGGTGTTCGGCAAAGACGATGCGGTAGAGGATGGGGTCGCGCATGTTCATGTTGCTGGACGCCATGTCGATTTTGGCGCGCAGGACGGCTTTGCCTTCGGGGATTTCGCCGTTTTTCATGGCGGTGAACCGGGCGATGTTTTCTTCGATGCTGCGGTCGCGGTAGGGCGAGTGCGTGCCGGGCGTGACGAGGTTGCCGCGCTGGGCGCGAATGGTTTCTACGTCCTGTTCATCGACGTAGGCCAGGCCGTTGTTGATGAGGTGGACGGCGCAGTCGTAGAAGAAGTCGAAGATGTTGCTGGCGAAGTAGAGGTTGTTGCCCCAGTCGAAGCCGAGCCACTTGATGTCCGACTGAATGCTGTCCACATATTCCTGATCTTCCTTGCTGGGGTTGGTGTCGTCGAACCGCAGGTGGCAGCGTGCGCCGACGGAAGCGTATTCGAGAGCAAGGCCGAAGTTGAGGCAAATGGCCTTGGCGTGCCCAATGTGAAGATAGCCATTGGGTTCCGGAGGGAAGCGCGTGACAGGTGTTTTGCAGTTGCCGGAGGCGAGATCGTTGGCAATCATCTCGCGGATAAAGTCGCGGCGTTCGGACTGTGGTGTCGTCATGCACTTTTCTACCCCCTGAGCCGCTTGGCTGCAAGCCTTTTCCAAGGGCATGACGCGGGTGTGGGGGAAACAGTCCGGAGCGCTGGCCGATTCTTGTGTCCGACTACGAAAATCCCCTGCCGAAGCAGGGGATCGTTGAGCTGTTCCGGGGAGTGGCTGGCGAATCAGTTTTTCGTCAACTGGTAGCCGTCCTTGCCGTCTTTGACGGTCCAGCCGAGGGCGGCGAGTTCGTCGCGCAGGGTGTCGGAGGCGGCCCAGTCTTTGTTTTGGCGGGCTTGCCAGCGGCGTTCGGCGAGGGCGTGGATGTCGTCCGGGATTTCGATTTGTGCGTCGAGGTCGGGCAGGATGATGCCGAAGGCTTCGAGGATGAAGCGGAGAGCGAGCCATTGTTGCATGGCTGCATCTTTGTCCATTTCGGCAGGTTTGAGCCGTTTGATGGCGCTGAAGACGTGGCCGAGGGCTTCGGGGGTGTTGAGGTCGTCGTTGAGGCTGTCCCATGCGGCCTGGAATGCGCCGAGTGCAGGCTGCATTTTGGCAAGTTCCCGGTAGGAGGGGGCTTTGGGGCTGCCGGCTGCTGTGGCAAGCGTTTTTTCGGCACGGGCGAGGCGTTCCAGCGCGGAGGTGGCATCGGCCATGGAGTTGAGGGTGAAGTTCAGAGGGCGGCGGTAGTAGCCGCCCGCGAGGACGTAGCGGAGGGCTGCGGGGGTGTAGCCTTTGTTCTGCAGGTCTTCGAGGGTGAACATGTTGCCGAGGGATTTCGACATTTTGCCGCCGTCGACGAGGAGGTGGGTGATGTGGAACCAGTGGCGCGCGAAGTGGCCGCCGCAGGCGCAGCGGGATTGGGCGATTTCGTTTTCGTGGTGGGGGAAGACGAGGTCGACGCCGCCGGAGTGGAGGTCGAAGGTGTCGCCCAGGTATTTGTGGATCATGGACGAGCATTCGAGGTGCCAGCCGGGGCGGCCTTCGCCCCACGGGGATTGCCAGTAGTTGGCTCCGTCTTCGGGACGGCGGGCTTTCCACAGGACGAAGTCGGCAGCGGCGTCTTTTTCGTATTCGTCGGCATTGGCCCGCTCGTTGGCCGTTTTGCCGATTTCGAGTTCGCGTTTGTCGAGGTGGGAGAGCTGGCCGTAATCGCTGTATGAGGCGATGCGGAAGTAGACGGAGCCGTCGTCGGAGGGGTAGGCGTGGCCTTTGTCGACGAGGGCTCGAACCATGGCGATCTGTTCGGGGATGTGCGCGACGGCTGAGGGTTCGATGTGGGGGGGAAGGCAGTTGAGGGCGGTGCAGTCGTTGTGGAATTTCTGCGTCCATCCGGCGGTGAAGGCGTCGAGTGTCATGCCGGCCTTTTGGGAGTCGCGGATGGTTTTGTCGTCGACATCGGTGAGGTTGCGGACGTGTTTGGTGTTTTGGCCTCCGAGTTCGACGACGCGGCGGAAGACGTCCTGCAGGACGAAGGTGCGGAAGTTGCCGATGTGCGCCGGTCCGTAGACGGTCGGTCCGCAACAGTAGAACCGCAATGTTTTGCCATCTACTGCTTGCACGGGCTTAAGCCCTCCGGACTGTGTGTCGTACAGGTTCAACATGGGCGTATTTCAACTTAATTCGGGCGTTCGGTCAAGACGGGAAGGTGTCAGAGGGCGTTTTCTCGAGTGAGGAGATGGCGAGGCTTCCCATCATTATGCTTGTATTTGCCGAAGGGAGGAGTAGAATATGGGTGCCCATGGCTGAATCCAGTACAAAAAAGCGGTTGGCGCTCTTGGAGTTACCCGAAATTATTACGGGCTTTCTGATGGCATTGGTCGTTTTCTGGGAGATCGGCTGGCACCGTGTGGAGAGTGCTTCGGAGCAGCTGTTGTTTCTGGATTCCTATCGCGAGATTCTGTTCGGTTTGTCCGTGGCGTATTTTGTGCTGGTGATCAGCCAGGGGGTGTTGCTGAAGTTTCTGCATAAGACGGTCGGGCGTGATTTTTGGGTGAAGGCCGGGTTGAGTCTGGCGACGCTGTTTTTCTCCGCCAATATGTATATGCCGTTTGTGGATGTTCCGTATGCGGCGCAGCGGGGTGTCAGCAATACGCTGTATTTCTGTGCTGGATGGTTTTCCTATCTTCTGGCGCGCCGTTATTATCTGGATCGTGCTGCGGGGAAGTTCGGCAAGGGGCGGTCGGCGTGGCCTCCGGCGCTGTTGTTCCTGGTGTCGATTATCGCGCTGGCTCTGGTGGGTGCTTTGTTTTTGCTGACGCCGGGTGCGTCTCATGTGCCGCTGTCGCTGGTGGATTCCATTTTTGTGAGTACGAGCGCGATGAGCGGTACGGGGCTGTTGCCGGGCAGCGTGATGTCGAATCTGACCCCCATGGGGAAGATGGTGGTGCTGGTGCTGATTCAGGTGGGTGCGTTCGGGGTGATGACGTTCACGTATTTCCTGTCGCTGATTGTGGGGCAGGGGATGTCCGTGCGCGACCGGGTGACGTTCAGCAATATTCTGGATCAGCAGGGTGTGGCCAAGGCGGCGACGCTGATCAAGGGGATGGTGATTCTGACGTTTGTGATGGAGGCGCTGGGCGCGGTGGGGTTGTGGTATGCGTGGCGCGGGCTGGAGGGCGTGCCGCAGGATCATTTGTGGTGGTATGCGATTTTCCATTCGATTTCCGGGTTCTGCAATGCGGGGATCAGCCTGTTCCCGGATAATATGGCGCAGGGGTGCGTGGCCTATGACCGGTTCGGGCAGGGGATCATGATTCTGATCATGTTTGCCGGGTGTTTCGGTTTTGCGGTTTATATCGAGTTCATCAAGCGTATGCGTATCAGGCTGGGGCTGCTGAAGGATCAGTTTCTTCCGCCGCACTGGTCCACCCATACGTGGCTTGCGGTGCGGATGACTTTGATTGTGGCGTTGGGCGGCGGCCTGATTCTGGGGCTGCTCGGGTATTTTGAGCCGTCGCAGCATGCAGCGCAGTCACTGGGATCTTCGATTTGGGAAGGCGTGTATAATTCCGTGGGGCGTACGGCGGGGTTCAATATTTCCAATATCGGGACGTACGGCGTGGTGTATGCGCTGTTTCTGGCTTTTTTGGTGTTTATCGGGGGGAATCCGGGTTCGACTGCAGGCGGTTTGTTTACGACGGTGTTCGCCACGGTGTGCATGGAGGTGAAGCGTGTGGTGTGCGGCCAGCAGGATGTTGAGTTTCACCGGAGGCGTATAGCGAGGAAGACGGTGGAGCGTGCGGTGGCGACGATGATTCTGCTGATTTTCTGGCTGTGCCTGATGACGATGATTCTGCTGCTGGTGGAGCCGAAGATCGCCGCTTCCGACCAGGGGGTGCTGAAGGTGTTTTTCGAGGTGGTCAGCGCCTATGTGATGTCCGGCTTTTCGCTCGGGATTACAGCCGATCTGAGTACGGCGGGCAAGTATCTGATCATTCTGAATATGATCGTGGGCCGCGTCGGCATTTTCTCTTTCTTGCTCGCGTTTATCGGTACGCCCGAGACGAAGCTTATCCGTTATCCTGAAACTCGTTTACCATTATCATGAAATACGTTATTATCGGTGCGGGCCAGTTCGGCCGTGCCCTCGCCCTGAAGCTGGCCGATACCGGGAATGAAGTGACCGTTCTCG
This sequence comes from Neoakkermansia glycaniphila, assembly GCF_900097105.1. Taxonomy (GTDB): domain Bacteria; phylum Verrucomicrobiota; class Verrucomicrobiia; order Verrucomicrobiales; family Akkermansiaceae; genus Akkermansia; species Akkermansia glycaniphila. Next base: position 298,897 of record NZ_LT629973.1, on the reverse strand, counting down.
ATGAGAAGGAAGCCGTCGTGACGGAATTGAAGGATCGTGTGGCGTATGCCCTTGTGGGGGATGCGACCGATCCCCGCACGTTGCGCCAGCTCGATCTGACCGGAGATGATCTGCGGGTGATCGTGGCGATCGGCGAGGGGTTCGAGCGCAGTATCATGATTACGGGGCTGCTGAAGGAGATGGGGGTGAAGCATATTTATGCGCGTTCGGTGAATACGATTCATGCGCGCATTTTGAAGCTTCTCGGCGTGGACGGGCAGATCCGGGCGGAGGAGATTGCCGCCCAGCAGCTGGCGGACAGGTTCATGAATATGTCCCTGCTGCATTTCCGCAAGATCGATAGCAGCCATGCTCTGGCCGAAGTGCATCTGCCTTCCGACTGGATCGGGAAGCAGTTGAAGGATGTGGATTTGCGTTCGAAGTACAAGCTGAATTTGCTGACGGTGCGGCGCGGCGTGCTGTCCGAGACGGGTGACGATGTGCTGGCGACTCCCAATGCTCCGGTGATCGATTTCCCTGAGCCGGATATGGTGTTCGAGCAGGACGATATGCTGGTTCTGTTCGGCCTGGAAGAGTCTTTGAAGAAGTTTGCCGAGCATTTCGGCGTGTGACGATACAGTGCGATGAGTGAAGGTTTTTCTGTGCCGCATGAAGAGTATGCGGGGTATATTTTCGATTTGGACGGTACGCTGGTCGATAGCATGGTCGCCCATTATAGGGCATGGCGCATGGCTTTGGCCGAGCAGGGTGCTCCTGAAGAGGTGTTCCGCAAACCGGAGTTTCTGGCGCACGGCGGATGCTCCGCTCAGGATATCGTCGCTTCCCTGAATGCCTGCTATGGGCTGGAGATGGATGCGGATGCGGTGGCGGCGCGCAAGCGGGCGCTGTATCTGGAGTTGATCGAGAGCGGGAGTCTGGAGCCGATCCGGGAGACGGTGGAATTTGCCCGCCGGATGCAGGGGCGTGTGCCGATGGCGATTGCGACGGGCAGTGCGATGCCCGGCGCGCTGGCGAGTTTGAAGTCTGCCGGCCTTGAAGGTTTGTTCGAGTTGATCGTGACTCCCGAGATGGTGGAGCGCGGCAAGCCTTTTCCCGATATTTTCGAGGAGGCCGCCCGCCGCATGGGGGTGGAGCCGGGCCGTTGCCTTGTGTTCGAAGATGCCGATCCGGGGATCGAAGCCGCCAGGGCGGCCGGGATGGACTGGGTGCGCGTGCCTCCGAGCGAGCGGCTGATGGATGAGGAGTGAGCGAATTTGTACCGTTTTGTCATACGGGAATTGCGCCTTGCGTTCTTCCTGCTGCCGTGTTTGGATGATGGAGGAGAGTTTTTCTCATGAAGGAGAATAAGTACGATCAACCTGCGTTTTTCGAGCAGTATAGCCGCATGGCGCGTTCCGTCCAAGGGTTGGAGGGAGCGGGAGAGTGGCATGTTTTGCGGAGGATGCTGCCGGACTTCCGCGGGAAGCGCGTCCTGGATCTGGGGTGCGGGTTCGGCTGGCATTGCCGGTATGCGGCGGAGCAGGGAGCTGCCGCCGTGGTCGGAGTCGCTCTTTCGGAGAGGATGCTGGAGGTTGCGAGGGAGAGGAATGGGTTTGACAATATGGCGTATGAATGCAAAGCAATCGAGGATTTCGAGTTTGTGCCGGATTCGTTCGATGTGGTGGTGAGTTCGTTGGCGTTTCATTATCTGGAGTCATTCGATTTTGTGTGTGAACGTGTGTATCGATGCCTGTCTTCCGGCGGGGCATTCGTGTTTTCGGTGGAGCATCCCGTTTTTACGGCAAGCGGTCGTCAGGACTGGGCATACGGTCACGGCGGAGAGCGTTTGCACTGGCCCGTGGACCGGTATTTTTCGCCGGGCAGGCGCGAAGCCTGTTTTCTGGGTGAAAGTGTGACGAAGTACCATCGCACGGTGGAGGAGTATGTGGGCTGCCTGCTCGCTCGTGGTTTTGCCCTCAAGGGGTTGGCCGAGCCTCAGCCGGATGAAAAGGCCGTGCGGGAGGTGCCGGGGATGGCGGATGAATTGCGCCGGCCGATCTTCCTGATTCTTTCTGCAGTCAAGGCTTAGGAGTTTTTTCGTTGTCGACTTTTGTTGTGATGTGAAATAAATGCATCCGATTGGCCGTATATTTGCCATATGGTCAAGTTTTGTGTTGCAGGCAGGAGGGGCAGTCGTTGCGGGTTGATATTCGGTTATTGCTTTATGGTGCTGTTGTGTATTGTGCCGGGGTGGGGCATGCCTCAGTCCGAGATGGATGCTGCGCGTGCAGTGATGGAGCGGGCGGTACCCGCTCTGCGCGAGAAGCCCCGGATGCTGGCGCTGGAAGCGATGGAGCAGGAGGGCGGGCTTGATGTTTTCGAGACGAAATCCGAAGGAGGCGTGTTGACGGTAAGGGGTAGCAGCGGCGTGGCTTTGTGCCGGGGTTTCTACGATTTCGTCAAGGCGAACGGTATGGGGATGACGGATTGGGAGAACAGCCGGATGGTTTGGCCCGAATCGCTTCCGGCCGTTTCTGCCCGCAAGGTGTTTTCTCCGTTCCGGTATCGTTATATGTTCAATGAGGTGACGTATGGCTATTCCATGCCGTATTGGACATGGGAGCGGTGGCAGAAGGAGATCGACTGGATGGCGTTGCACGGCATCAATATGCCTCTTGCTCTGGTGGCTAATGAAGCGATTGCGACGCGTGTCTGGCGGCAGATGGGGCTGACGCAGGCCGAGATCGACGAGTTTTATGTAGGGCCTGCCCATCTCCCCTGGCAGCGTATGGGAAATATCGTGAATCACGACGGAGCATTGTCCGATGCGTGGCATGCGGATCAGGTGGCCCTGCAACACAAGATTCTTGAGAGGATGAAGTCACTCGGCATGCATCCGGTGTGCCCGGCCTTTTCCGGGTTCGTGCCGAAGGGCATGAAGCGAGTACATCCCGAAGTAGCCGGGAGTTTGACCCAGCCTGTGTGGAATGCGGGGTTCGGGCCATCCAAGCGGACACATTTCCTGTCGCCGGATCAACCGTTGTTTCAAGAGATAGGCACTCGTTTCATGACGGAATGGCAAAAGGAATTCGGGCGTAATACGTTCCACCGTGCCGATTCCTTCAATGAGATGCCTCTTCCGGTCGCGGCCGACGATCCCCGTGCCAAGGAGATTCTGGCGAAGCTCGGCGAGGAGGTGTATGCCTCTCTCAGCAAGGCGAATCCCGAGGCCGTGTGGGTGATGCAGGGCTGGATGTTCGGCTACCAGCGCAATATCTGGAACCACGAAACGCTGGAAGCTCTTCTGAGCAAGGTGCCGGATGACCGGATGCTGCTGCTTGATCTGGCGACGGATTACAATGCCGATTTCTGGAAGAATGGAATGAATTGGGATGTATTCAAGGGGTTCTGCGGGAAGGGCTGGATTTACTGTGTGGTACCCAATATGGGCGGCAAGGGGGCGATGACGGGCAATCTGGAGCATTACGCGAATGGCCATGTGAAGGCTCTGGAATCCGCCAATCGGGGAAAGCTGCTCGGTATGGGGATGGCTGGAGAAGGGATCGAAACCAATGGAATCGTGACGGAACTTTTTCTCGATGCCGCATGGCGCGATCATCCTGTGCCGCTCGATTCGCTGATAGCCGATTATTGCCGGGCGAGATACGGGGCGTATCCGGATTCGATTCGCGATTCATGGCAATCTTTTCGCAAGACGGTGTACGGCAGCCTTTGCGATCATCCGTATTTCAACTGGCAGCAGGCCCCGGGCAGCCGGGGAGGGTGGGCTCCGCTTCTGAATGAAGAGTTCCTGAAGGGTATTTCCAGGTTCGTGCATACGCAGGGGTTGGAGGATTCTCCGCTGTTTCGTCAGGATTGCATTGAGCTCACGGCCCATTATCTGGGAGCCAGAATGGCACAGGCCAAGAAGGCTGCGCTGGAAGCGCTCGACGAGCAGGATGCCGTGCGCGCACGAGGCTGTATGAAGGAGTTTCGCCGTCTGGCCCTTGAGTGCGACAGCTTGCTGGAGCGGCATCCGACATGGCGGCTTGAAAACTGGATTGCGCTTGCACGTTCACACGGTTCGACCAAGGTGGCACAGGATGCATACGAAGAGAATGCGCGGCGCATTGTGACGCTGTGGGGGCCTCCGGTGAACGATTACGCCGCCAAGGTATGGAGCGGGCTGATTCGCGATTATTATTTGCCTCGTTTCGAGAGGTATGTGGAAGGCCGTCTTGAAGGGAGCAATCCCGATTTGCCCTCATGGGAAGAGGCATGGGTGCATTCGACGACTCTCAGTCCCGCCTCTCCGGTGCAGGATGTCGTTGCGGCATGCAGGGCGGCGGTCGACCGAGCAGTTCCCTTGCCGGATGCGTTGACCAAGGGGGCAGCGGGCGAAGTGGTCGGCAACTGGTCTCCGGCCGAAATATCCACGGATTGGAAGGAAATTTCGTGGCCGCTGGCTCCGGGAGATTTGAAGAGGATGAAAGGAGTGCGTTTCGTCTATACGTCCGGTGATCATGCCCTTGACATCAAAGATGTCGAGATTGTAGGAGACGGCGCGGTGATCGCTGCGGACAGGCACGAAGGCTGTGCCGGATCTCCGTCGCTCAAATCGATGTACACGTTTGATATTCCCGCAGAGGCGAATGCCAACAACGGCTGTGAGATTCGAGCCAGGGTGCGCGGGAACGGTGGTTCCCGATCCAATGGCAAGGTGGAAATGATCGTTCGCTGAACAAGAAACAACGGCTGGAGCCGCGTACTTTCCGGCATAATGCCGGGAGAGGCAGGCAAGAAGAATTTATTTCTTCTTGCCGCTTTTTTTGTCGGCCTTGTCTTTTTGCATGGCCGTTTCGGAACGGAGGAAGACTTTGACGATTTTCTTGTCTTTTTCATCCCAGTCCGGGCATGACATGATGCCTTTCAAGGCGCCGTCGTCCTGCAGGTTGAGTTGAAGGATGCCATCCGTCCGGCGGTAAATGTTGGCCGTGGCTGCATCGGGGTCGAAGCTGCCGCCCGTGATGTTCAGCAGGATGCGGTAGGGTTCGTCGGATTCGGGTTCGAGGATGACGCGGCCCTTGAGTTCCATGATGGCTCCGTCGAGGTAGGGATCGGCAAGCGTGGCTTCGACGAGGGCGGATTTTTCCGACGGGTCGCAGCTCATGACGACGAGGGAGAGTTTGCCGGTTTGCGTGCCGCAGGCCCATTCGCCGACGTACGATTCACCGGAACCGAAAGCTGAGATGAATTGCTTGCGTTCTTTGGCGATTTCGGCCTTGCGCGCGGCGGCCTTCGCTTCCGCTTCCTTCTTTTCGGCGGCTTCGCGTTCCGCCTTCTGTTTATCGGCAGCTTCGGCTTCGGCTTGGCGAAGGGCATTCTGCTGGCTTATCTGTGCCAGAATTTTTTGTTCGCGAGCAATGTTCTGTGCGGTGGTTGCTTCCTGAAGTTTGGCGATTTTATCCTTGAGCTGTCCTGCGAGGGCTTCTCCTTCTCCTTCGTTCGAAGCGAGCATGTTTTGCGGTACGAGATCCTTGACGATGGTGCCGTCCAATTGCTTGAGCGGCTGGAGGTCGATGCTGGTTTCGCTGACGGTCCAGGCGCCGTCTTCCTGTTTGCTTGCCTTGAGGGTGCCGCGCAATTCCAGAATGTCGCCTGCGGAGGCCGTTTTGGCGTAAGCGGTAGGTGAAGCAAGGGCTAGAATTTCCTGAATCAGGCTTTTCACGGGTTCTTCAGGCTGGTAGGCGGCTTTTGCTTCCTGTGGGATTTTGTCTTCCTCTTCTCCGGCGAGAAGGAGGAAGCATGCATCGGGTTTCAGTGCTTCCTGTACGATGGGGTTGACCGAACTGCGCAGGCGGGCCAGCTCAGCGGGTGCGGGCATGCGGGTGTAAAGATCGTCGTGAAGCTTGAGCAAGACGGTGACATCGGCAGCCGTACCTGCTGCATCCGTGCCCGTCGGCACGATGCGGATGTCCGTAATGTCGGCAAGGGTACAGCCTTTCAATGCTTCGGGAAGGCTGGCCCGGACGATTTCGGGCGACGGTACGTCGGCAGCGGGCGGAGCCGGCTTGTCTGTGGCGGCATCGGGGCCGGAAGGAGCGGGCTTGTCACCGGTAGCGGGTGCCGGAGAGGCATCCGATGTTTTTTCGCCGCAGGACGGAGCAAGAGTGCAGAAGGATAATGCCAGCGCTGCCGAGGTGATGAGTCGCGTTTTCATATGCAATGAATGAAATGAGGGAGATGGAACCTCCGGTTCTTGGTGTGTGCGAGTGTGCAGCAGCAAGGAAAGAATGTCAAGCACGATGTAGGATAAGTCTTGACGGTATTCCGTATTTTCCCTATGATGCCCCGACCCGGAATGTTGGCATTCCGGCAGCCAGTTTTGGCTTGCCTCTGTGGTGGAATGGTAGACACAGCAGACTTAAAATCTGCCGGCCGCAAAGCCGTACCGGTTCGAGTCCGGTTAGAGGCACCAAAACGGTTTGGCTGGCACTTGTTACCAAGAGGTAGGTTGTTTTACCTTGTATTTGTTGGAGATGATGGTTGACCATGCATGACAGGATGTGTTACATTTACTGTGTGTGTTCCGTTTGCGTGTTGTTTTGTATTTAGCCCTCGGCGGCGATGTTGCGACAAGGGAAAAGGAATGCCAGCATAGGGGAAATCCGCCGTTCTTTTCCGTTCGGAGAGGTGTGAGGCGGCAAAAATAGACCAATCAATTGAAAAGAGATGATGAATGCGACTGAAAAGAAGATGTCGGCCATGATTTTGCTGTTCGAAGACGACCGTGCGACCGGAGCTGAATCCCTGTGCGTGCGGAAGCTGCCCGCTGCCGATACGGGCGGAAAATTCGAGATTTGCGGTATTTGCGACGGTATCGAACCTGCCGTGTTTGCCGCAATCAAGGCTTTGCTGGATGCGGGGCGAAAGGTGGAGGCATGGGATGCCTGTCTGCAGTACGTGTGGGATAATACGAAGGCGGTGGTCGGATGGATCGGTTCTGCAGAGCATCCGGGGATCGAGTTTTTCCTACGCGACCACTATTTCAATAGCGGAAGCAGGAATACGGGACGTATTCTGCAGCGAGCCCTGTGCAACGACGGTTTTCCGGTGGATGTGGACGGCGTTGTCGGCGCCGGGAGCCGGAAGGCGTTGGCCGACCGTTTGGCCCGGGGCGGCGATTTATTGTTTCTCGATCATTTGCGGAAGGAGCGCGAAGCTTTTTACCGCTCCTGCAAGCAGTTCCCCATTTTCGGGAAGGGCTGGCTGAACAGGAGCCAGAAAGCTTTTGATTTCGCCCGTATGTTGTCGGCGTAAGTTTCCGGTTTTTCCATAGTTCACGCTGCAGGCCGGATGAAGCGGTTTTTCGTTCCGGCCTGCTGCGGGAGTGCCGTACAAAACCATTACCCGGATGAAGAGACGATGGTTTTGTGAACCCAATGCCATGTTGGCAAGAGAAGCGGCGCGATGGCAGATGTGCGGACTGGTTTATTTGTCCCGTACGCGCAAATCCTTTTTGTTGATGATGCTGAAGACGATGCCGTTTTTGTCCGGTTGCCATGCTTCGAAGAGTATGCCAAGGCTGTTTTTGTCGAGATCGAGCAGGTTGGAGTAGGCCGTGTTGCCGGCGAAGACGATTTTTTTGTACGGCCATGTTTTTCCTCCGTCCGTCGAGGTGCGTATGGACATTTCCTTGCGGGCCTTGGGGGCGGAGGGGTTGGAGAAATAAAGGGTGTTGGCCCGCGCATTGTCTCTGATGACGGATGCCTGGCAACGGGGGCAGGGAAGGCTGGTTTCGTGTTTGAGGTCGGTCCATGTAGCTCCGCCGTCGTTGCTGTATCGTACGCCGCGGCAGCCTTTGCTGTGGGTTTGCATGCGCATATTGTGGACGAGTTTTCCCGGCGCGATTTCGGCGATTTGGCTTTCATTCGATCCGTCGCCTGCGGTGGCGCCTAGTTTCCATGTTCTGCCGTGGTCGTCCGAGTAGAAACAGTGGGCACGGTAGGTTTTGCCTGCATCGCTGTGGTTGGCGGGAATGACGAGCCTGCCCTTGTATTTGCCCGCTTGTATTTGGATGCCGGAACACGGTCCGGTGGCATACCAGCGCCAATCCGGCTGTTTGACCTGCTGGCTGATGTTTTCCCGTTTGCTCCACGTGAGACCGTCGTCGTCGGAATACTGGGAGTACACTTCGCGTGTGGTTTTCCCGTTGAGGACTGCGCCTTCACTGCCGGTCGATCCGCAGGAGAGCAGGTAGATGCGCCCCGTGCTTTGATCGACGACCGGGGCGGGGTTGCCGCATTGGTTGTTGCCGTCGTCCTGTACGAGGATCAGGTCGCTCCATGTTTTGCCGTTGTCTGAGGAACGCCGGGCGACGATGTCGAGGTTCCCGTAGTCCGAGCTGCTGTTGACCCGGCCTTCGGCAAAGGCGATGAGTGTTCCCTTGGTGCTCTGCACGATGGCTGGGATGCGAAACGTATGGTATCCGTTCGAGCCGGATTGGAAGACGTAGTTCAGTTCTTCATGCTGCTGTTCGGCTGCTGCGACGAGAGCAGGTGCAGAGAGCGCGCACAGAAGGAAGGGGAAACAGGTGGCGTATGAGTGTAAGAGGGACATTCATAAACTCCTAGCAGGGATGGATGACTGCGTCAAGTTTCATTTGCTGGTCTTATTACAGGTGGGGCAGCGTGCTTTTGACGGCAAGCTGAAATGCGCGGAGCGTGCTGGCGTGGCTGGCGATGTTTTTGCCTGCGATACCGAAGGCCGTGCCGTGGTCGGGGCTGATGCGGAGGCGGGGCAGGCCCAAGGTGATGTTGGCGGCGGTGTCGAAGTCCAGCATTTTCAGGGGGATCAATCCTTGGTCGTGGTACGGAGCGAGGATGGCATCGTAATGGCCGGCGGCGGCTTCGCGGTACACGCTGTCGGGTACGCACGGGCCGCTGAACCGGGCAGCGGGGCATTCGCTGCGCAGCCGGGCGACGGCAGGGGCGATGATGCGCGTTTCTTCGTCGCCGAATGCGCCGTTTTCCCCGGCATGGGGGTTCAGACCCGCAAGGGCGATGCGCGGTTCGGGTTTGCCTATACGGCGGCAGAAGTCCGCCAGCAGTTTACCGATGCGGACGAGTTCGTCCGTGCAGAGCAGGCGCGGTACGTCGGACAGAGGTACGTGGATGGTGGCGAGGCCGACGGTGAGCGTGTCGCCGGAGAGGCACATGGCGAAGTCGGTGCAGCCGAGGCGGTCGGCGAAGAATTCGGTCTGGCCCGGGTAGCGGAAGCCGACGCTGTGCAGCCCTTCCTTGCAGACGGGGCCTGTGACGACAGCATCAATGCTGCCTTCCTTGAGAGCCCGGGCGGCCAGCTCAAGGTGGCGGAATGCCGCCTCGGCGGTGGCCTGTGTCGGTTGTCCGGGAGTGCAGGGGATGTATTCGCCGATGAGCATGTAGTCGGCATGCTGCGGCAGTTCCGGGGAGGCCAAGGCTTTGCCGATGACCTCAGGACCGATGCCTGCCTGGTCTCCGAGCGTGTATCCGATGATGGGGCGCATGGCGCGTAATGGGGGCTGTTATTCCGGTACGGGTTCCGCAATGGGCGGTTCTTCGACCGCAGGAGCGATGGGTGCCTCTGGAGCAGGTGCCGCAGCCGGTGCGGAAGGTGTGGCAGCGGGCCTGGCATTGTTTTTCGGTTTGCCCTTCGGGTTGGTGAATTCGGAGTGGCGTTCCTTTTGTTCGAACTTGATGCCGGAGTTGGTATAGGTCTGGTACACGATGGTTCCCCCTGCGAAGAGGACCACGAGGGCCAGAAGAAACATACCGAGACACGTCCGCATGACACAAGTATGCCGTCTGTTCCTCGAAAAATCAAGACGTTCTTGCAAGAAATTCTTATTGGTTTCCGTTCTCTTTGCGTATATACTGTGTGCGCCGCCCTATCCGGGCGGAAACTTCCCCATGGCTGCCAAACGTTCCATTCTTCGCTGGTTCTTCGTGTCCATTGCCGTTGTTGCGGCGGGCATTGTGGGAGGCATGTGCTGGTATGCTTCGTATGCATCCGATCCGATCGTGCGTCCGCTCAATGAGAAACTGAAGGACGAACCCCTGATGCCGAAGGCGGCAGCAGGGATGAAGCTCCGGCCGTTTTCTTTCGCCGGGTATGACGGCAGGCAGGTGGAGGCTTGCATCGCCGTGCAGGAAGGCGATTTGTCTTCCCGCCAGCAACGGGTGAACGGCAGTATGGTGATGCAGGGTTTGCAGCCGGGGAACGGGTATGTGCTGGTCTGTACGGACTGGGATCACGGTATTGTCGCTTCCTTGCCCTGGGCGGAGGTGTTGACGGCGGCGGGATATACCTGTGTGCTGTGGAATCCGCGCGGTGCGGATCAGGCTCGGGAATACTGTACGCACGGTTTGCGCGAGTGTGATGATGTGCCACTTTTGCTGAATGCGTTGGACAAGGTATGCGGCGGCCTGGATAAGCCTGCCATGATTTTGGGCGAAGGGTTCGGCGCTTCGCTTGCCCTGCAGGCTGCGCCCAAGGATGCGCGTATCCGTTCCGTGGTGGCGATCGATGCCTACAAGACGCTCAAGGATGCCGTGTGGGCCGATTTGGAGGGGCGCATGAACCGTATGTTGTGTTTTCCGGCTTTCTGGCTCACGAATATGGGTATTTCAGCGGCCGCCGATTATACGAGTTTCGATGTGGCTCCGGTGGATGCCGCACCTTCCATTTCCCGCGACGTTCCGGTGCTGCTCGTTTGTACGGAGCGGTATTTTTACGCGCCATTGAAGGATTCCCTCTACATTTACAGCCAGTTGTCTTCGGATGAGAAAGCCGTGTGGTGCGCGAAGACATCGCAGGATGCGGCGGATGCTGCCGAGCGGCGTATCAAAATGAGTTTCGAGAAAGGCAAGAACGGGCAGATGAAGGAGGAAACCGTCGAGGTGGCGCTCTATTCAGGTGAAGACCAGTTGAACGAAAAGCTGGTGAAATGGGTCGGCGAACATGTGAGTTTCGTTCCGCCCAAGATGTTGCCGACGGTGGATTTGCCCAAGGTGACGGCAGGATTTTCCGAATTGAAAACGACGGAGGGCAGGCCATGAACGGTATTGACAGGAATTTCCCCCGCAACAGGCGGCGCAAGGGTTTCCAGCTTTTGAGGCCGCGCCACATGCTGCCCGTTCTGCTGGGAGCCGTGGCCGCTGCCGTGGTGCTGCATTGCTGCGGATTCATGTTTTTGACGTTCTGGTGGCCGGACGGTTTCGTGTTCCGGCTGACGGAGCTGCCGCCGAAGAAGGAGACGCCGGATCGCATTATCATGATTTCCCGGGAAGACCCTGAGGATGTGAAGGAGAAGCCTTTGCCCGAAGTGCCTCCGGAAGAGCCCAAGGAGGTGGAGACGATCGAGCCGCAGGAGATCGATATTATCGATATGCCGATTGAGGAGTTGACGATTGCTCCGGGCGAAACGAATATTCCTACGCCGGAACCGCCGTCTCCCGAGAATAGCATGTCGATGCCCGAACCGTCTGACATCGACTTGAAGCCTCTGATCAAAGGAGCGGATGACGAACCTTCGTCTCTGCCGGAAATTGCGCCCGTGACGAACAATCCGATCAAGGTGGCTGCGGTGGATATTCCCGACAATCTCGATCCTTCGAGGCTGATTGCCGACGAGATCAAAAAGCACAAGGGAAGCGATGCGGCCGATGTGCCCGGAGGTTCCCGCTCGCTGGGCGAGCTGATCAAGCTGTCGAATCCCGGAGCAACCGCCGGCCCTGCGCGTTTGGGTGCCGATCTGCTGTTCGCCTATAACAAGGCGGAGTTGCGAAATGCAGCCCGCATCAGCATGCTCCAGTTGGCTGCTTTGATTCACAAGAATCCCGAAACCCGTTTCGTGATTGAAGGGCATACGGATAGTTTCGGTTCCAACGAATACAATTTTGTTCTTTCCCTGATGCGTGCAAATGCCGTGCGCCTGTGGCTGAAGCAGAACGGCGTTCCGCTCGACCGCGTGTATATCCGCGCCTGCTGGGATCGTTCTCCGATCGTTTCGACCTCGGGCGACCATGCCGCACAGGCGGCGAACCGCCGTGTGGAAATCCATTTGCGCAAGAAAGGCGAAAAGCTTCCTCCGGAATGCCTGTCGAGCAAGGAGGTGGATGTGCTGCGTATCGACAATCTGTCGTCCACGGTGCAGAGCCAGCTGAACCGTCTCAAGCAGTCGAATGCGATTCCCGCGGTGTATGTGCCGCTGCTGTCGAAAAAAGAAACAGCTGCCGTTCCGGCAGGAGGAACGACGCCCGTTTCCGGACGCGGTGCCCAGAATGTGCCTGCCGTGCGCCCTGTATCGGGCGGAACCTCCGGCAATACGGGCAATAACAGTCCAAGTGTTCAACCTGTTCAACCGAAGCCGCCCGTTGTGCAGCCTGTTCCGGTTGCCGTGCCTGTGGCGGAGCCTGTCGTCGACCCGCCGACGGCTGCCGAGGTGCCGGATGATCCTCCCGTTGCCGAGGAGGTCGGTGATTAAGCTGCCATGTGGACGCGCGATCTTCCTGCACAGCCGGCTCTCACCGATTCCGGCGAAGCCGAATGGCTGCTTTCGTTTGATTTTGACGGCACCCTGTGGAGCCGTGATGCCTCGCCCGGGATCAGCGCCGGCTTTTTCGATCTGATGCGTTGCTGGCGATCGTGCTGCGGGGTGCGATGGGGCATCAACACGGGGCGATCCTTGAATTACCTGCTGGAAGAGTTCAACCGAGTGGCTCCGTTTTCGCCCGATTTCATCGTGACGTGCGAACGTTATGTGTACCGGGCTGACGAGGACGGTGTGTTGCGGCCCGATATGGAGCGCAATACGGCCTGCCGCCATGCGCATGAGGAGGTTTTCCGGCTGCACCATGTGCGGTTGGAGGATTTCTTTGTTGAGCTCAGGCGCCGCCATCCCGCCAGCCGATGGAGCAGGGATGCCGAAGATCCGTATTCCATCGAAGTGGAGCATATGCCCGATCTCGATCTGTTTTCTCCGTTGGTGGCCGGTGTTTTAAAGGATTGCCCGGAATTGTCCGTGCAGCGGGCAGGGCCGTATCTGCGATTCTGCCATACCTCCTACAACAAGGGAACTTCCCTGCGGCATATCGCAGGAGCGTGGGGTATCCCGGAAGAGAGGATCGCCATTCTCGGAGACGGGCATAATGATCTGGATGCCTTTCGCCTGCATCCCGGCGCCCTGTGTGCATGCCCCTGCAATGCCCATGCCGAGATTAAGGATTTTTTGAGGGAGAGAGGGGGATACGTGAGTCCTTATGCGGAGCATGAGGGAGTCATGGATATTCTGGAAACGCGTGTCGCTCCGCTGTTGAGATCGGGAAACGGCGAAGGATAAGGTGTTTTTACCCAATCCGGAAGTATATGGGGGAATTCGTGCTTGCCGTTGGGGCTGCCGTATGGGATAGTGATGGCCACCCCAATGATACGATACGCTGTTCTGACCCTATGGATGGCTGCGGGCTTGTCCGCAGCTGATAATGCGCCCGGAATTTTCACACCGGAATCGACGGAGTTTCTGACTCGGTTTTTGAATACTCCGTCACCTTCGACGAAGGAAGAAAAGGCCCAGCAAATGTGGCTGGACAGGGTGTCTCCCCATGCCGACCGTGTGGGCAAGGACGAAGTCGGCAATGCATGGGCCGAGTTCGAGAGCCCCAAAGAGGATGCACCGACTCTGGTCATTGTATCGCATATCGACGAGGTGGGGCTGGAAGTGAAGGAAACGACGCCCCGCGGGTTTGTCAAGGTGAAGCTGCTGGGGCATCCGGATCCGGATGCCGTCGCGTCCGTACCTTATGTTTTCCACGGCTCGAAGGGGCCCGTACCTGCTTTTGCCGGGTGCAGGCCCAGATGGTGGGAAGGGATGAAACCCGATGCCGTCGTTCCAGTGGACAGGCAACTGGAGCTGATTGAGACCGAAATGAATGCGAGCGGCGATTGCTACCGCATGTCCTGGATGGAGCGTCTGCAAATGAGGCAGCGGTATGCCAAGGCCATACTCGAACCGGACGAGAGAAACAAGGGGCGCGACCATTTTGCGAAATGGGTAAACGTCGAGTTCGATGTCGGCGCCAACAACGCGGCGCAGGTGGAGCAAATGGGCATTGTGCCGGGAACTCTGTGTGTGCCTGCGACGCAGGCCGAGATTATCGCGGAGAGCAGGCTGGTAGCCCATGGGCTGGATAACAGGCTGCATGTGTTCCTTCTGTCGGAACTGGCCCCCTATCTCGCTGCGCACAAGAACGATCTTCAATACAATGTGGTACTGCTTTCGGCAGTGCGGGAGGAAATGGGGCTGCTGGGTTCATTTGCCTATTTCCTCAAGAATCCTCCGGAGCAGGTGATCGCGTTGGATTGCACGGTCGATTCGATGCAGTATCCCGACGAGCAATTCGAGGGATTGCCTATATCAATGGGGAAGGGGCCTGTCTTGCAGGCGTATCCGGGGAGAATAGCGGGGAATGCGAGATACCGCTTCGACAGGAAGATGAACCGTTCACTGGAAAATTTGGCCAATGTGAAGGGAATTCCCATGCAGAAGGATACGTTCAAGATGGTGGGGCTGTCGGATTTCCTTTCGGCGATGATGATGGGAGGGAGGGCGACGATGATCGGATGCCCTGTGAGGTATATGCATTCTCCTCGTGAGATGGCCGATTTGAGGGACGTCGATGCACTGTTGAAGCTGATGCAAGCGTTCGTGACGACCCCTCCGGAAGGCGTTTCTGCCTCGGCCTCTCCGAAAGAAGTGCCTGTCGGCGTGGCGGAAACGGTGGCGGAGTGAAATCTGAATGGCAGGAACCGCAGGCTGTGATGCCTTGAGAGGAAAACGGGAGGCGCGTTGCCCCTGCTCGGAACGGTTGTACGTCCAAGCCGGAAGGTTGGTTGTTATGCCATCGTGGATTCAGGGGAGGTTTGCTTGATGTTTTCCGGATCGCATGCCGGTTCCGCACAGTCTCGGCATTTGGATGAGATGTAATGGTTTTTATAGATAATAATGCTTATCGTGTCATCTATATCTTCCAGTGTGGGCTTGCGTAATCCGAGAAGCCTCAGGAGCAATTCGTTATCATCCGGCCACTGCTGAATCCGAACCATTTTTTGAATGTTGTCCAGGTATCGTTGGCAGTGGTCCTGATTCATTTCACGTTTTTGGCATTCGATATATAATCTCGAGATATACAGGCTGATTGCTTCTTCCTTCGATAAACGGTCGATGATCATTTGTTCGTAATAGGCCGCACTGTGTTCGACCAGCCCCATTCTTTTGATCCATGTATCCGTTGGCTCCATGCAATCCGCTATCGTGGCAATGTTCTGAAGTAGGGTTGAAATGCCCTCCAACGAGTAGAACTGGTAGTATTGACATTTGGAACGGATGGCTTCTTTCCGTTCTTGACTGTATTTCCTGTTGTATTCGTTTCTGAGATTCATGCGCATTTCCCGAGATATCAGCTCCAGGATGGAATCGATGAATGCAAATTTCCTATAAGATTGTACTCGGTGGCATATTGTGGTGAAGCATAGGAATTGATCGACAAATTCGTTGATGGCGGCTGTGTCGGTTTTCCATGCAGGTTTTCGAAGAAAGCATGTAAACAGAGTCAGTCGTTTTTTTCTGTTGGCAATGGTTTTGACCATATAATCCCTTGCTTGTCTGTATTGAAGTTCGCGTTCGGATTCAGGGGTGTTTTGTTTCCATTTTTCGGCAAGAGTGATGATGGTACTCTCAGCCTGTGGTGTCAGGAGTGGCGCAGGGCCATTGTTTCGCCGGTTTGATCTGTTCGTTTTGTTTGAGGCGTATGGCAAATCCTGCTGTTGCCCATGGTTCGGATCCTTGAGACAAAGAAGGATTTTGACAATAATTCCGATCACGGGAAGTGCGGCCATCAGGCGCAACGCGATGCCGTGCCAATGTGCCGATGATTCGAGATGATCGGAAGATTCCATGCCGGTACATTGCGGAAGAAAGATGCAGCATGTGCCTGCGGAAAGCAGAATGAAGGCTGTACGCGCCCATAACGGATGCTGTTCTTTTTTATTGTGCTTCGAGATGTTGCCTGTTTGGTCGGGTGATTGTGGGTGATTTGCCTTCATGGGCTTTACAGGTGGAGTAAGTGCCGGGCTTTTGGCTGCACGGCAGATGTGGGCGAGGTGGGGAACGCAAAGGTTCATGCACGATCAGGCCTTTTGTGCTGGCTTCCGCCGGTGTGCCATATGGCATTTGCCTGCTGCTGCGAGGAGGGCGAGAGCCGGTATTCCCCACCAGCATAAGGCGATGCAAAGGGGGTAATCGTAGTCCAGTTCTTTCCACCACCATGCTCCGAGGTCGTCGTCACTGAGCAGAAGGAATTGGCCGCATATCAGGATGAGGAAGTAGATGCTGGCCAGTAGCGGTTTCCACCTGATTTCGGTGGAGAGCATGGCAGCGAACACAAGGGTGATGATGGCGGATACGCAAAGAACCATGCCGGGTGCAGGCATTTTGTCGGCGATTTCCGCAAGGAGAGGATGAGCGGACATGGTGTGAGGGTGAGGGGCAGGGAAGGTGGCGCCCCGTATTGGATTCGAACCAATGACCCACAGCTTAGAAGGCTGTTGCTCTATCCAACTGAGCTAACGGAGCGTAAGGCGATGTGCTGACGGATGATAGCAGGGAGGACGTGGCTTGACAAGTATTTTGTGCCTTGCCGGAGGATGATGGCAATCCCTGTCCGGAAGTTTGCGTTACGGCTCCAGTTCGTCGAGATAGTAGGATTCGACGATGGGTTCCTGTATGGCGAAGAGGTCGGCGCGGAGTTCCGGCGTGTTGTCGAGGTAGCCGTGCAGGTGGACGAGGCCGTGGACGATGTAGCGGAAGAGTTCACGGGCGGTGTCGACGCCGTGGGCGGCGGCGTAGGAGGCGGCCGTATCGGCGCTGACGATGATTTCACCGAGGCCGTCGCCATGCGGGAAGGTAATGACGTCCGTCGCGGTCGGGTCGTTCAGATATTCGCCGTGGATGCGGGCGATGGTGGGATCGTCCACGATGCTGATTTCGACGAGTTGCAGGGTGGAGAGGATGTGTTCGGGGCCGGGCGGGGCTGAGAGAAGGGAGGGCAGGGCCTGTTCCAGCAGTTTGCGGTAGTGGCCGACGGTTCGTTCCGTGGGCCACGGCGTTTCCGTGTTGAGGTAGATTTCGATTTCCGGCATCATGGACGGATCAGGCGGTGGCCTTTTTCGGAGCGGGTTCCGTTTCGTGCTTCGGATATTCGGGGCGGTTGTGCGCCATGGTTTTGAGGGTTTCGAGGAAGGAGTCCCTGATTTTATGGATGTCGCCGAGGGTGAGGTTGCTGTCTTCCAGATGGCCGCTCAACAGGCGTTCCCGGATGAGTTCGTCCACTTTGTTCGCCATTTCTTCGGCTGTGGGGTTTTTCAGGGATCGGGTGGCGCTTTCGACAATGTCCGCCAGTGAGACGATTCCGGCTTCGCGGCTTTGCGGTCCGGGGCCGGGGTAGCGGAATTGTTCGTCGTCGACGGGGGCGGGTTTGGTGTCGATGAGTCCGGCTTCGAAGTCTTTCATGGCAGCTTCGAATTTGTCGAGAGCCTGCCGATAGAAGTAGTAGGCGAGGGAGCGGCCGTGGTGTTCCTTGATGATGGAGATGATGCTGGGGCCGAGGTTGTGTTTTTTGGCGAGTTCGACGCCTTCGGTGACATGGCCGATGATGAGTTTGGCGCTCATGTCCGGCGTCAGTTCACTGTGCGGGCTGGCGGCGGAGCTGGGGATGTTTTCGGCGAAGTACTGAGGGTATTTCGTTTTGCCGATGTCGTGGTAAAGTGCGGCAACGCTGCATTGCATGGAGTTGGCCCCGATGGCTTTGGCGGCATTGGCGGCGAGCAGGGATACGATGACGCTGTGGTGGAAGGTGCCGGGTGCGTGCAGCTGGAGGTCTTTGAGGAGAGGCAGGTTCATGTCCCCCTGTTCCTGCCATGTGATGGGTGTGCTGATGTGGAACATGTGTTCGAGCAGGGGAAGGATGCCGCCGATGAAGACGGAGACGAAGAAGCTCATGCCGATGGCGCTGCCGATGTCCCATCCCAGGTTGCGGGCGCGGAACCATTCGTCTCCGCTACCGAGGGCTCCGAGGCAGAAGGCTGCGGCGAAGGTGACGATGCCGACGATGAAACCCGTGGAGAGGATTTGCTCGCGTTTGCGGAGGTTGCCCGTGAGGACGACGCCGATCAATCCCGTCAGCAGGCTGAGGCAGATGTAGTTCAACGGGGAGACGGGCGAGGGGTCGGGCATCAGGATGAGGCCGTAGAGGGTGACGCAGACGGCGGTGAAGGTGCCCATGGCTTTGCCCAGCAGGACGGAGACGATGATGGGCGCCAGCGTGTACGGTACCAGCAGGATCATCAGGTAGTTCCATTCCGGCATGCTGCGCATGTAGTTGGCGAGCATGACGACGATGCCGAGATGCAGCGCAATGGCAAGGCTGCTGACGAGGAAGACTTTGTTCGAGAAGATTTTGTTGCCTGCTGCGAGTTTGTAGATGAGGCTCATCGAGCAGTAGACGAAGAACATCCACAGGGAGCGGTGGACTCCGTCGGCTACGGAGGTGGCTCCGATGCAGGCGAGTATTTCCAGAAAGAGGAGGTTGAGGATCATGATGGCCCCCATGAGGCCGCGCGAGCTATCGAGGGTGCGCGCAGTTGAGGCTGCATTGTCCGTTCCATCACCGGAGGATCGATGGAATGTCTGGATGAGTGTGTGGAAGATGTTCACGTTTCAGGAATGGGAACCAATGTACTATGGGATGCCTTCCATGGAAAAGCAAGAGGGCAGCGCGTCATCGGGTTTTCTGCCCGGAAGGCGATAAAAAGGATGCAATCCGAAGGGATTGCATCCTTGAGAGGCGTGTTGTCCGGCCGCTGCGTATCAGAAGACGGAGATTTCCGCTGCCGAGACGTGGTTTTTCTCAATGGCACGGGTGCCCGTGAAGCGGAAGTAGCGGACGTTCGGTTCTTTCTTGCTGAAGTTGACGTTCAGTTCGATGGGGTTGGCACGCAGGTTGGAGAATTCTCCTTCGGCGGCTTTTTTCCATGTTTTACCGTCCTGGCTGACTTCGAAGGTGTACCGGTCAGTCATGCCGTGGCATGTTCCGTCCTGGCGGGGCAGGTAGGAGAAGGAGGTGAGGTCGTGGGGCTTGCCCATGTCTACGGTGAAGGATTGGGGCGGAGCCTGTTCCTGTGCCATGTGGGTGTGCCAGAATGTTTTCGGGTTGTCGTCGATGGCCTTGGTGGCGTCGCCCGCCGTGGAGGAGACGATTTTCCATCCGGTTTTCGGGATGCCGAAGCGGTTTTCCTTGACCGGGCCGATGTTTCCTTCCTTGTCGATATAGCAGGCTTTGACGAGGCCTCCCTGCGCGAATGGCACAGGCTGGGTATAGGCGGGTGACTGGGCGGTCGGTGCGGTGCCATCCGTGGTGTATTTGACGGTGAAGCCGGGTTTTTCCGGGATGGTGAGCATGTCGCCCTGGCGGGTGATTTCCGGCTGCGGGATGATGACCGGTTTGCGCAGCAGCGAGAATTCGGAGATGCAGGGCGTGGCCTGGCTGCCGGTGATGCGGAGGCGGAGCTTGTCTGTGGTGACGGGTTCCGGGAGGCGGACCATGATCTGGTTGCCGATGGTTTTGCCGTCCTTGACGATGGTTTTCCATGCTCCGTTTTCCCATGCGTCTACTTCAAAGGAGTCGACGCGCTGGCCGAGGCGGATCTGTTCGCGCAGGCGAACGACATCGAAGGTGGCCGGTTTGGCAAGCTGGATTTCGGCGGAGGGGGTGAGGTTGCCGTCTTCTACGGCCCAATAGGTGTCGAGGTTGTCGTCGACCATGTTGGCAGGGCTGTATTTGGCGGAGTTGCCGCGCGTTTCCGAGGCTGTAGCCTTGGCTCCCTTGGCGAAATCATTGGCATAGAGCCTGTCGCGCAGTTCCTTGAAGGCGAGGAGTGCCTTGACGTCCGCCGGGTCGAGGTTGCCCGTTTGGTCGGCGGCAACGTTCAGGATGAGGTTGGCGCCGCGGCCTACGCAGTCGAACCAGACGTTGAGGAGTTGTTCCGGAGATTTGACGCGGGAGGCCTGTCCGGCGTGCCAGAACCAGCCGGCATGGTTGATGGTGGTGTCGCCTTCGGCAGGTACCCAGCGGTCGCCGCCGCGGTTGCCCGTGCCGCCGCCTCCCGGCTGGGTGGAGCTGAGGGTGGACCAGTGCGGGTAGTTGACATGGCCTTTTTCGGAGCCGCCCCAACGGGCGTCGCCGTAATGTCCTGCACCCCAGATGATGCAGTTCGGCTGAAGTTTGCGGATGTTTTTGACGATTTGCTCGAAGTTGTAATAGTCTCCCTTGATTTGGCGGCGTTCTCGTGCGCCGCCGTAGAAGCCGTCGCCGCCGTTGGCTCCGTCGAACCAGATTTCAAAGACGGGGCCGTAGTTGGTCAGCAGTTCCGCAATTTGCCCGTAGTATGTTTTCAGGTAGCCGTCGCGGCCATATTCGGCGTTGTTGCGGTCCCAGGGGGAGAGGTAGGTGCCGAATTTGAGGCCGTTTTCTTTGCAGGCTTTGGCAAATTCGCCAACGACATCTCCCTTGCCGTTTTTCCACGGGCTCTTGGTGATGTTGTGCCCGGTGGTTTTGGTGGGCCAGCTGCACCAGCCGTCATGATGTTTGGCTGTGTAGATCATGCCTTTCATGCCGGCCTGTTTGAAGGTTTTGATGATTTTGTCGGCGTTGAAATCCGTCGGATTGAACATTTTCGGATTTTCGTCGCCGTATCCCCATTCGCGGCCAGTCCATGTGTTGAGGCCGAAGTGAACGAAGGCGTAGAATTCCATGCGCTGCCAATTGACCTGCGCATCTGTGGGGACGGCGCCGAACGGGGCGGGAGGCAACGTTTTGCCTTGGCTGGAAGCGGTGGGCTTTTTGCTTTGATCTGCAGCCTGTACCGTTGTCGCGAGGCTGGCGCAGGTGCAGGTGAGGATGGCAAGTGTAGACAGTGTGATCTTCATACGTCGGCGGGTATTGTATCGCAAACGTATGGAAATGCAAGATGTATTCGCGTTTGTAAGCGATTCTGTTCGTGTTATATGGAAATGTTTGTATTGTTTTGTTTTCATTGGGTGAAAGATGAGAGGTGGCGGGGGCGTATAATGGTATGAATGGTTTGTGTCCATTCTTTTCAAGGGATTTTTGAATGATGAAAACGAATATGTGTACGGCGGCATTGCTCGCCATTATGTCGGCGGGAACCGTTTTTGCGAACGGAACGAGCGTGTCTTATCCGGATGCCGCGATGGCACCGGGAAAGGCTGAGGCGAAGGTGCTTCAGGAGGGAGGCGGCAAGTCGTTGCTGGTTCTCGGCAATCAGGTGCTTTCCGCCCGGTGGGAGGTGCAAGGTAACCGGATTGTGCGGTTCGGCATTTCCAATTCGGAAGAGAAGCCTGCTTCCGTGTCCGGCAATCAGTCCGAGTTGTTCCGGTTGTCGACGGAGGCTGGCGGGTTCAATTTGCCCGCGTCTTCGTTCGTGCTGGAAAAGCCGCCCGTGGAGGTGGCCTTGCTGCCGGAGAAGGGCAAGAGCGCGCGGGCATCGGATGGTTTTGCGGGGAAGGCTTTTCAGGTGGTGTTCCACAATGAGGCAGCCGGGCTTGTGGTGACTTGGCGGGCGGAATTGAGGGATGGGTCTTCGTATGTGAAAGAGACTTTCGATATCAAGGCGACGAAGCCTGTGGATATCAAAAATATCCAGCTGGTCGATCTGAAGGGGGAGGGCTTCAGCGTGTCGGGAACGGTGCCTGGAAGCCCTCTTGTCGGGAAGAGCGGGATTTTTGCCGGGGTCGAGTTGCCCGTGGCGAAAGCCGAAATAGGTAAGGATGGTGCAACGATCGGTTTTGCATGCAATTTGCCGATGCAGCCCGGTGCGCAGCAGAAGTTTTCGGCCGTGTTCGGCGTTTATCCGAAGGGTCAGTTGCGCCGCGGGTTTCTCGCTTATCTGGAGCGCGAGCGGGCGATGCCTTATACACAGTTTCTCCAGTATAACTGCTGGTACGATTTCGGTTTGAATCCGACGGAGGAGAAGCTTTTGGCCACGGTCAAGGCGTATGGGGACGAGCTGGGGAAGAAGAGGGGAATCAAGCTGGATTCGTTTGTGCTCGATGACGGTTGGGATGATGTGCAGGCCGATCTCTGGCAGCCAAGCGCACGGAAGTTCCCGAGCGGTTTCCGCAAGACGGCGGAGGCGATCCGGGGTATCGGTTCCAATTTCGGTATCTGGATTTCTCCGCTCGGCGGTTATACGGGTACGCAGGAGCGCATCAATCATGCGAAGGCCAAGGGGCTGCTGCCTGCGTCCGCCGGGAAGTTCGATCTCGCGCAGCCGGAGTATTATAAGTGGTTTCGCGACAGGTGCGCCGATTTGATGGTGAAGGACGGGGTGAATTTCTTCAAGTGGGACAAGGCAGGGGAAGGCGTGAGTCCTCATTTCATGGCGCTGCTGTCCATTGCCAACGAGTTGAGGGCAATCAATCCCAAGTTGTTTTTGAGTACGACCGTAGGTACGTGGCCGTCTCCGTTCTGGTTGAACCATGTAGACTGTACCTGGCGCGACGGCAGCGCGGATGTGGGCTGGCAGGGCAAGGGCGATGACCGGGAGCAATCAATTACTTACCGGGATGCCTATTGCTATAGCCTGATCGTGCAACGTGCGCCTTTGTATCCTCTCAGTTCTCTGATGCACCACGGGCTCGTGCTGGGTACGGAGTATCAGGCGGCTCGTGTCAGCAAGGCGGGCAACGATTTGAAGAACGATGCGCGGATGCTGTTCGGTTCCGGTGCGAATCTTCAGGAGCTGTATTTGACGGCTTCCATGATGAATGGCAAGGCATGGGACGATGTGGCGGAAGCCGTGCGCTGGGCGAGGAAGAATGCCGAGGTGCTGGCGGATGTGCACTGGGTCGGCGGCAATCCCCACCATCTCGATGTGTACGGTTATGCGGCATGGAGTCCCGCAGGTGCGACTCTGGCGCTTCGCAATCCCGACGATAAGCCGAAGGAGGTCGAACTGGATGCCGTGTCGGTGTTCGAACCGGTCGGCAGGATGCCGGAGGCGATGCGCCTGCATGCCGGCTATGCCGATCAAAGAGTGCGCGAACTTGTCATGCCGGCAGAAGGGAAGGTGAAGTTGACGCTGCAACCCTTCGAGGTGCTGGTGTTCGACGCGCGCTTCGCTCCGAAGAAGTAGTAAGACTGGTCATGAAGCCGGGATGTCCCGGCTTCATGACTGTGTTTGACAATGGCTCATCCGCGAAATGAAATGTCGATCACTTGCAGGCGGATGGGTTTTTTGAGGGCTGCGGCGGTGTTGAGGGAGAGAAGGATGTCCATGTCGTACCTTGCATCAAGGAAGAGATCTATTTCGTCCGGCTGTTTGGCGGAGGTGTCGATTTCCCGATGGAGTTCGCGTTCCTGTATCAGCGTGCGGCGCGCGTTTTCGGTTTCCGTTTTGTCCAGAGATCCGTTTTGGTCGGTATCGAAGCGTTTCAGCAGTGTGGCACGGTGAGCCTGTAAGAGTTTGTCCGCTTCCTGACGGATGATTGTGAATTCTTCCGGTTCCAATTTTCCGTTGCGGTTGGCGTCGAATTTTTCCAGCAGGAGTTTTTGGGCCAGTATATAGAGAGCGGGCGGCGGAGGAGGTTCATTCCGTCCGGAGCTGTTCGGGGGGGGAGGCGGGCCGCCTGGGTGCGGCTGTCCACGGCGTTGATGCCGCTTGTGCTGGTGGGAGAGGGCTTTTTTCAGCTCAGCCTGTTCCTGTGCGTCCAGTTTGCCGTCTTTGTTCCGGTCGAACTGGGAGATGAAGCGTCTGCGTGCTTCGTCTCGTACTTTGTCGGCATCGGCGAGGAGGGTTTTGCGTTCGTCGTCGTTCAGGATGCCGTCGCCGTCCGTGTCGTATTTATCCAGAATCAGTTGGCGCATGAAGAGAGACAGGGCGATGTGTTCCATGCGTTGTGCCTGTTTTTTCCGGACCGGCGTGCAGTTCGGGCGGCATGTATTTTCCGGTGAAGGAGCAGGCGGCGGAGCGCCGTTATCCGCCTCGGCGGAGGCAAGAAACGGTGTGCATAGAATGATGGCCGGAAGAATACGGATGCTCATATGAAGTAATAACCCCATTGTTTGGGTTTGGTTGTGAAGAAAATGCAGGTTTGCGGAGAGAGTCGTTCAATGGAGGGTGTCGCCGAGGAGGTGATGGCAGGAGAAGGGGTGCGGCGAGGTATAGGCCAGGCGGATGTTTTTTCGTTCAGGAAACGTGGAGGAGCAGGGACGCTATCCCATTGGGCGCGTTTGGGAGAGAAAGGTTTTTCCCGTTCGTAGATGATGAGGGATTTGTCGATTTTGAAGTAGTGGGGGGAAGCCCACCATGGCTTCATTTCACGGGCGAAGTAGTGGTTTTGCGCATCGGAACCGCAATAGTATATGTCGTGCAGGAGGGTGTGCGGGCCGAATGCCGTAGAGTCGGTGACAGGGGTATAATCTCCGGGCCTCAAGGTGCAGGAGGCCAGTATCAAGCAATAAGTTGCGGGAACCGATGCAGCAAGGGTTGATCGGAGCCGGAACTTGGTTTGCATGGTTCTGTTAGGGAATGGGGAGAAAGAAGGCAGCGAACCGTGTGTTGTCCGCTGCCTTGTGAAGGGGGTCAGTCTTTCGATTTGACGTTGATGATGGCCGCTTTTTCGAGCGTGATGGTCACGTCTTTGGCGATTTGTACGTCAACGGTGCGTTCGTCGATTTTGCGCACTTCGCCGTGGATGCCGGCGTTGGTGATGACGCTGTCGCCCACTTTCAGGGCGTTGAGGCGCGCCTGCTGTTCCTTTTGCTGCTTACGCTGCGGGCGGATGAGGAGGAAGTAGAAGAGGACGCCGATGATGAGGAACATGACGAGCGGGCTGCCGAGGAAATTGGTTTCCTCCGCAGGCTGTGCGGCCGGTTTGTCCGTCGTTTGTACGGTGCCGCTCTTGGCATCTTTGGCGGGAGCGGCCGGCTGGGCGGCCGGAGTTGCTGCTGCGGGAGCTTCTCCCGTCGTTGCAGCTCCTTCGATTTGGGCGAGGATGATGTTTGCGTTCATGATATGTCGTTTGCTTGGTAGCGCGAAATGAAGGCACGCTTGAACGAGCCGAATTGTCCGGCCGCGATGGCGCTTCGCGCTTGAGCCATGAGCCGGAGATAGAATGACAGATTTTGAAAGGAAAGCAATCTTAAAGCGAGTATTTCACCGGAGCGGAAGAAGTGGCGTATGGCCGCCCGGGAGAAGCGGTTGACATGAGGGTGTCCTTCCACATCGAGCGGGCGCATGTCTTTTTCCCATTTTTTGTTTTTGATGTGGATGGGGCCGTCGGGCGTCATGGCGATGCCGTGGCGGGCGAGGCGGGTGGGCATGACGCAGTCGAACATGTCGACTCCCCGTTCGATCATTTCAAGGAGCTGTACGGGGGTGCCGAGTCCCATGGCGTAGCGGGGTTTGTCTGCAGGGAGGTAGGGAGCGGAGTGTTCGATGGCCTTGAGCATTTCCTCTTCCGGTTCGCCGACGGAGACGCCGCCGATGGCGTAGCCGTCGAAGTCCATGGCTGCGAGTTCTTCCGCGCACTGGCGGCGGAGGTCGGCATAGACGGAGCCCTGGACAATGCCGAAGTGGCTCTGCCTGCCGCTGCCCGATGCGGGGTTGTTTTCATCGACCCATTGTTTGCATCGCCGGGCCCAGCGGAGGGTGTAGCCGAGGGATTTTTCCGCGTAGCGGCGGTCGCAGGGGTAGGGTGGGCATTCGTCGAAGAGCATGGCGATGTCGCTGCCGAGCTGCGCCTGGATTTCCATGGAGCGTTCGGGGGTGAGCATCATGGTGGCTCCGTCGATGTGGTTTTGGAAGCGGACTCCTTCTTCTGTGATTTTGCGGAGTTTGGCAAGGGACCAGACCTGAAAGCCGCCCGAGTCCGTGAGGATGGGTTTGTCCCAGCCGGAGAGGGTGTGGAGGCCGCCGAGGTCGCGTACGGTTTCGGCTCCCGGCCTGAGGGAGAGGTGGTAGGTGTTGCCGAGGATGATTTGGGCGCCGAGAGCGTGGAGGTCGTCGGGGTGGAGGGTTTTGACTGTTCCCTGAGTACCGACGGGCATGAAGATGGGGGTTTGCACGTCGCCGTGGGGCAGGTGCAGGGTGCCCAGCCGCGCTCCGCTGGGATCGACGCTGTGGAGGGTGAAGCTCATGCTTGTGCGGTGTGTTCTGTTTTGGCGAATCGGGCCCTGTGGATGTGTTTGCCCATGGATTCCCAATGGAGCTGGAAGTCGGTTTTCGGGTAGTAGAATTCGTTTTCCTCCCAGGTGAGTTTGCGGAAGAGGGGGGAGTTGTTCATGTGTTCAAGAACCCACTCGTAGTATTCTTCATGGTCGGTTTTGAAGAGGAATTCTCCTTGCGGCGCGAGTGCACGGTGCAGGACGGGCAGGAAGTGGTCCTGTACGAGGCGGTTTTTGTGGTGGCGCGTTTTGGGCCACGGGTCGGGGCAGAGGTAATGCAGGCGCGAGATGCTGCCGGGCCGGATGAACCATTCAAGGAAGTAGCGGCTTTCGAGCCGGAGGACGCGGACGTTTTCAAGGCGTTCCGTTTCCGCGTTGGAGCAGACGGAGCGTACGCGCCCGAGCAGGCGTTCGATGCCGAGGAATTTGGTGTCCGGGTATTGCCGGGCCATTTGCAGCAGGAAACCGCCGTCTCCGCAGCCGAGGTCGATTTCACATGTTTCGCCGTTGCCGAAGATGTCTTCGACGTCGTGCTGGCTGAAGTAGTTTTCGGGGAGATATGCGGCCTGAAACATGGGTCGACGGATTTTACATGGCGGGTGCGGGCAAGTCAAGCTGCGAGCATGTGCGCCATGTTGCGCGTGGAGTTGCGGCGTTGCATGCTATTTGTTTGGTGCATGCAGCCAGGTGAGGCGGTGCCAGATTCCTTCGAGCGGGCCGTAGCGGTGGCGGCCAAGCCACCAGCGGCAGAAGCGTATCTGCAGGAGCATGGCGGCGACTCCGACGGCGAAACTGGCCACATATCCGAGGTGCGGAGCGAGGCCCAGCGCAAAGGGGAAGAAGATCAGAGATCCGATGACGGATTGGGTGATGTAGTTCGTGAGGCTCATTTTGCCATAGTATCGGAGGCTGTCGGTGAGCTGGCGGAAGTAGGCCGTCCGGTAGAGCAGGACGAAGCCTGCGACCCATATGCCGCTGAAGCTGACGTTGTGCCACATGGTAAAGGCCGTTTTGAGGGGGGCGCCCAGTTCGGGCTGGATCATGGCTATGTAGAAGACGAAGGAGCCCGCAGCAGAGGCGAGCAGGGTGCGCGTCCAGAAGACGGTGTTGCGCCTGCCTGTATGGAAGAATCCTCCTTTGCCGAGGATGAAGCCTGTGATGAAGAGTCCGGGAGCCTGCATCAGGCGTCCGGCATCGATTCCCCAGGCGAAGCTGGAATATTGTCCGGTCGTGAGGTTGTTCCATGCCATGCCCCAGAAGTCGCCGTTGTCGATGCAGGGTTTCAGTGAAGGATACGCGTTTGCGGCAAGGACGGTGGGAGGAGTCCATTCGGGATGGAAGAACTGGATGGCGGCATAGGCGAGTTCGAGGGGCTGGAGGAGGAAGAAGACTGCCACCATGGCGAGGGTTCCTATGCCCAGTTTGCGCAGGGGGATGAGGATCAATCCGGCAATGGCGAAGGTGAGCAGGACATCCCCTCCCGGAAAGAAGACGGCGTTCAGGCAGGCGAAGAGGGCCAGGATCAGAAGCCGCCAGGCGAAACGGCAGCTGAAGTCTTTTCCCTTGCGGAGCTGGTTGCCATACTGGATGGCATAGGTGAATCCGAAGAGAAGGGCGAAGATGGTGTACGATTTCCCGGCGAACAGAAAGAAGAAGGCGTCTTTCATGCCCTGGTTGACGGAGGCCATGA
The DNA here is from genome assembly GCF_900097105.1 of Neoakkermansia glycaniphila. Taxonomy (GTDB): domain Bacteria; phylum Verrucomicrobiota; class Verrucomicrobiia; order Verrucomicrobiales; family Akkermansiaceae; genus Akkermansia; species Akkermansia glycaniphila. The sequence continues at coordinate 270,886 of NZ_LT629973.1, read as the reverse complement.
GAGGAGTGGAGACGGGGTAGGAGTCGTAGATGAAATGCTCCAGAAAGTGGACGAGCATGATGGCGACGACGGCAAAGCCGCGAAGTGCATCGACGACATGTAGTCTTTGACCGATTGTGGACGGAGAGGGCGACATGCCTTTTGTACGGTTGGTGATGCTCCGATCTTGCAAGAATGAGAAAAAAGCGGTGCGGAGAGAAATACTGAAAGATTTTTCGTGATGTGTTCGTATGGGTGGATAACCATGAAATATTCCTTTCTCGTTTGTTCGTTATTGTGCCTGCCCGTCTGGGGGGATGAGCCTTCGGCTGTTTCCGTTCAAAAGGCCGGTGTGGCAGCCGTTCCTGCCAAGGAGTCTGTATGGAATGGCATGAAGCGGCTCGATTTTACGGTGGCAGGCCGTCCGGCTCTGGTGATCGTGCCTGCGAAGGCGCTTCCGGGCAATCCGTGGATTTGGAGGACGGAGTTTTTCAATGCGTTTCCGATGGCGGATATTGAGCTGGCAAAGCGCGGGTTCCATGTCGGCTATATCAATATGGAGAATATGTACGGCTGTCCGGATGCGATGAAGCTGATGGATGCCTACCATGATTATATGGTGAAGGAGTACAAGCTTGATCCGAAGCCGGTGCTGGAAGGATTGAGCCGCGGAGGGCTGTTTGCATTCAACTGGGCTTCCCTGAATCCCGGCAAGGTGGCTGGGCTGTATGTGGATGCTCCCGTTTGCGATTTCAAGAGCTGGCCCGGCGGCAAGGGGCAGGGGAAAGGGTCGCCCGGCGACTGGGAGAGGCTGTGCAAAGTATACGGACTGACGCCCGAGCAGGCAATGGCCTACAAGAAGAATCCTGTGGATACGCTGGCTCCTCTGGCCAAGGCGAAGGTGCCGATTCTTGCGGTGGTCGGCGATGCTGACGATGTGGTGCCCGTGGCGGAGAATACGGCGGTAGTCGAGAAGAAGTATAAGCAGTTGGGCGGTTCCATCCATGTGATTCACAAGCCGGGTGTCGGCCATCATCCCCATAGCCTGCAGAATCCGGCGGCGATTGTCGATTTCGCGTTCAAGGCTGTGGGCGCTACTCCTCCAAAGAGGGTCGTGTGCATTGGGGACAGTATTACGTTCGGTGCGGGTACGACTCCGGCCGAGCGCTGGTCCACCCGCTTGCAGAATGCTCTGGGCGACAAGTACGATGTGTACAATCTCGGTATCAGCGCCACGACGCTGCAGGAGGCCGGAGACAGTCCGTATTCGAAGAAGGGAAATTACACGATTGCCCGGCAGATTGAAGGCGATATTATTCTTCTCGCTCTCGGTACCAATGATTCCAAGCCTCAGAACTGGAAGAACTCTGCCGCGTTCTCCAAGGATTACGAGAAGATGATCAAGGAGCTGAGGGCGAGCAATCCGCAGGCGAAGATCTATTGCCTGCTTCCAGTGCCCGCATTCCCCGAGAATTACGGTATCCGCGATACGGTGATCAAGGGCGAGGTGATTCCTGCCATCAAGAAGGTGGCCCGCAAAAATAAGTGCGAGGTGATCGATCTCTATACGCCGATGATCGGGCAGGGTGCCAAGGTGCCGGACAAGGTGCATCCGAACGGTGAGGGGCATGCCATTATGGCGGAGCATGTTTACAAGGGTATTACCGGCAAGAGGATGCCGAAGTAATCAACCATTTTTTCTGAAATCCATGAGATGGTTTGATCTCGCCGTGCTGGGATGGTGCTTTTGCGGCGTCATCCTGCCGTGCGTTGAAGGGGCGGAGTCCGCCGATGTGATACGGTTCGACCGCGAGGCCGTGTGGAAGGCGTCGCGCCCGCAGGGAGGCACCGGCGACGGTTCATGGGCTTCGGATACTTTGCCGATCGGGAACGGCCGCATGGGGGCGATGATTTACGGCGGGGCGCAGACGGATCGTCTGGAGCTGAACGAGATCAGCCTCTGGTCGGGCAGTTCCGAGAGCGATGTCGGAGACAAGTCGAAGCACAAGGGGCCGGATTCCCTGACTTTCGGTTCGTACCAGCCTTTCGGTACATTGACGGTGTCTTATCGTGGGCATGAGGAAGTCAAGGATTATTGCCGGGGGCTTTCTTTAGAGGAGGCTGTGGCGTATGTATCCTGCGAGGCGGGCGGTGCGAAGGTGAGGCGGGAGTATTTCGCTTCGTTCCCGGATCAGGTGATGGTGATGGAGGCAAGCGCTTCCGGCAGTTCCGGACGAGGTATTTCGGCGGATTTCGAGGTGGCGTCTCTGCATCCGCAAGACCGGTTTTCCGTGTCTGTCGACCGGGACGGCACGGGCTGGATACGGCAGGCGGGTACACTGAAGAACGGACTCCGCTATGAAGGCGTGTATGCCTTGACCTGCAAGGGCGGTACGATTGCTGCCGAGGGAAACAGGCTGGTTTTGAAGGGTGCGAAGTCTTACCGCCTTCTGATGTCTCTGGGTACGGATTATGCCTTGAACGCCGATTGCGGCTGGCGCGGAGAAGCTCCGTCGCGTCTCGTGGAACGCCGGGTGAAAGATGCTTTGGCAAAATCTGCTGATGAGCTCCGCAAGAGGCATGTGGACAATTACAGGTCTCTGTATGGCCGCGTGGTTTTGGATCTCGGCGTTTCCGATTCCTCGGTGCGGCAGCTTCCTCTTGACAAACGTCTGGCGGTTTACGGAAAGGCCGTGGACGGCAATGTTTCTCCCCGGGATCCCGAGTTGGAGGCCGCGCTGTTCCAGTTCGGCAGGTATTTGCTGATTTCTTCTTCACGGCCGGGCAGTCTGCCCGCCAATTTGCAGGGTTTGTGGAATTACAGTCTGATTCCGCCGTGGGATTCTGATTACCATAATAATATCAATGTCCAGATGTGCTACTGGCCAGCCGAGACAACCAATCTTTCGGAGTGCAGCCAGCCTCTGATGGAATTCATCCGCGAGACGTCCAAGGTGGCAGGTCCGATTACCCGCAAGCATTTCAAGGCTATCGGCGGCGGCCCTGTGCGCGGCTGGACGGCCCGGACGGCCCAGAACGCGTTCGGCGGGCAGGGTTTCAGCTGGAATACGCCCGCTTCCGCATGGTATGCCTTGCATCTGTGGGAGCATTACCTGTTTACGCAGGACAGGGAGTTCCTCGCTCGCGAGGCCTATCCGCTGATGAAGGAAATTTGCCATTTCTGGGAGGATTCCCTGAAGGAGCTGGATGCCGGAGGCGCCAATTTTCAAACGGAGTACAAGGATGTGCCGCGCGAAAAGATGCTGGAGCAGTTGAAGCGTTTGCCGAAAGGCACTCTGGTGGCTCCTCTCGGCTGGTCCCCCGAGCAGCAGCCGGAGCGTCGTGAAGACGGCGTGGCTCACGATCAGCAGATTGTGTGGGAGCTTTTTTCCAATACGGCGCAGGCTGCGGATGTTCTCGGGAAGGACAGGGATTGGGCGAGGGAGCTGCGCCGGAAGCGCGATCTGCTGGCGAAGCCTGTGGTGAATGGAAAGGGCAGGTTGCAGGAGTGGATGATCGACCGGGAAGGCAATCCCGGGCATCGGCATACGTCGCACTTGTTTGCCGTGTATCCGGGGTGCTGGATTTCCGCAGAGAAGACTCCCGAATGGGCGGAAGCCGCAAGGCTGTCGCTGATCGACCGGGGAACGGCAGGAGATGCCCGCCGTTCATGGACATGGGCATGGAGGGCCAATCTCTGGGCGAGGCTGCGGGAGGGAGACCGTGCCTATGCCATGGTGCAGGGGCTTTTGCGGCACAATATCATGAAGAGTATGTTTGCTACGCATCCGCCGATGCAGATCGACGGCAATCTGGGCATTGCTGCCGGTATGGCGGAGATGCTCGTGCAATCCCATGCCGATACGGTGGAGCTTCTTCCGGCGTTGCCTTCGGCATGGAAAGACGGTTCGGTCAAAGGGCTGAAAGCTCGCGGCAATATCACGGTGGATGTGGACTGGAAGGACGGACGGGTGACCGGGTACCGCCTGACATCTCCTTCGGTTCGTTCGGCCAGGGTGCGTGTCAATGGCAGGACGGAGACCGTAGCCGTGCATAAGCCTTGACCATCGCAACGAATGCCGCGGGATATGTGTCCGGCGGCATTTTCTTTCCCGGGAGGCAGCGTTCTTTCGATGAACGGGGGTGTTGTGTACAGGGCATGGCTCAATCATCTTGTTAGTGAAAGTGTTCAACGTTTGATGACCGGCAGGTGTTGAAAACAATAGAAGCAGCGTATGGGAATGTGATTCAACCGTCCTGTTCGCCTTCTGTTATGGAATCTGCCTGCTTATGGAAATTGCATGGAAAATTGTTTTGTTCTCGCTCGGAGTCGTGTTGATTCTGGCCGTGGTGCGTTCAGGAGCCAAGGTGGCGTTCATGAATTATCCGTCGTCGGAATTCATTTCCCGGACGATCTCCCGGACGATTTACGGCCTGTACAGGCTTTTCCTCTCGGACAGGAGAGGTTATGTGACGCTGCAGAAGCGGCTTTACTGGTTCAGCCCCTTGTTCCTGTTCGGCATGATTCTGGCGTATTTCGGCATCATGCTGTTCGGGTTCGCGCTGATTTACTGGAGTGTCGGTGCTGAAGCGTCTCTGGCGAACAGTTGTCTGGCGAGCGGTTCGGCTTTGAGTACCTTGGGATTCTATACGCCGCACATGGTGAGCGGAGAGGTGATTTCCATCATCGAAGGCGGCTTCGGGTTGGGTGTGGTCGTGTTCCTGATTACGTTCATTCCGGGGTACCAGTCCGCCGTGCAGCAGCGGGAAGATCATGCCGCCTGCCTGTATGCCCGAACCAACCAGTCGCCCGATTGCGAGTCGTTCTACCGATGGGTCGTGCGGTTCGATCTGCAGAATTCCATGTCCGCAATCTGGCTCCAGTGGGAAGACTATATCCGCATGATCGGCGATACGCACTGCGATTCGCCCGTGTTGCTGTTCACTCCTTCCACTCGAACGGGGCAATCGTGGGTGGTCGTCGTACAGGCCGTGCTGGATGCCGCCAATTTCGCAGCATCGGCATTGCAGCCTCAACATGTGCACGGGGCGAAGTCATGCCTGCAGGAAGGCATTTATTCGATGACGAGGGTGGCGCAATCCAATCCCATCCGTTATTGCCTGCCGCAGAATGATGGAGTAGCGGATGTGGTGCGCGATGATTTCAATACCGTGTGCAGGCATCTTGCTTCCCTCGGTTTTGAGCTCAAGGATGATCTGGATGCCGCATGGAATACGTTTGATGAGAACAGGAAGCGTTATGAATCGGCTTTGACGGTTCTTGCGCATTTGTCTTTCGTGCCGATGGATCACCGCCTAGTGAAAGCGGCGGCTTCGAATGACGGTCGCTAGGTGCGGGCAAGTTACCGCGCCTCGTTTGCGGATTCTTCAGGAGCAGGCTGAGTGGTATCAGGAGGCCTGTAACCGCTTTTTTCCCATAAGGGAATCCATGTTCTGACAATGTCTCCGACGATGGCTATGCTGTCGCCCGACGGTTCCAGCGGGTAACTGTCCGTGGCGGTGGTTTGGAGTGCCCAGTTCTTTTCCATGGCGGCAAAGTCGGGAGGCGAGGCCTGTTTGCCTTCCAGCAGGGCCCGGCGGTAGGCGATGAACTCCTGCCAGCGGGGCTTGCAGTAATGCGACAGAAGTCCGCTCCATTCCCTCCATCCGTAGTCGGCCAGGCTGGACGGTTGCCCGTCGGGAAACCAGACTGAGACGAGATTCCGGGCCTGCTGTTCGAACCGGTCATGTTCTCCCTGTGGCGCAATGTCGCGTGCGGCCTGAAGCCACGGGCCCAGCATGAAATCCTTTTCGCTGGCGAGCAGGCGATCCTGCATATCCAGCAGAGAGAGGAAGAGGTTCGCCTGTTTGTCGAACGTTTGAAGATCCTTGCGTGCATCGGCCTGCATCATGGTGCGGTAGGCTTGCAGTCCGAAGCCGGCGAGGAATTGCCGGGCTACGTCGACAAGGTCGTGGCGGTAGGCCGGAGTGTGGCCGCATCGCACCCGCTCGCTGTACAGCAGTTCCAGAGCTTTCCGGATATCGTCCACATTGTAGGGCGGCTGCACGGACGCGGCGAACGGAGAGACTTTGCGCACATCCGTGCCGGGGCGTGCGCAGAAGATGGATTCCGTGGGCCTGCGGTGGTTGGGGAATTCTCCATAGGCGGAGCGCAGCAGCAGCAGCCATGCCTGCCGCAGGCCGTCCGATGCGGCGCCGTAGCGCCGGTCGGCATAATGCCCGATCCATGTTTCGAGGCAATCGGAGCGGCGGTTCCATGGCAGATCGGTCACGAGATCCGCGACGACAGGGTTGACTCCCGTACTTTCCCATGTAAGGCCGATGCCGATGGGGGGCGTACCCGAGCGGTTCGCCTTGAGGAAATTGTGCCAGATGGCGGGCAGGCGGCCATGCAGGCCGACATTGCCGCCATATTGGACGATGGTGGACAGGTACCAAGGTTTTCCGGAAAATCCGTTGTTTTTCTCCCAGTTGCGGAAAAACTCCCCGCAGAGTTCGACAACTTCGGCGTGCTCCGGATCCAGCCCTTTCAGCAAGGCGGGGGAAGGATTGCCGCTCCAGCCTTGTAGCATCCAGACGGCATCAGGGTGGCTGCGGCGCATGAGATCCTGGACTTTGGCTGCCATGCGGGGTACGTCGATGCCGCGGGCATTGCCGCCTTCATGGAACAGATCCCCTGCAAAGCGTGAATTGTTGCCGTAGAGTTTGGCCTGCTCTTCGTACCATGCTTCGGCGACGCGGTCGAAAAGAGGATCGTCCGGATGCAGGACGGGCGGGCGGGGTACGCCGCACCAGCTGCCTTGGGGCAGGAGCCGTGCCCCCGGGTTTTTGTTTGCGAAGTCGAGCGGCACCAGGCCGACGAAGCCTTGCAGGATGGCCCGCATGCCGAGTTCGTGCATGCGGGCCAGTATCTTTTTCTGGAGTTCGACTCGCGATTGCACGTATGCTTCCGAGACGGGGCCGCCGATGCCCTGGCAGTTGCCCATCAGCCACCATGCGGTGTAGGCTGGTCCGGTGGGGAAGGTGCGGGCTTGGTCACGCGTGTAGCCGAATCTTTGGAGGACGCGGAGCCATATTTCTTCCGTGCCGATGATGGCTAGGGGAGTATCGACGCCGTAGAGGCAGAGGAGGTCCAGCTCACGTTCCCATCGCGGCCAGTCCCACCATGCCATCGTGTAGTTGAATGTGCAATAGTTGAAAGCCGTGGCATGCTGCTGGCGGCTGTCGAAATACGCGATTTTGTCCGGCCCCGGCAGCTCTTTCGGCAGGTGCAGCTGGTCATGCGCCCATGAAACGTGGGCATGGGCGAAATGTTTGAGGTACAGATTGAGGCCGGAAGCGAGGCTGATGGTATCCGCCCCTGAAATGCGGATTTTACCTTCGGGCGTGCGGATAATGCCGATCCGTCTCGTGGCTTCGTTTTGCAGGGACGGGTCGATGACGAAGGCGAAATCGTCCGCCCTGTTGCCCAGCAGGCGATGCGTCAATTGCCGCATGGCGGTTTCCTTTGCGCCGGGCAGAGGCGCCGTGTCATGCGGTGCGGCCGTGCCGGCTGGCGGTTGGGCAAGGGTTGATCCGCCCATGCAGGCCAGAATGGCACAGGAGAGGGCAGCATGTCGAAGGTTGATTGTCATGACAGGTGGAGATGGCAAAAGGGCTGATATATTATCCAAGCGCCCTTATTTATACCTTCCTGCGATTGCCTGTCTTTCAAAAAATGCAGGATTTCGGCATCATTCGTTGCTGCATCTGACCTTGACGACGATTTTGCGGATGGAGCCTTCGCCGATGCATCCGGCATGCGCATCTTCCGGGAAGAAGATGACGAAGCTGCCCGGCGCCGCTTCGAAGAAAGTCTCCGGAGCATCGTCGTAATGTTGTGCATCCTTGTCGCGGTTGAACGGTTCGGACGGGGTTTGAAGGTCATCCCGGCTTTTCCATGCGAAACGCTCCGTGGCGGACAGTGTCAGGTGAATGTCCAGAAATTCGTCGTGTATTTCCAATCGGGCTTTGCCGATAGGTTTGAGCGTGCTGTCGTTGACGGCTACGATCAGCCTGTCTTCGGCAAGGATATGTTTGCCCGGCTCAAGGGTGGCCGGGTCGAGGGATGCGAGGTAGTCGAAAGCCTGCTTCAATAAAGGGTGCAGGGAGGTGTAGCGCGCGGCGTTGCGGAGGTTGTCGAGAATCATCGGTGAGAAAAGGTATAGGAGACTATATGCTTTTCTCTGCCCTCATGCAAGGGCTTATTCGGGGGCCGGGCCTTGATCATTCGCAATTGCCGAAGCTGTCGTGAGAGTGGAAATTGCACTCCGGATCGGAACAGTTGTGGCTTTGCGTTCGCCCCATTTGGGACGGCAATGGATCATTGTTCAGCCAGTCATTGGTGCAGATTCCGTATGGTATGGCTGTGACGAACATGGCCGGAAGGTCGATGGCGCAAAACGATAGCCCTACAATGGGCAGCCGGAGGATGTTGCCGACGGACCTATGTGTGGAAGGCGCTTTGAGTTCGTAGGAGCTGAGGAGTGTGCCGGGTTGCGGTGCAGTCGGAGATTGGGCGTTGCCGAGAACAGTGAACGGGCTGCTTTCGAATTCTCCGGAAGGTATCCATGGTGCATCCGGTTCAGGGATGGGGAGGTTGCCTTGGCCGGGCAGAGGCAGGGATTTTTTGTTATAGGAGAATATTTCGTGGTATGCCCACTCTTTTGTTTCCATGCAGATGTAGTGGGATGGCTCGGAGACGGATGTCCACATGCGCGGTGCGGGTCTGAGGCGCAGGCGAGGAGCCTTGATGTAATAGCGGCCCGATTGTTCGAAGATTTGTGCGGCAGGCTGGCTTGTGTTGATGTAATATGCTTCGATGTATTTTCCCGGCGCGTCGAGTTTTCCCGACGTGTTGAGCCAGCAGGATGCAAGGGTGAGGCAGAAGCAGGCAGGCCATGCGAAGAAGGCCAACCGGATAACCGTACGGAGCAGGTGATGGATATAGCAGCGGTTCATGGAGAGGGGATGTCCTTATCTGAAATAACGCATGAACATGTTCTTCGTCCGAAAAAAAGGAAGTTTTTCAGATAAAAACATGGCACTCCATGCCATAAGAGACGAGTGCGCATGAATAGCAGGATCGCGTGGGCATCTGGATGGCATCCCGCTCGACAGGAGAAAGACCGCCAGCCGGCATGGTTTTCAGCGCTTCGAATGCCTTTTACCGTGCTTGCGATGCTTTTTTAAATGCTTGTCGATAGCATCGTCGATGAGCGCGTCCAGAAAATCGTCTTCATCTTCATCGTCTTCATCGTCGTTCGACATGAAGGGTGAGACAAGGATGTTGCCCGGAAGGTCGATCGCGCAGCCTGCGATCAGTACTAGCGGCAGGCGTAGGATGTTTCCCGTCGAGCGGTGCGTGTCCATGATTCGGATGGAGTCCGGATTCAGGATGTCTCCTTCCCGGCTGTGCTGGATGCCGTTTTCTTTTCCAATGACGGTGAAAGGATTCTGTTCGAATTGTGCGGCAGGAATCCATGAACCCGATGCATGCAGGATGGGGTGGAAGTCGCCTTCCGAGAAGTTGATGCTGCCGGTATCCATCGTGAATATTTCGTGGTATCCCCATGCGGGAATACCGGTGATGCGGCTATGCATGGGCTGTTCGGGAGGATCGGTTTCCGCTTGCCGGGGCTGCCATGTTTTTGTTGAGGCTGGGAACCGGACGACTGGCGCTTTGACGTAATATTTCCCGTTCTGTCGGAACAGGCAGGTGGTCGGTCGGGTGGCGTCGTAATAATATCCTTCGTATGTTTTACCGATGGAATCAAGCTTTCCTGATGTGTTGACGACGCAGGATGCCGCTATTGCGGCGGTACACAGACAGGCGGATTGAATAAGGATACGTTTCATGGCGGGAGAGGCAGTCGAAAAACAGAAAAGCGGACTTGTTGAAAGTCCGCTTTTCTTGAAAACTGGTAGCAGGGAGGTGATTTGAACACCCGACCAAAGGCTTATGAGTCCTCTGCTCTACCACTGAGCTACCCTGCCGTGAGTGGTTACCTTGAAGGTGCGGGAAGAATACAGGATTCATCGCCGTTTGTCGAGTATTTTTTTCATGTGCCGGATTTTTTTTCGATCTGTTCGAAGCGTGCTGCGGAAAATGGCGGTTTGAGTTTTTTGTCTGATATTTTCTCTTGAATCTGATAGAAGAACCGATTATATTTCGGTGCATGTTACCCAAAATTACCCAATTGGCGATGTGTTTTTTTGCATCGATGTGCGCGTCTGCTTCTCCGTTCGACCAGATAGGCGATATGGCTGTGTATTCGGCGGATAAGGACGGTACGAAGTATTCCTATACATTCCTGGCTGTGGGTAAGGATGATGATGGACATATTTACGGGGAAGGTACGCTGGAGACGGAGGGTACGCGTCTTTCTTTCGATTACTTGCATGCAGGAGGAGAAGAATACGAGATTGCGACGCGTTTGAAGAGTCTGGAAGCGGATGGTTCGCCGAAGGTGGCGAAGCGGAAGGCGACGATCAGGCCTGGCCGGAATCTTGTGATTCAAGGAATGAATGCCTATTTTCCGACGCAGTTTGCATTGAAGAAAGAGTCGAAACCGCGCGATTGGAAGGAGGCCCGGGAACGCAATTATTATTTCAAGCAGGGGGCAGGTGAGTCGAACCGGAAGAAAGAGGTTGAGCTTGCATGGGTTCGCGGCAGTAAGAATCTGTTCGAAGTTGATAAGCTCTATGTTTTCGAGTGTCCCGAGGAACGGTTTGCCGGGTTTGAAAATCCTGTCGATTTGCATCTTAATTTTATGGCTTTGGGTTCGTTGTCCGGAGGGAGGATGTTCGGTGTAGGGTATCTTTCGGTGGAGGAGAATGGACAGAAGGTGCTGTCGAACAATTTTCTGTGGAAGCAGGTGTCGGATGTTTCGGGGGTGGTGCAATTCCATCTGAAGGAGGTGTCGCCTGAAGCCGATTGGCAGGAGTTGATGCTGGCGCGCAGGGATGGAGTGTATCAGTTTTCCGGGTGGGGTTCATTGAAGTCGACGCTGCCGTGGAAGTGTTTTTTGATTGTCGATAAGGAGGAGCTCGGATCTTTTAGCAGTGAAAGAGACGTGGAGGGGGTGCGCCGTTTGATCGAACCCAGGGTGAATAAGGTGGAGGTGCCGAAGAAGGTTGTGCCCCATGAGGATTTTTCCGTGGTGGGCAAGGTGTCGGTGCAGCGCAGGTCGGGTTTTGTGACGGTGGTGGCACGCATTCAGAATAATACGAACCGGGATTACAGGTCGGTCTATGTGTCGTACGCTTTGCTGGATGCTCAGGGAAATCCCATCGGCAAGACGCTGGGTTCCATTTCCGATCTCCGGGCGGGGCAGAGCAAGGTTGTGGAGTCAAGGGCGGAGGATCAAGGAGCCAAGCATGTGGAGCTTGATTCGATCGAAGGATTCGGCAATTGATCGAGTGCTGGAGGGAGGCCTCCGCGCTGACAGAGCCGGGAGTTGCTTTCCGGTGTTTTGTTTTGTAGAATGATTCCTGAAAATCGGTATTGTTTTCATGAATGTTTTGCCTGTGCCGGATGATAGTTGGGTGATTTTAAGGCCGCTGGGGCTGCCTTCCGGTTGTGTCGGCACTTTATTTTTGATGGGGATGCCCGGGTACCATCGTGCGGACGGTTCTCCGAAAGAGGCGTACGGATGTTTACAGAAGCACGGAGTGGATTTTTTGGTGAATCTGGTCGGAATCAGTGAGATGGAAGAGCGTGGTGCGGCCTATGCGGAGGATTGGAAAGCCGGGCGGGTTCCCGTGGACGAGGCTTTGCATTTCCCTTTGAATGATTATGCCGCTCCTGCCGATGCGAGGAGTTTTGCGCGGCTGTCGCACAGGATGGTCGCCCGGTTGAAGCGGGGCGGTTCCGTCGCGGTGCATTGTGCGAACGGTATGGGTCGCACGGGGCTGTTGGCAGTCGCGGTGCTGATGGCGATGGGGGTGGACCGGGATGAGGCCCGTGCCAGTGTGCGGCGCGCCGGTTCCGGTGTAGAGTCTCAGGCGCAGCAGGAGTTCCTGGCCGGGTTGGAGCCGATGCTGCGGGATGGCGGCTGTTCCGCTGAGGTGTTCGCCTGACTGGATGAAGTTCAGCGATTGTTGTCGGTAAGCCAGTGGAATCCCCCCCATTTGCAGGGGGATTTGCCTGAGAGGGCTTGAAGGAAGCGCAAGGCCGTACATGCGGCAATGGTGTACGCTATGAAGAGGGTAAAGGGGATGGCTGCCCACATGGCGAAGAGCGCGGCCTGGGGGAAGTTGAATATCTGAGTGAGGAGGATGGGGACGAGGATGTACCCGATGAGGTTGAGGAACTGGAGGGTGAGCAGGAGGTTGATGGATTCCGTGAGGCGTTTGCGAAGGATTGGCGGTTTGACGAGCTGCCTGAGGATGAAGGGTAGGATGGCGCAGGCGATGGGAATCGGCCATGGGTACTGCACGAACGGCAGGGCGGCGAGTGGCGCCAGTTCGATGCTTCCGGCCATGAGCCTCTGCCGGATGTGCTGGAGGCTGGAGGTTTCGGCTGTTTGCATGGTTTAGAGTTTGTCGAGGACTTGCCGGACGGTGATCCGGTGCATGCAGGGGGTGGGCTGGTCGCAGTGGGTGCGGTAGCAGGGGTGGCACAGGGTATGCCTGTTGATGTAGGCGTGCTGCGTGCCGAGAGGCCGGTAGCGGTCAGGAAGTCGCGTGCCCATGAGGACGATGCAGCGTGCGCCTTTTTGCGCCGCCAGTCCGGGAATGAGGCCGTCGCACGCGATGAGGGTGCATGAGTTGTTGAGGTGGGCGCCGTATTCGTGCGGTTCCGCGAGGGTGAGCGGTATGCCGAGGTGTTCGGCAAGCTGCGTTGCGCGTTCGCTGTCGCGGGGCAGGGCGAGCAGGGAGGGTGTGGAAGAGAGTTGTCCGATGAGTTCCGCCCAAGCGTCGTCCGTCCATTCGGAGGCCGGGCCGAGGGTGGAGAAGGGGGCGATGAAGAGGCTGGGGGCGTTTGCGGCAAGCGGTTCCGAGGGGGAGGGTGCGAAGTATTCGGCTTTGCGCCGCGTGATTTCATGGTGTTCCAGGAATTCCATGTAGTCTTCGACGCGGTGGACGGGTTTGCCGCCGCGCTTGACGGGGACTTTGCCTCGGAAGCGGTGTTTTTCGGAGCAGGGATGGTTTTCGAAGGCGCTGAGGGTGATCGGGCGGATGTGGCGAAGTTCTTTGAGGGTGCGCGGTGAGTTGTCCAGCAGGAAGGCGAGGTCGAAGACGCCTTCGTTGTAGATGTCGTCTGCATCCAGTTGCTGCGCGAGCGGGGTTGCCGGGTTGTCCGTGGTGAATGTGTGGGCTGCTTCGGGCTGGCTTTGCCAGTAGGCTGCCTGTTCACTGGGGCAAATGACGTTGATCTGGGTATCCGGGCGCGAGTCGAGCAGGCCGCGCAGAAGTGGCAGGACGAGGATGGCCTCTTCGAATGCTTCCGGCATGGAGACGAGGATGCGGAAGGGTTGCAGGGGATAGTTTTGCAGGAGTTCGCGTACGTCGTCGATTTGGGGCGGGGCGAAGGCGAGGAGGGTTTTCCAGCGGTCGTGCATCCAGAAGCCGTCGAGGATGCTGTTTTTCTGGCATTCGGCGAGAACTTCGTTGATGCGGAGGGTGATTTCCTGTATGCCTGCGTTTTCAGGTACGTCGATGACGGTGTCCATGACGGCTTCCCAGTGGCCGATGGATGTGTTGCGCGTGTAGATGGCGTAGAGCGTGCCCCGGCAGCGTTTGTAGAGGAGGGCGGGCAGGTAGGTGGTGCCCGTGATTTTGCCGAAGTAGGGAAGGAAGCTGCCTTCCTGGGTGAATTGGTCGCTCAAGACACCGATGAGGCTGCCTTCACGGGCGAATTTGAGGGTGGAGCGGAGTCCCGATTCCTTGCTGAACATCTGGCATCCGTAGGCGGTGCGCGATTTGTAGACGAGCTGTTCGAGCAGGGGGTTGCTCATGCGGCGGTACATGGAGCCGAAGCGTTCCGTCTGCCGGAAGAGGGGCCGGATGCGGGCGAGGATTTCCCAGTTGCCCGCGTGCGGGATGCAGGCGATGCCCGTGCCTCCCGAGACGACGGATTGTTCAAAGATTTCGGGATGGATGAGGCTGACGTAGCGGTTGAGTTCTCTGTCCGTGAGGACGGCCGTTTTGGCCGCACCGATGAAGTTCATGCAGGTGCGGACGATGTTTTCGCGCACGAGTTTGCCGAGTTCCTTGCCGCGCAGGGTGGGATCGATGACGATGCGGAGGTTGCGTGCGACGATGCGGCGACGCCCCGGCATGAAGAACCAGACGGCGTACCCCAAGCCGCGGCCCATGCGGCACAGCAGGGGCATGGGTGTGATTCTCAGGAGGCCCTGAAAGAGCTTGAATCCCCACAGGGCAAGCCTGTGCCGGAAGGAGGCTTTCGGAGCGGATGCCTGTTCAGTTGGTTCGGATGTGGACACGGGTGTTCCTTTGGCTGGATGAGCCAGTGCGCCGGCATGTTAGTTCCACTGCATGACGGCGGGGATGTGGAACGGTTTGCGGGTGTAGGGATCCCATGCCTTGTCGTGAGCCTTCATTCCCGAGAAGTTGATGGGGTTGTTCGGGGGATAGGGCGAGAGGACGATGTCTTTGTAGCTGGTCGGGAAGGCATAGGGGAGGCCGTCCGCATGGTAGGTGAGGGTTCCGCGTTTGACTGCCTGGGGGGCAGGAAGTTCCCTGTCCGAGACGGTGACCCATTCGTTGTTGGCGGGTTTTCCGTTGTTGTCGGGTATGGCGCGGACAGTGGTACCCGGGTATTCATCCTTGATGACCTGGCTGAGGAGCTGCCCGAAGCAGGATGTCAACGCGACAAGGCTTCCGAGAGCCAGAAGAGAGGTGACGACGTGTTTGCGTTTCATGTTGTCTGTGATGGTGTGGTGATTTGTGCCGGAGGCGGATACAGGGTGATTTTTCCTTTGCCGAGTACGGGGGTATAACGGCTGTTTTTGATGAGATCGAAGATGTCTGCGTAGGCTTTCGCCAGGCTTTCCATGGCGGGCTGGAGGAGGATGAGCGTGTAGCCTTCCGGCAGGGGGAGAACTCCGAGGCGGCCGCCGCGCGGGAAGGTGCCGAGGATTTTTTCTCCGCCGTTGTATTCGATGCGGACGTGGTGCGCATCTCCCGCCTTGACGGTGACGTACATGGAGACGGTTTGGTTGTAGGTGTTGCCGATGGTGCGGTTGATGACGATTTCCGCGTAGTCGTCGAAGAGTCGGATGCCGACGCCGTGTGGGTGGGAGAGGGGCGGCCCGCTCTGGGTGGGGGGCTTGAGGCTGGTGCTGAGGTAGCTGTTGATGTCTTCCTCGGTGAAGGTGACGGCTTCTTTGCCGGAGATGGCTTTTTTGAGGAGGGTGGGGATGTCCGGCGTGGGAGTGTTGCCGTTTTGGAGAGTGATGGCTTTGTAGCCCTGGATTTCGGAGAGGTCCTGCGGTACCCAGGTCAGGAAGACGAGGGAGCCGATGAAGGCGAGGATGCCGAGCGCAACCAGAGTGGAGATGAGTTTCCAAAGGCTGAAGCGGTGCAGGATGCGTCTCCAGCTGAAGCGCCCGTACGGTTCTTCGTCGATGTAGTGCGCGTGTTTGTCGTCTTCTTCGGGGGTGTCGAAGAACGAACCCCAGATTTCTACCGGGGGTTGTTTGGAGCCTTTGCGGCGGCGTTTGTTGTTTTCGGATGCCAAGGCGGAGCTGGATGGCGGTTACGGGATGCGGGGGAATTTCGAGAAATCGGGCTTGCGTTTTTCAACGAAGGCGTCACGGCCTTCCTTGGCTTCTTCGCTCATGTAGTAGAGGAGGGTGGCATTGCCGGCGAGGTCGAGGAGGCCCATTTGTCCGTCGCAGTCCGCATTGAGTGCGGATTTGAGGCAGCGGAGGGCAAGCGGGCTGTGCTGGAGGATTTCGCGGCACCATTGGAGGGTTTCCGTTTCGAGCTGTTCCAACGGGACGACGGTGTTGACGAGGCCCATGTCGAGAGCCTGTTGAGCATCGTATACGCGGCAGAGGTACCAGATTTCGCGGGCTTTTTTCTGCCCGATGATGCGGGCCATATAGGAGCAGCCGAGGCCGCCGTCGAAGGAGCCGACTTTGGGGCCGGTCTGGCCGAATTTGGCGTTGTCTGCGGCGATGGTGAGGTCGCAGACGAGGTGCAGGACATGGCCTCCGCCGATGGCGTATCCGGCGACCATGGCGATGACGGGTTTGGGTATCTGGCGGATTTTTTTCTGGACGTCGAGGATGTTCAGGCGCGGTACGCCGTCTCCGCCGATGTAGCCGGCATGCCCGCGGACTTTCTGGTCGCCGCCGGAGCAGAAGGCGAGGGGACCTTCACCCGTGAGGATGATGACTCCGATTTTGGGGTCTTCATGGACGAGGTGGAAGGCGTCGAGCAGTTCATGGACGGTCTGGGGGCGAAAGGCGTTGCGTACTTCCGGGCGGTTGATTGTGATTTTGGCGATGGCTCCGTCGTCGGTCGCTTCGTAGCGGATGTCGGTATATTCTTTCAGCGTGGTCCACATGGCTTCTCTGGCGATTATACCCTCGCGGGCGTGCGAATAAAGCAAAAAATATGTACTAGGCCCAGTAGCTGGCGATTCGGGAGATTGATGCGGGGGAAACAGGAGTGGGCCATGACGTGCCCGGTGCATGGCTGTTTCATGTGCCGCTTCGGTTCGTTTTTCTTGATCTGTTTTTGTTGTTTTATTGTAATTGTTTGTTTTTTAGATGTTATGGCGATGTGTTGATGGTTGTTCGGTCATGTGATGCGGTGTCAAAGAAAAACGGAGTATCAAGCGATACTCCGTTTTTGACGATGCTTCAGTGATGGAGATATGTTTTATGCACGGCGGCGCCTGCGAAGGAGCAGGGAAGCCATGCCGAGAATGCCCATTGCCGCTGTAGCAGGTTCGGGAATAACGCTCTGATTGAAGGAGACCTGCAGCCATGAGTTGGTGCCGTCGGTCCCGATCGCATAGTGTTCCGTCCATGCGGAGGTTTTGTTTCCGGCGTTCCAGCCCAGAATGCCGGAGTCGATCAAGGCCTGGTAATCGCTTTCGCTGGCTCCCGTCCACGAGAGGAGGTCATAGGTGATGCCGGTGGCGATTCCCGCAGCCCCGAAGTCGAGCATGAGGGTGGCGGTGGTGTCGTATGTCAGGCCGTTCAATGTCCAGTTGATTCCGTCCGCTCCGGCATGGGAGACGTCGAGAGCAAGGCTGGAACCGGCTTCGAGCACCAGCGCTCCGGCTGTGGCATTGTGTTCCGCGCTGAGCATTTTGTTGGCGGATGTGCCGCTGCTGATGACGATGCCGTTGGCGAGGTTGTATCCGTTGAAGTCCATAACTCCGTCCGACAGGCGTACTGTGCCGGTTCCGAAGGCGGTGGAACTGCCTGCCACGATTGTTCCGGCCTGCACGGTTGTGCCGCCCGTGTAGTTGTTCGTTCCCGAAAGCAGGGCGCTGCCCGTACCGCTTTTGACGAGCCTGCCTGCCCCTGTGATTGTTGCGTTCAAGGAGAGGTTGCCGTTGTCGTTGCCGACGTATACGGTTTTTCCGGTCGCGGCGGAAATTGTCATTCCGGATAATCCGGTTGTGCCTCCGGCAATTTCAAGCCCCGATGCGGTGCCGATGCTGAGTGTTCCCGAATAGTTGTTGTTCGTTCCGGAGAGGACGAGCCGCGAATTGGCCGTGGCATTGTTGTAGGTGACGTTGCCGGTGCCTTTCAATCCACCTGCCAGGGCCAGTCGCTCACTGTTGGAGGCGATGACCGTTGCAGAGGAAGCCGTGATCGAGCCGGAGACGATGCCGTTGCCAAGGTTGTTGAGCGTCAGATTGCCTCCGTTCAGTACAAAGCCGTTGGCAAGGGTGACGGTGTTGGCCGTTCCCGTGCCCGAATTGCCCGAAACAGTCAGGGTGGCTCCGTTTTGTACCGTGGCGACGCCGCTGCTGCCGTCCGCCTGGTAAGCGCCGAACGGTGTCAGCGTTCTTCCGTTGGTCGTGGCATTGGTGTCGAACGTGATGTCGCGGCGAATGAGCGTCTGGCCCGTGTAGCTGTTGGTCGTCCAACCGTTTCTGAACATGAAGCTGTTGCCGCCTCCGGAGCCGGTGCCTTCATCCTTGATGGACAGGTTGCCGTTGCCCGAGATCGTGCTGTAGATGATCGTGCTGTTGCCTTGGGTGAATCCTCCGATGTTGGCATATCCTGTACCTGTGTCCAGAATGAAGTCGTTGGAGATGGTATTCGCCCCGGCAGCCGGGTTGATGGCCCATACCTGTACGTTCGACTTGAGGGTGATCAATCCGGCACTCTTCGAGGTGAAGCTTCCGTTGTTGCCCTGGAATGCCAGTTTCGTGTTGGCCGCCATGATGATGTCGCCGCTGTTCAACGCCGATTTGCCGCTGCCTGCGCCTGCCAGCGTCAGTTGGCCTTCCGTGATGTTCAGCGTGCCGGTGAATGCGCTGCTGGCATTGCTGAGGTACAGCGTGCCGCCGCCGACTTTGGTCAGCGTGTCGGTACCGACGATCGCGCCGTTGATCGTTCCTGTTCCTGCGTGGACGCGCAGCGTGCTGTCTCCGGCAAGCGTCAGGGTGCTATTGACCGTTGCGCCATCGATACGGAGCGCGCCCGAGGCGGCCACATCGGAGCTGTTCCAGCCTGAGCCCGATATGGAGATGTTCTGGGTCCATGTGCCGCCGCCCATGTACAGCTGTCCGCCTTGCGTGATTGTGATCGACGAGGCTGCCATTGCTGAGGTGCTGGCTAAGCGTCCGCTGCGGACAATTACATCTCCCGTGTATGCCGCCACATTGGATGATGCAGATGCCGTACCGGCGGAGCTGCTGTCGTTCCCGGTTGTCCAATCGATGACCAGCGCGCCTTGGCCCGCACTTCCCGCAATGGTGCCGAGCCCGGCCTGCGCACCGGTGGATTTCAGCACGACTTCGCCGCTGTTGATGGTAGTGCCTGCGAGTGTTTGCGTATTGCCGATGTTGGCCGTGCCTCCGTTGACGGTAAGTGTGCCGGTTCCGAGCGAGTTGGCTGCCGATGCATTCAGGATGCCTCCATTATTGACCACTGTGCCTCCTGTGTAGCTGTTGGCCATGTTGAGGGTGGCCGTGGCATTGCTGACGGAGAGTGTGGCACCGCCTGCAATATTGCCTGTTCCGTCGGATGCAAAGGTGTAGTTTCCACCCGTGATGGCGATGTCTCCAGGGTTGAGGGTGCCGGAGACGGTGACGGACTGTGTAGCCGCCGTGCCGTCGAAGGTGACGATGTCGCTATCGTAGAAGGCATCGGCATTACCGCCGTTGTGCCAGTTGGTGTTGGAAGTATCGTGGTTCCACGTGGCATTGCCGGACGTTCCGTTCCATGTGAGATTGGCGATTGCGCCTTCAATGTTGAGCGTCAGGGAAGATCCTGTATTGACCAATTGGTATGTCTGTCGTCCCAATCCGGTGACGGTGTACGTGCTGACGTCGCCATTCAGGATGCCGTTTGTCGAGATAAGCGTGTATAATCCGTTGTTTGCTCCCGAAGACAGATTGATAACCTGATTGGCGGCCAGCGTGACGGAGGTGATCGACGATCCGAACGTCAGTGTGCTGTTCGTCAGGTCGGAGGAGGTGTATGTCAGGTTGGCGGATGTCAAGGTGACTGAAGTTGCGCCCAGAATATCGCCGCCGTTTTCTCCGACAATAAGATTGTTGGACAGGGAAATACTCCCCGTTCCGAGATTCAGGGATCCTCCGTCCAGTGTAATGTTGCCCGTGCCAAGTACCGTCTGAGCTTTTGCTGCGCCGCTGGGTGCGAGGTCGAGCGTGGAATTGCCCCGGATGTTCCACGCGATGTTGCTCGTGTTGACGGTGGAGGTGGAATCGATGGAGAAGGTGCCTCCTCCCCGTATGTTGATGGTTCGCGTCGTCGTATCTCCGTAGATCCGGTTGGACGCATAGAGTTTGACCGTTTTTCCGGCCGCGATGTCCATATTGGCATCGGCATAAAATACTGCACTGCTGCCGCCGTAATTATAGCGGGCTGCAGAGCTGCCGATATTGAAATCGGACTTGGCAATGATGTTGCATTGCCCGGCTACTCCTCCGATGGTAGCCGCATCTGCCGCGCTGGATGCCCGGAAGAAGATCGAACGGTTGTTGTTTGCATTCGGCATCAAGGAGAAGCCTGCGGCGCCCGTGTCCACAAGAATGCTGCCCAGTGACATGGTGTTGAATTGGATGGTTGCCGCTTTGTTGGTAGCCGATGCATAAGTTCCCGAAAATTTCAGTATATTGTTGCTTGATCCCGACCATGTGCCCGCCCAGTCTGTGACGGTCGGACTCCAGTTGGAAGACGTATGCAGCCATTGATCCGTTGCTCCTGTCCAAGTGTAGATGCCCGCCTGGGCTGCCCCGGATAGGAGAGACATTGACAATAGAGATGATATCAATGCTTTGCGTAACGAATACGGCAGATGTACTTTCATGGTTTTATTTCTTTCGAATTGCACGGGTGTTCAAACAACCCTTTTGAACATTAGCAAAAGTGTATCCGTTGTCAATATCGAGGGGTGATAACAAACCGATGTGAAATAATGTTTGATGTAATGCAATATCTAAAAAGATTCTTAAATATTGAATTATGATTGCAATGATATTTGCGATATATAGGAGGAAAAAATTCAAGAAAGGAGAAGTATGACAAAAAAAGATTTCGAGATGTGGAAGAAGGTGGATGCGATTGATGGAAAAAGTTTGAAATTTAATTTCTAACAGGCATTTGATGCGCCATGTCATGGGCCTTTCATCGTTCCGGAAACGGTGTTGCCGATGCGGTGATGGAACGGCTGTTCCGAGGTGTGCCGTTGTGAGTGGACATGCTGCCTTGAATCCGGTATCGGCGCGTCTCCCGTTTTCCGTTGACGGGGCAGGAAGCTCGGGTGGGAATCTGCTTGTTTTTGCCGGGAGGCCGCGGTATGCTCTGCGCATGGATAGACGTGAGATTCTGGCCGGATGCAGGTTGTACGGTATTGTGGATATGGGATATGTATCTCCCGATCACGCAGAGGAGGCTGCAGCGGCCTTGATTCGCGGCGGTGTGCGAATTTTGCAGTTGCGGGCGAAGGGCATGCCGGAGGAAGACGTGAGGATGCTGGCGTATCGCTTGCAGCCTTTGTGCTGCGAGGCCGGGTGCCTTTTCATCGTGAACGATTACCCGGAAATAGCCATGGAATGCGGAGCGGACGGCGTGCATGTGGGGCAGGACGACGGTGCGCTGAAGGAGGTGAGGAAGATGATCGGTGAAGGGATGCTTGTCGGGCGGTCGACGCATAGCCCCGAACAGGCTTTGGCTGCCCATGCCGAAGGCGCGGATTATATCGGGTTCGGTCCGTTGTTTCCGACGGGCACGAAGCCCGGTCGCCCGGCCATCGGTCTGGACGATGTGTGCCGAGTGGGTGAGGCTCTTGGGGATTATCCGGTGTTTTGTATCGGCGGCATTAACGGAGGTTCGTTGGACAGGGTGCTGGAGCATGGTGCGCGCCGCGTCGTGATCGTGTCGTGGCTCCTTCTTCATGAAGATCCGGCGGGTGCGGCCCGCGATGTCATCCAGAAGCTGGAGGGCAGGTAAATCCGCGCCTGCGGAGCGTTCCGTTTTTTCATTCGTGTTCGATTACGGGCTTGCCATGGTGCATGTCATATTCTATATTGCGCTAATGGAAATGACGCTTGAGAATTTGAAGAATGCCGTAGCGGGGGAAAGTACGGCATCGGCTGCTTACGCCGCTTATGCAACGAAGGCTTCCTATGAAGGGTATCCGGCCATTCAACGCCTGTTCGAAGCCGCGTCGAAAGCCGAACGCGTCCATGCGGTGAATCATATGAAGGTGCTGGAGCTGCTGGGCGGAAAGGTCGAGGATCTGGATATCAATATTCATGTGGGGACAACGTCGGATAATTTGCGGGCGGCCATCGCCGGTGAGACGTACGAGTTCGAGAGCATGTACCCTTCGTTCATAGCCGATGCTCAGGCGGAGGATGTTCCTCTGGCCATTCGTTCGTTTACTTGGTCTCTGGAGTCGGAGAAAGGGCATGCCGATTTGTACCGGGCCGCCTTGCACCAGCTGGAGCAGGGGACTCCCCATGCGCTGCCGAATATGTACCATGTGTGCCTGAATTGCGGGGATACGTTCAGCTCTCTTGCCGGGCTGGTGATGTGCCCTCTTTGCGGCAAGTTGCCCCAGCGGTACAAATGATCCGGCGATGTGCGTGCGGGTTTGGCTACGGCCGCCCGGCGCGTTTTGTTGCTGTCGGATACGATGTATTTTGAACGGAATGGGATGCCGGGATGTCAGCATATATCACTATGTATGCATTTTCTCTTCGAATGTTGGCATGTGCATCGGCGATTTTTCTTCTGCCTATAGCCGGGCAAGCCAGTGATGCTCCAGTTTCTGCAAGTGTGGAGGAGCCAAATGCCGGTACTTCGTGGGCCGGTGAATACAAGGGGGTGATTCCTTCCGCCGATGGGCCCGGCGTGCAGATGATTCTCACTCTCGGTGCCGACGGTTCGTTCAAGAAGGTGGCGACTCTGATCGAGAAGGAGGCGCTGCCCTATGTGACGGACGGGAAGATCGAATGGATCGAAAAAGGAAAACGGTTCAGGATTCACGATCCCTACCGGGAAGAGATGTACGAACTGGATGGCGGCTCCCTCTATGTGCTGGATGCCGAAGGCAAGCGCGTGAAAGGGAAGATCGGTGCATATTACGTTTTGCACAAGGTGGCGGAAGGGAGCGGAAGAAAGTGATTGTACACGCGCTGTATGGCTTATCCATACCGGGCGAAACGAAGCCGGCAAGATTTGCCGGGAGCGGTTTCACGATGGAAGGATAAATGTTTTATGAAATGTATTTTGTTTTTGTTGTCCATGGGAGCGGCTCTTCCTGCCGTTCATGCCGATGAGGCCGGGAGACCCGTCTCGCAATCGGTTGCTGCCGTTCCGGCCATGTCCGCATGGTGCGGAGTGTATGAAGGGACGCTGCCTGCGGCGGATTGCGAAGGTATTCTTGTGCAGCTGACGCTGAATGCCGATATGACCTGCAAGAAGGTGACGATCTATTTGGGGGTGCAGGATGAAGCGGTCGCGGACGAAGAATTGACCGATCTGAACGATGTTTTCCGCAGTGTGGAAGGAAGCCTGCCCGAGGTTCAGGAAGGGACGCTGGACTGGAGCGATGATGGGAAAACGCTGGTTGTTCATACGGAAGAAGGCCAGGAGCTCTATGAGCTGGATAAGGACGGCCTGCATATGCTGAATGCCGACGGCAAGAGGGTGACGGGGCCTCTGGCACCCTATTACGTGCTGAAAAAGGCGGAGAGCGAGTCCGGCACGGCCCGCAAGGGGGTATAGTATTCGTCCATTCTACCGGAATGCGCCGTATGTCGCAAGGTAAGCATATCGTGATCGTTCACGGCTATGGATCGGCTCCCGGGAGGAACTGGTTTCCGTGGCTGAAGGCTGAGCTGGAGAGACGCGGCTTTTCGGCCGATGTGCTGCAGCTGCCTGATGCCGCCGCTCCTTGCCTGGATGCATGGCTGGATTGCATCGCTTCCCATGTCCGGGATTCCGGTTGCAAGACGTTTTTTGTGGCGCACAGTCTCGGATGCATTTCCTTGCTGGGCGCATTGCATCGGCTGGAGGTAGGGAGTCGTTTCGGCGGAATGGTGCTCGTTTCAGGGTTTTCACGCCCCGTGGAAGGGTTGCGCGAGCTGGATGCCTTTGCGAATCAGGAGATTGATTTCGCTCGTTTGGCGGCGATGTCCGGCAGAACCGTGGTGATTGCCGCCGGGGACGATCCTGTGGTTCCGGCTGCTGCGACAGAGGAGCTGGCGGCCAAGCTGCACGCTGAGTTCATTCTCTGCGAGCATGGCGGCCATTTCATGGATAGCGACGGTTTCAAGGAATGGCCGTTCCTTCTCGCCCGGATCGAGGAGGTTCTGTCTTCCTCGCGCTGCCGGAGCGGGACATGATGCGCCGCTCCGGCGTGATTTTCAGCCTGTTCAGGGGCGGAGAAGCGAGGTCATGCCCTTGGAGACGTTTTCCGTTTTCGGGCTGCCTTGCTGCCATTCCACCTTGACGGCGGCGGATGCCGCCGTGTTGACGTGGACTTCGGAGACGTATTTTTCCGACGGCGTGACGATCCATGTGTTGCCTTCCTTGCGGACTTTACCGTTCCAGACGGTGGGTTTCCCCTGTGCATCCAGAATCAGCCATGCCGTTTGCAGGGCGTGTTCGGCAAGGCATTTGAATATTTCGTGTACGTCGTTGTCGCAGGAACCTCCCTGATGGTCGACTCCGTACTGGTAGTTGTAGCCGAAGACGGGGGTGGCATAAGGCGCTTTCCACCATTGGGAGATCATGGGGATGTAGGTTTCACCGACGACTTCGACCGAGCGGATGCCTTTGCCGGGTTTTTCCGGATTCGGCTTGAATACATCCGTGCGGATGCGGGGGTCGACCATGAAGGCCCACGAGAGTTCTCCCGTTTCCGGGTTCAGGAGGTTCGCACAGGCTCCCAGTCCGTTCATGGCTTGTTGCAGGTAGTCTGTTTTACCTGTGAGGCGGTAGAGGTCGAAGAGTCCGTAGAGTCTCCATGCGGTCCAGCCGTGCGGGGATCCGATCATGTTTTTGCACCACAGAACGTCGTACTGGGATTCCCAGAAGCGCAGGGAGCTGTTGTTCATGCGGCTGTCCGGCTGTACGAGCTGAGAAAGGCAGCGGTGTTTTTCAACGAGTTTTTCGGCGGCTGCGATGTATTTCGCCCGTTCTTCGGGCTGGGCGAAATGGCGAGCCCATGCCGCAAGCTGGGTGTAGGAGCAGGAGATCATGCCGTCTTCGAAGGTCATTTCCCCTTCGGTTTCGATGTTGTCAAGGTGGAGGGCAAGTTCATCGACCGCTTTCCGGACGGAGTCGCGGTGGCGTTCGAAGCGTTCTTTCCAGACGGGAGAGGTACGGGCGAGTTCCTGCTCCGCCATCATGACTTCCATGATGGATTTGGCAGGGTAGATTACGCAGGTGTAGTGGGTGCGCCCGGAGCGGTAGGCGCCATCCGGCTTCTGGGTGGCTAGGATGAAGTCGCACAGTTTGGCTGCCCGCTCAAGGTCCTGAATGTCTCCGGTGATGCGGTAGCGTTCCATGAAGAGGGAGGCGGCGCAAGCGTGGTTCTGGATGCGGTGGGGCAGGGCCGGAGCCGTGGGTTGCATGGTCGCGTAGTCGTACATGGTGGGGAACAGTTCGTTGAAGTCCTTGTCGATCTGCGCGTCCAGCTCCTTGTCGGGATTCAGGTGCCTCCATTTGAAGGAGGGGAAGAAGCCGTACCAGCCTTCGACGTGGCTGCCAGCCTTTTGCTTGGCTTTGACGGTCCATGCGCGGGAGCCGTCCATGTACCATGACCACGGCTGGCGGACGGTGATGACGGTTTCGGAGGTTTTGCCTTTGCCGTTTTCGATGGCGATGCGGTAGAATCCCGGCTCCTTCGGTGCCTGCCAGAGGATTTCCCTGTCTTTGGCTTCAGGCAGGGCGATGTTTTGTCCTTTGTGCTGAACCGTGGCTTTGGAGTGATCGGCACCCGCAAGGTGCAGGCGAATCTGCTCGCCGGGTTCGACGGTGTAGCGGTCGGCTGTGAGGTAGGAGGCATCCGTGTAACGGGAGGCACAGGCGGGCACTTCTTTCAGCGAGGGGATGGGTACGAGGTAGATTTTCCATGTGCGTTCTTCGCCGGGTTTGAGTTCGTTGGAGGTTTGCGGGGAGCGGGCGGGCAGGGGAGCGCCCGCCAGCAGGTTCAGGTTGATGCCGTTGATGCGATGGCCTCCGTTGTTGTAGTTCAGGCTCCATGCAGGGATGGCATCGGGGGAGAAGATGCCTAGGATGCTTCCTTCCGGCGACATGGCGTAGCCCCAGAAGTGGGTTTTTTCACAGCGGAGGAAGGTAGGAAAGTGTTTGGTGTTCCATTGCGGATGGCTGATCATGCATGTGTCGATGCCCAGTGTGAGGGCGAGGCTGTCGGGCGTCACTGCCGTTTTTCCCTTGTTGGCGACGGTGACGGTGGCGGCAAGGGCTCCCTGTTCGACGCCGTAGGAGATGCCCATTTTGAGGTCGCCCTGTTGAGCGGCAAAAGAGGGCGCATGCCCCGGCTGGCGGACGAGGACCGGGACGGTCTGGCGGCCTTGGGCATCGGTGATGCGGAAGGAGGGGCCTCCCCAGGCATTGTTGAACATGTCGATGCGCTGCTTGCCGAATTGAAGGTTCGTGATGTGTCCGGTTTGGGGGGCAAATGTGGCGGAGACGCCGTCTTTCTGCAGGGTGTCGGTACGTGCCGCGTTCTGGGAGGAGGGGGCGGTTTGTGCCGGAGAGGATTCGGCTGCCTGGGGTGTTCCCGCGAGAGGGAATGCCAGGCTGCCTGCAAGTAGAGGTGCCATGAAGAATCGGGACATATGTTACATATACGGAAGCGGGCGGATGTTCTTTCAGTTCAGAGGGAAGGTTTATCGGTGGAACCGTTTTTCGCCCGTTGATGTCCAATGGAATTCAGGACGGATGGCAATATGTCGCAAATCGTCTTTTTTTTCCTGTCGCGGCCCGGTTTCGTGCTTGCTGTTCCTTGCTAGGCTTTGTATAGTACGCCCGGTCGCGGCGCCATGGTGGCGCCGTCCGATTTCATTTTCTACTTATATTAATCCGATGATTCCTGCTACTGCTCGTGTGGCCATGCTGACTGGTCCGAAGTCCGTCGAAATGCGTTCGTATTCCATTCCCGAAATTTCCGATGACCAGATTCTGGTCAAGGTGGAAGCTTGCGGTATTTGCGGTACGGACGGCCATGAATACAACCGCGATCCCTTCGGCCTCGCTCCGGTGGTGCTCGGCCACGAAGGTACGGGCGAGATCGTGAAGCTCGGCAAGAACTGGACGGAAGATACGGCCGGGCGTCCGCTGAAGGTAGGCGACAAGATCGTGACCTGCATTCTTCCCTGCGGCAAGTGCGATCCCTGCAAGAATATGCCGGGCCGCGTGAATATGTGCGAGAATGTGGGCGTGTATGGCCTCATTCCCGACGACGATGTGCATTTCAACGGTTTCTTCGGCGAATATATTGTGATCCGCCCGGGTTCGACTGTGTTCAATGTGAGCGATCTGACGCTCGACCAGCGTATTCTGGTGGAACCTTCCGCCGTGGTGGTGCATTCTCTCGAACGTGCGAAGACGACGGGCCTGTTGAATTTCAGCTCCGTGGTGCTGGTGCAAGGTTGCGGCCCGATCGGCCTGCTGCAGATCGCCACGCTGCGCACGATGGGTATTGAGAATATTATTGCTCTGGACGGCAATGATTCCCGCCTTGAGATGGCCCGCAGCATGGGTGCGATGAAGGGGATCAATTTCACGAAGTACGACGGTATCGAAGCGATCGCCGAAGCTGTGAAGGCAGCCAACAACGGACACTTGGCCGATTTCGTGTTCCAGTGCACGGGCGTGGGCGCAGCCGGAGCCAATGCATGGAAGCTGGTGAAGCGCGGCGGCGGCCTGTGCGAAGTGGGCTTCTTCATGGATGGCGGACAGAGCGTGATCAACCACCATTACGATATTTGCAATAAGGAAATCACGGCCGTCGGTTCGTGGCTCTACACGCCGCAGGATTACGTGATTACGTTCGACTTCCTGAAGCGTGCCTATGGTATCGGCTTGCCGTTGACCGATCTGATTTCCCATCGTTTCAGCCTGGACAATATCGTTGATGCCTTTGAGACGAATGTTCAGATGAAGGGTATCAAGGTTGCGGTGATCGTCGAATAATCCCGGTTCCGTTTTTACGGTTTTTCAAGACCTCCGGTTTCCTTCCGTACCATGTCGGTTTCCTTGCCTGGAACAGTCGTGTGTGCTTCGGAGCCGGAGGTTTTTCGTACCCGCCGGTCGGAGTGCGCCGCTTCCATTCCCTCTTTTGCATGAGTGCCGTTGTTCAGCCGTTTGCCGTGGCGCCGGAGGCATTGCCGACGGTAAGCCGTTCGCCCCGCGTGGCGTGGGTGGATATCGCCCGCGTGATTACGATGCTGGCGACGATGCTGACGCATGCGCCGACAGTGATGTCGATCAAGCAGGGGATGTGGTTCACAGGATCGGGCCGGATGTGCCTGCTGTTCGTGGTAGCCGGGTATTTCATGGCCCGCAGTTGTCCGCCGGGCGTCTGGTTTCCCCAGTTGAAGCGCGCATGGCGCATGATTGCCGCCTATGTGCTGCTGATCGGCCTTTATATCATCTGCCTGGGGTGGACGAGGTTCTGGATGTGGCAGGTGCTTGATCCTCTGGCGGATGGCGATTGGGAGGAGCGGCTGGATGTGCTGATGCACGTGTTCGGTATCGGAGATCAGCCGCCGGGGCCGTTCTGGTTTTTGAGGGATTTGATCCTGCTGACTCTGGCCTGCGGTTTTCTGGCGGCTCTGGGACGCAGGAGGTGCCTGTATCCGCTGATTATCGCCTGCCTGTGTTTCGGGCAGGGCTTGGCCTGCAACCATTTCATGATCGACGGCTATCAGGTGATTCATCCCCGGGAGATCGCCTTTTTTGCACTCGGCATCAGCCTGACGTCGATTCCCCTGACGGCGATTGCCTCTTTTCTCCGTAGGCAGAGCTGGTGGATCGTGGGGCTGTTTGCAGTGGTTTTGTGGTATGAGGCGAAGACTCTGCCGCATATGTCCCATCTCGGGATCGTCTGCTATATCGGCGCGACGTGCGTTGTGGCTTTGTGGATCGAGCAGCTTTTTCCCCGGTTTGCCCGGTGGATGGCAAGCTTGGGGCAGACGGTGTTCCTCGTGTATGTGCTGCACATGCTGGTGATCAGCCTGCTGGTGTATTTGCTTCCGTTCGATGTGCAGGATGCGTCGTTCCCGAAATGGTGCTGGTTTTTCGCCGTACCGGCGATTTATTTGCTGATCCATTATCTGGGGATGGGCATCAAGCGCGTGAGTCCGGAGCTTTTCGATCTGCTCGCGATTCGTCCGCCGCGGAACGCCGCCAAATAAAAGGCCCGCCTTGTTGCAGGCGGGCCGTCGGGAAAGACCGGATGGAGAGGTTCAGACCTCGGGGCGTTCGCGGAAGAGTTTGGCGACGCGTATGTATTTGCACGCGTGGTCGTAATTGGCCTGTTCGACGCTTTCGTCGAGTGTTTTGACGACTTTTGCCGGAGAGCCGAGGACAAGGGAATGGGGGGGGACGATGGTGCCCTTGGTGACGAGTGCATTGGCTCCGACGATGGAGCCGAGGCCGATGACGGCGCCGTCCAGGACGGTGGCACCCATGCCGATGAGGCATTTGTCTTCGACGGTGCAGGCATGGAGTGTGACGCTGTGGCCGACGGTGACATATTTACCCAGATGGCAGCCATAGTCGTCCGCGAGATGGACGCAACAATTGTCCTGAATATTGGAGCCTTCGCCGACGGTGATGCTGTTGATGTCGCCGCGCAGGGTGGTGTTGTACCAGATGCTCGCGTCCTTGTCGATGCGAACCCGGCCGATGAGGTCGGCGCTGGCGGCGATGAATGCGGTGGGATCGATGGAAGGAGTGTGTTCGTAAAACTTCTCGATAGCCATGAGTGAATGATACGCTCCGCCCGGCGGGTTGGCGATGATGCAGTCTGTCATTGGCCGTGGGTGGTGCGGAGGTGACAACAAGGGGCCGCAGTTGCCTACGGCCCGCCGGGAAATGAGTGCTGCCGCGTGGCGTCAGCGGTTTTGCCGCCCTTCGTTGTCCGGAGTGATGCGGATGTCTGTTTTTGCTCCTTCCAGTCCCGGCGACGAGACGGTGAGGGTGGCTTGCCCGGAGGCGTTCCGCCTGGATCGGAGGATGACCTGCGCCATGCCGTTGTATGCTTTGATGTGCATGGTTGTCTTTTTCTCCGGGTTGGACATGGTGGTGAAATCGGTGGCATCGCCGTTGCAGATGCCGACGATGTCCGCCGGGCCGTCGATTTGGAAGGTCAGGTCGTTCTTGGAGCGCGGGACGATGTCGCCGCGTTTGTCCCGGATGGTGACGGTGAGGTAGGAGAGGTCGCGTCCGTCGCCGCTGATGGTGGAACGGTCTGCTTCCATGGCGATTTTCTGCGGTTCTCCGGTCGTGCGGACGGTTTGTTCTGCCCAGGGTTTGCCTCCTTTTTTGACGACGGCTTTGAGTTCTCCCGGCTGGTAGTTGACGTCTTTCCACACGAGGCGGTAGCGGTCGTCGTCCGCCTTGCCCTTTTTGCGGGTGCCGAGGGACTGGCCGTTCAGGAAGAGTTCGGCTTCATCCCCATTGGTGTAGAGGTGGACGGGGGTGGGCTCGCCTTTGCGCTCTTCCCAATTCCAGTGGGGCAGGATGTGGGCGACAGGCTGCTCGTGTTTCCAGCGCGCCTGATAGAGGAAGAAGCGGTCTTTCGGGAATCCGCAGAGGTCGACGATGCCGAAATAGGAGCTGCGCGAGGGAGCGCGGTGGCCGAGTTCCTGAAGTTTCTTCATGTAGGCTTCGCGTTCGGTGGGCGACGAGAAGTTGAGGGCGTTGGTGGCGTCGCGGTTGTAGGGAGTGGGTTCTCCGAGGTAGTCGAAGCCCGTCCAGACGTATTCGCCCGCGACTTTGGCGGAGTCGTCCTGCCCGGCGAATTCGATGTCGGGGCGGTTGGCCCAGCCCGGGGCGTAGAGGTCGTAGGAGCTGACCTGGAAGTTGAAGAAGCCTTTGGATTTGTCCCAGTCGACGGGGAAGAAGTATTCGCCGCGCGAGCTGACGCAGGAGGATGTTTCACTGCCGAAGAAAGGCTGGTTGGGCCGTTTTTGGCTGAATTTTTTGTATTCCCATGGCTTGTAGTTGTAGCCCAGCACGTCGAAGGTGTCGCCGAAGCCGTTGTAGCCTGCTTCGGGGATGCTGCATCCGACGCCCACTTTGCGCGTGGGGTCTTCCCGGTGGAAGAGTTCCGTCAGGCGGCGGGAGGTTTCGAGATGCTGCGGTTTGCGATGGTACTGTTCATGCACTTCGTTGCCAGTGCTCCACAGGATGACGGAGGGGTGGTTGCGGTCGCGGCGGCAGAGGTGGATGAGGTCGCGCTCGTGCCAGTCGTTGAAATACCGGTGGTAGTCGTTCGGTTTTTTGAGTTCGCGCCACATGTCGAACAATTCGTCGATGACGAGGATGCCGTGGCGGTCGCAGAGGTCGAGCAGTTCCGGTGCGGGCGGGTTGTGGGTCATGCGGATGGAGTTGGCTCCCATTTGCTTGAGGATTTCAAGCTGGCGTTCCAGTCCCCGGGTGTGGACGGCGGTGCCGAGCGGGCCGAGATCGGAGTGCTGGCAGACGCCCTTGAGTTCGACGCGCCGTTCGTTGAGGTAAAAGCCGTCGGGCCTCCATTCGATGGAGCGTATGCCGAGGGGTGTCAAGCGGGTGTCGACTGTTTTGCCGTCGATTTTGACGGTGGTGCGTACGGTGTAGAGATGCGGGTTTTCCGTGTCCCAAAGCGTGGGGTTGCCGACAGTCAGGCGTCCGGTGACGATTCCTTCCTTGCCGGGGGCGAGCGGCTGCCCCTGGGATTCCGCCCGGGCGACGACCTGAAGGCCGTCCGTCGCATCCCGGATGTTGTCCTGCGTGGGGCTGGATGTGTTGCCTCGCGGCATCGGTTTCAGGATTTCCTGTACGACGACGGGGGTGACGGTTTTTCCGGTGGTGTTGGCCACGGTCGTGTCGACGTCGACAGTGGCCTGCTGCGTGGATACCTGAGGAGTGCGCAGGTAGATGCCCCAGTGGCCGATGTGGACGGGGGCGGCTTCGGTGAGCCAGACGTGGCGGTAGATACCGCCGCCGGGATACCAGCGCGAGGATTCCGGCGGATTGTCCACGCGGACGGCAACGGTGTTCGGCTGCCCGTAGCGGAGGAAGGGGGTGATGTCTACGCGGAAGGAGGTGTAGCCGTATTTCCATTCTCCGGCGAGTTGGCCGTTGACGTAGACTTGAGGTTTGGACATGACGCCGTCGAAGTCAAGGAAGAAGCGCCGTCCCTGTGCATCTGCGGGTACATTCCATGTTTTGCGGTACCAGCCGATGCCTTCCCACGGCAGTTTGCCCGTTTCATTGGGAAGGTCCATGCGGAAGGGGCCTTCGATGCCCCAGTCGTGCGGGAGGTCGAGGGTACGCCATGCCGCGTCGTTGAAGAGCGGCGAGCGGGGATCCTTGGCCTGTTCTTCGGACGGGACGAGGGGGGCGATGCGTTTGCCGTCCGCATCGGCGAGTATGAGTTCGCGGACGCTGGCCCAGTTTCCGTTGCCCGTGCCGAAGACGGTGAGTTTGTAGTATCGGTGTTTGCCTGTTGCCGGGACGGTATCGCGGGTTTCGTTGCCGCTGCCGTTCCGTTTGTCTGCGATGGCCGTCCATTGCTTGCCGTCGGCGGAGCCTTCGAGAAGAAAGCGGTGGGCGAGTTTCTTTTCCCAGTCGATGGAGACGGTTTGCGGCGAGACGTCCGCTCCCATGTCCAGAATGATGTGGTGTCCTTCTCTGGCGTCGGCGGCGCACCAGCGCGTGGCGGGGTCTCCGTCGATGGCGTGGGCGGCCAGGTTGGCCTTTTCCGAGCTGTCGGCGCTGATACTGCCTGCGGCTCCGCCGGGTTCGGGGGTGATGGAACCGTCCGGCATGGTGCCGAAACGCGAGAATTTCCACCCGTAGTCGAACGACGCGGTGCGACCCGGTCCGGACGGGTCGGCAAATGCCTGGGAGACGGTCAATGCCGTCAGGCAGAGGATGCTGCGGGAG
Source organism: Neoakkermansia glycaniphila (assembly GCF_900097105.1). Taxonomy (GTDB): domain Bacteria; phylum Verrucomicrobiota; class Verrucomicrobiia; order Verrucomicrobiales; family Akkermansiaceae; genus Akkermansia; species Akkermansia glycaniphila. The sequence continues at coordinate 238,025 of NZ_LT629973.1, read as the reverse complement.
AGGCGGGAATACATGTCTTCCTCTTTACTGGCCTTCGGTGCGGTTTCTTTCATGCGATGTCATGATCCGCTGTTTTTGTCACATTTCGAGGTGTGTTTTGCCTCATGAAGACGGGATACTGCCGGGAATTTTCCGTTTCGGCAAAATGATGCCGCAGGATCGTCTAAAAAGTAGGATTATTCTTCATAAAAACGTTGACAGTATGGGGGCTTCCCCGTACACTGCGCGCATGCGAACCATATTTCCTATTTCCTTAGGTTTGGCGTTGTTTGCATGCGCTGCATCTGCCCAGGAAACAACACCTTCCGCTGACAAATCTTCTGTTCCGGCCGCTGTTGTTCAGCCCGCTTCCGAAGAATCGAAGACGGATGCCGCCATGAAGAAGCTGATTGCCCTGCAACAGGGGGTGAATGATCTCCTTGAGGATATCAAGGATAAGGCATCCGCCGATGCAGCTGCCGAATCTTTGGTGAAGAGCAAGCAGGAAATGAAGGCGATCGTGGACGGGATGCCGAAGGAGCTGACCGAAGAAGAAAACGTTCATGTGGAACAGGTTTATACTCCCCGCGTGGATGAGCTGGCCGCCGAATACGCCAAGCTGGTGGCCGAATTGAAGACGAAGAATTTTTACGATTCCGAAGCTTTGACCAAAGCCTTGAATCAATAACATTTTTCAGAAGTGTTGGTAAAGGCCGTTTGCCTGCTTTTCAATATTTGTCTGGGAATTGCAGGGTTCCGTGAATTGGGTTTCGATTCATGGTTCGGTTCGACGATGTCGATGGTATTGGCCTCGGTGTGTGCCGTGGCGTTTTCCCTGCTGCTGCTTTACGTGTTCGGGCGCAAACCTGCCCGGCGGTGAGAGTTTGATGAATCAGGCGCAGGTGCGAGGCATGGATATGCCTTGGCCTGCGTTTTTTACCTTTTGCCCGCCGTGAGGATGAGGGGAATGGTACAGTCGTGGATGTCGTGCGGAAGGGTGTCCTGCATTTGTTCGGGGAAGGCCGTGGAGACGAGCCGGGCCTGCCGGCAGAGAGGCAGATAGCGGTCATAATAGCCGCCTCCATAGCCGAGGCGGTTACCGTCTTTCGTGAAGGCGACTCCCGGCACGATGATGAGGTCGGCTGCCTCCGGTGCGAGGAGCGGCAGAGCGGGTTTCGGAGCGAGAATGCCGAGAACGCCCGGCTCGAGGTCTTCAACCGGGTTCCGGACGAGGTGGAAGGCGAGTTTGCGCCCGGGCAGGCACAGGGGGAAGTGGTAGCGGTGCTGCGGATGATCCTTCAGCAGGGGCATGAGGTCGACCTCGTGTGCCAGCGGTGCGAAGAGGCAGATGTTCAAAGGGGTGTCGCCGGACAGCAATGGTGCGAGCCGGGTTCGCAAGTCGGCTGAATAGTGTGCGCGCGTTTCGTCCGGTAGGGCTTTGAGCCGCGAGAGGACAGCCCCCCTCAGTTTCTGTTTGAGTAGGGCTGTGGAGGTTTCGGGCATGGCCGGTTCAGCGGGATTGGCGGCCGAACAGGGCAAGCATGCGGCCCGTGTTGCCTTGCTCCATGCGGTAGGAGTAGAAGGTTTCGAGGTCGGCAGCCGTATCGAGCCCGCTATCCGTGATGTTGGCCGGGAGGATGCCGCATGCCTCAAGCTGCGAGGCGATGGTGCCGGGGATGTCCATTTCGTAATGGGGCGGCCGGATGCACGGGGAGATGACGGCGATGCAGTCGGCAGGCTTTACTTTCAACATGCTGCGCATGCCGTGCATGGCGGACGCGACGATGTTGTTTTCCGTGCCGACCTTGCCGGAGTGGAGCAGGGCGCGGGAGCCGGTGACGGTGTCGTAGATCCAGACTGCGGCGCAGTCGGCCACGTAGATGCCGAGGCAGCAGTCTGCGACGCCGGAGCAGAGCAGGCCGTCTACGCCTTCGACGGGGTAGGAACAGCCGATGTCACCGACGAGGGCGACTTTGTTGCCATGCACCTGCTGGGCGCGTCGGAGGTCGATGGGGTTGATGCCGTCTTCCCTGAGGATGCGGTCATGTTCGGGTTGCAGGCGTGAAAGCATTGTCGCCCGGTCCGTCGTCGTTTCAATACCGGGAATCCGGGTGATGAACTGGGCGTAGTTTTCGGGGTATGCGTTCAGACCACGAAGGTACGAAGGCGTGTTCATATGCGTGTGTGTTCAGGAAAGGGTCAAATGGCGCTGGCTCCTGGAAAGGGCGGAGGCAGCGGGAGCAATGGTCGCTTCCGTGTCGACGGGGGCGTTGCTCATGATGTCGGCCAGATCGCGGGCGATGTTGGCACGCATGCGTTCGACGAGTTCCGCGCCTTGTTTGGTGATGCGCACCATGATTTTGCGGCGGTCGGATACGGCGGACGTGCGGGCGGTGAGGCCGAGCTCCTGCAATTTGTCCACCATGCCGGTGGATGCAGCGGTGGAATGGCCCATCATCTTGGCGATGCTGCTCATGGAGAGGCAGTCTTCACTGGCGAGATAGGCGAGGAGGAAGAATTGGGGGTAGGAGATTTTGTCCTGGCTCAATTCGCCGGAAAGGCGGAGGATGCATGAACGCTGGGAAAACAGGATGAAGTCGGCAAGTACCTGTGCATCATGGGCTGTTTGTGTTCCTTTTGTTTGCGTGCGCGTAGCTTTCATGTCGGGGTTCCCTTGAGTCGGATATTACGGAAATCCTGATGATTAGGCAAGGCGAAAATTTTCGGTTTTCCGAAAGAGTCGGAAATGAAAACGGAGGGGGCAAAGGATGTGGCAGCGGTTATGCCGGCACCTGTACCATATCTTGTATGATGCCTGTTTTTCACCATGTTGCAAAAAAGATGCGAAATGAGGGAAAGCAGGGTGTTTTTACGGTTTTCTTCAGCTCCAGGCATTCCGGATGCGGTCGATTTCGTCGCCGTCCATGTGCGGGGCAAGGCGGTGCAGCATGCGCTGGAAGTATTCCGGGCGGGTCCATCCGTGCAGAGGCTGGGGAACGGGTTTAGCATATTGCCAGGTGGGTACGGGGAGGATGAGGTCGACGATCTGTTCGGCTTTGGGGGCGATGCGGCAGAGTGTGCCGCAGATGTCCGCATGGAGGCCGGGATGGGCCTTAAGGCAGTCGAGCAGCCATTCGCAGCTCAGGGCGTTCGGCGTGGCATCCAGCTCGGCAAGCCATGTGCTGAGGGTTTGTTCGTTTTCCTGGCTGATGACGGTGCGGAGGACGGGCAGGAAGCGGAGGTCGCTCAGGCTGAGGGTAGAATCGAGCAGGGGCGTGCGTGAGGGAAGGGGTTCGGCGGTTTCCGGCAGGGGCATGGAAAGGAGGTTGCAGAGTTCTTCGATGCCGGTGAATCTTTCCGCCGCAGTAGGCGGGGCGAGGGTGGCGATGAGGAAGGCGGCGTGGCGCCGCAGGGAGGCATCGGGATCGGCCAGAGCGAAGCAGAGGAAGGCTCGCCAGCCGTCGCCCTTGCGCTGGACGATGAAGCGGGAGAGCTGGGAGAGGCAGCGGAGGCGTTCCGGCGCTGGGGTGTAGCGGACAAAGTGGGGGTAGATGCCGAGGCTGTATTCAACTTTGTCCGTGTCGTTGCAGGTGGTGAGGCCGTAGGCGATCATGGCGAGGGGCCATTGGGAGGCTCCGATTTCATGCAGCCGGACAGGGTCCATGACGAGAGCGGCAAGGCGGCGAAGTTCGGAGAGCGAATCGGTCTGATCTTGAAAAAGTCCCATGCGCCTATCTATTACTTTCCTCCTTGGAAGGCAAGCCCAAACTTCATTGTTGACACGCGGACTCTCTTTCCCTAGGCTCGGCGGAGTTCGCATGAGTGCTGCCATCCGCCGTTCCCGCCGCCGCCGCTTGCGGCCCGACCAGCTTCTTTTGCTGCTTCTGCTGGGGCTTGCATCCCTGCTGTGGGAGCATTGTACGAACGATGCCTCGGATACGAAGGTTTCCCCGGCTGCCGTCGAGTATTCTTCGGACGATTTGGGGCCGGAAGGCAGCCGTGTGGATGTGCCTGCCGCCGGAAAGCCGCTGCGGTTCATGATGTATAATGTGCAGAATTATTTCGTAGCGGGCGAGAGGCGGCGCGCTTCGTACCCGGTTTCGATGAAGTCCGATGAGGCGAAGGATGCCGTGGCGGATTGCATCGCTTCGGTGAAGCCGGATGTGATCGGCCTGGCGGAGGTCGGGGGCAGGGAAGCGCTGAATGATTTGTCTGCACGGTTGAAGAAGAGGGGTATGTCCTATCCTTATGCCAAGGTGCTGGAGAGGGACGGCGAGGACAGGGCTTTGGCCTTGTTGTCCGCGCATCCTCTGGCGGCGGATGATTCCCGCGCGAATTATCCTCTTTACGGGGATCACCGGAGGCAGATGCTGCGTGGGATTCTCGATGTGACGGTGAAGCCGGAGGACGGCCGCCTGTTTCGCATTGTGGGCGTGCATTTGAAGTCCCGGGTGTCGGAGGATCGTGCGGCAGCCGCCAGTCTTCGCAGGCGCGAGGCGGAGACGGTGGCCCTGTATCTGGCCCGGCTGATGCGGAGCAAGCCGGGGCTGCCTGTCGTACTGTTCGGAGATTTCAACGACGGTCCGGCCGATTCCGCCGTGAGGACGCTCGGTTCGGGCAATTCGTCGTCCGTCCCGATGGAGCGGCTGAATCCGAAGGATTCGCGCGGGGAGGCATGGACGATTTATTACAGGCCGGAACATGTGTACCAGACGTTCGACCATATTTTCGTGAACCGTGCGTTGAAGGAGAGGCTGGGGGACAGGAGCCGTTCCGGCGTGGTGGATATTCCCTCTGTGAGGAAGGCGAGCGACCACCGCCCGGTTTGGACGGATATCCGGTGAAGAGGCCGGTTTCGCCGCTTCCGGCGGTTGACGCCGCCTTCCGTTTGTTGTATGATGTCTGCCTACGATGAGTTTACGCGCACGACTTCAGGAGATTCTGCCCGGCCTTCTTCCACGGGACAGCGAGCATGCCATCAAGGGCACCGAGCTGATCCGCCTCGTGCGCTCCGTGCTGGGCGACGAGTATTCCGACCGTTCCTACCGTTCGCATTTTTCGTTCATGGTGCTGGATCCCGATTCCTGTCTGGCGCGCGTCGAGAACGGACAGGGGTATTATTTCAAGGATGCGGAGCAACAGGCCGATTCCCGTTCCCTGCATCCTCTGTTCGAGGCGGGTGCGGCTTCCAAGGCGGAAGGGTACGATCGTTACCACAAGGCGCTTGCCCTCGTCGTCAGGTCGCTGGATACGGCCGGGCTGGGCGTGTTCGTGTACCCTTCGCAGGATGATTTTTCGTGGTTGCATCCCGATGTCGTGGCGGTGCAATGGTCCGAGGGGCATTGGGAGGAAGATGCCTTTGTGATGAATGAGGAGGTGTGCCGGGCATGGGCGGATTCAGGAGAGTCTCCGCTTTCGTACCGGAGCATTTGCCTGTCTTTTGCCGAGGAGAGTAACCGCCGCGCTTTGTTCCGCGCCTTGTCCGCCGGGTTGTGGGCGCAGGAGTGCGAGCTGGTGCTGGTGGGCGAGGCTCTGGCTCAGGAGGAAGAGGATGAGCTGCGCCTGTGCGCTTCGCAGTACGGTGTCGGGATTTCCCAATGGCTGCTGCCGGACGGGCTGCTGGAGAGGCTGCCGAGGGCGGACGAGATTTTCCGCGCCGGACGGGAGGAGGCTCTGGCGCTGGTGGAGCAGATGCACGTGCGGCGGATTGCCGTGCCCCGGTATCGGGCGGAGGCGGCACACGTTTTCGCCAATCTGGATCAGACGGATTTGCAGGCGATGTATTACTGGACATGGGGATGCCTCGACAGGGGGCGCGTGGAGCCGTACGAATTCCGTGTGTCGGTGTCCTGAATGCAATGTTGGTGGCATGCTGCTGCGTTTTGGTGTTGCCGTGCGGGCCGACGGTGTGCGATAATGCATCAACATGAAATTTTCAGGTTTTTGGAAGAAGTTAGGAGTTGTTTGCTGCCTGAGCGGCATGATGGCCGGGGCGTTGTTTGCTGCTCCGGCCGATGCCGGACAGGAAAAGGTCTATCCCGAAAAGTCGATTCTGGTGCAGGATTTCGGCAACGGGAGCCGCAAGTTGCTGACGCCGCGTGCTGTGTACACGGGGCCGGATGGCAGGATGGTCGAGCTGATCGGGGCGGTGCATGTGGGGGAGAAACAGTATTACAAGGATTTGGAAGCGATTTTCGGGCAGTGCGACAAGCTTTTGTTCGAGATGGTGGGCGGCGAGGATATTCCCCGCATCGGTGAATTGCAGCGTAAACTGAAGAGCGGCGGGATGCTGACTGCCGAGGAGGAGAAGGAGATGGAGCAGATGCTCGTCAAGGCACAGAAAGTGCGCGATGACGAGAATGTACTCATGAAGCTGCTCGGGCCGATGTACGCGACCATGGCGAGCGCCTTGGGCATGGTTTCCCAGAAGGACGGAATCGATTATTATGCGCACAGTACGTTTGTGCATGCGGATATGACGGCGGCGGAGTTCGATCAGGAGTTGGAGAAGCGCGGCCAATCGATATGGTCCGAGGTGACGTCGATGTCCGATCGTCAAAAGGTGAGGGACAGTATGGATATCGATCTGCTGGGTATGGCGGGAGCTTTGTTGAGCGGAAATTACCGTTATTTGAAGGGGGAAGCGATTAAGCTGATGGCTTCGGCCGAGGTAGGCGGCAAGGCAGAAAAATGGTCGGTGATTCTGGATGGACGCAACGAGAAGTGTTTCGAGGTGTTCGATTCGGTGAATAAGGACAAGGAGAACAAGCATATCGGTATTTTCTACGGTTCCGCCCATTTGCCGGGTATGCACCGGATGCTTCTGGACCGCGGGTTCAAGCTGGACAAGGTGGAATGGCTGGTGGCCTGGGATACGGAGACGGTGCCCAAGTAAGGATGCTGCCCCGTTTTTTGCGCGGCTGGCAGGCTTTTTGTTTGCCTTGATTGCGGTTGTTGTGTCACGATAGTGCCATGTTGACATCTACCTTGATGAAGAAATGGCTGTTCGGGCTGGGTGCTTTTGCCGTGTTGTGCGGCGGGTCCCTGTATGCCGGACAGGATGCCGATACGGATGCCTATGTCGAGAAGGGGCTGAAGGTGGTCGATCGCGGCGAGGGCAGGATGCTGCTCCAGATGCCGCATGCGTTCTATACGGGGCCGGATGGCAGGCAGGTCGAGCTTCTCGGCGCGGTTCATCTTGCGGACAAGAAGTACTACGATCATCTGAATGAGCTGTTTTACGATTACGACAAAGTTTTTTTCGAGATGGTGGGCGGTGAGGATATTCCCCGCTGTGCGGCCCTGATGCAGAAGGTGGAGAACGGCGAGGGGCTTTCCCTGCCGGAGATGAAGGAGCTGCAGGATATCATGAACAGGCAGCAGGAGAGCGCCCGCAAGTATTTTCTGATGGGGTTGCTCGAGCCTTATTACGATGCGCTTGCGGGAATGCTCGGTTTGGCGACGCAGTCGGAAGCCATTGATTACATGAGTGCGGGCATTTTCGTGCACGCGGATATGTCGTTGAAGGAGTTGAAGTCGGCCATGGAGAAGAAGGGCGAGTCGTTCGTGAAGTTCATGCTGATGGATTTCATGTCGGACGATGAAGAGAAGCCTGCGTACGAGCCGGATCCGGTGCTTTTCGTGGCGGCCCTGTTGAGGAAGGATACGCGTTTTCTGCGTTCGGAGCTGATCAAGGTGATGGCTTCCGAGGAGGAGAAGGAGTCCATGACGGATTCGGTGATTCTTACCGGGCGCAATGAGAAGTGTTTCGAGGTGTTCGATGCCGTGATGAAGGAGCCGGGGAATAACCGCGTGGCTATTTTTTACGGAGCATCTCACCTGCCGGGTATGCACAAGATGCTTTTGGACCGCGGGTTCAAGCTGGACAAGGTGGAGTGGATGACGGCCTGGGATACGGACGCCAAGCCTTGACGCCTGAAGATGTTTTTTTCATGAGCCGCTTCCGGAAGAGGGAGCGGCTTTTTTGATGTGCCTGCCGCGGGGAAGATGCGTAAAGCCCCTGCGCCGGGCGAACCGGGCAGGGGCTTTGCGTGAAGGGATGGACGAAGGCGATCAGAGTTCCTGAACGACGATTTCGTGCGTCTGGCCGCCGATGTTGAGCGTCATCTTGTTGCCGTTGATGATGGCGGAGCATCCTGCGGTGGTGACCGGAATGGAAGCGATGGAGGCCGGAGCGGGGGCGGGCTTGGCCGTGGGCGCTTCGGGTTTCGGCTTGTTCGGGTTGTAGTAGTCTTCAAGCTGCTGCGGGAACATGGCGTAGATGACACATGTTTCGTCGTCGGTGGGGAGTCCCTTGGCGGCGAGTTTGGCGCGGAGGTCTTCCATGCCGGGCTTGATGAGGTCGGCCGGGCGGCAGGTGATCGGTTCCTTGCCCATTTTTTCGGCGCAGAGTTTCTGCACGTCGGGGTCGACGGGAGCCGGGGTGTGGCCGTAGTAGCCGAGGGCGATGTCGGCAGCCTGCGGGGTGATATTCTTCCAACGGCCGAATTTGACGTTCATCATGGCCTGTACGCCGACGATCTGCGAGGTCGGGGTGACGAGCGGGATCCAGCCGAGAGCTTTGCGGACGACGGGGATTTCGGCGAATACTTCGTCGAATTTGTCGCTCATGCCCTGTTCCTGAAGCTGGGTGCGGAAGTTCGAGAGCATGCCTCCGGGTACCTGGTAGCGCAGCGTGTCGGAGTCCACCACTTCATTTTTGTGGGAGGTGAATTTGCTGAGGCTTTCGTAGATGGGCTGGAGCATGGCCTGCACTTCAACGAGTTTTTCCGCGTCGTATTCGGGGCAGCGGGGGTTGCCCTTGAGGAGTGCGAGCATGCGGAGGCAGTCCGGCTGGCCAGTGCCGTTGGCAAAGGGGGCGATGGAGACGTCCACAGCTCCGGCTCCGGCATCAATGCCGGCGATGAGGGTGGAGGCGCCGAGTCCGGCGGTGTCGTGGGTGTGGATCCACACGGGGATGTCGACGGCTTTGCGAAGTCCGTCGACGATGGCGAAGGTTTCGCTGGGCGGGATGAGGCCTGCCATGTCTTTCAGGACGATGGCATCGGCTCCCATGGCGGCGATTTGCTTGCCGAGTTCGACGAAGCTTTCGACGTTGTGGACGGGGGAGGTGGTGTAGCAGATGGTGCCGTGTGCCTGCGCCCCGGCGGCCTTGGCGGCGCGGATGGAGGTTTCCATGTTGCGCGGGTCGTTGAGGCAGTCAAAGATGCGGAAGATGTTCATGCCGTGCTTGACGCTGCACTTGATGAATGCTTCGACGACGTCGTCGGCATAGTTGGTGTAGCCCACCATGTTCTGGCCGCGCAGGAGCATCATGTGCGGAGTTTTGGGGGCTGCTTTCTTCAAGGCGTCGAGTCGGTCGAAGGGAAGTTCTCCAAGGAAGCGAAGGCCTGCGTCGATGGTGGCTCCGCCCCAGGTTTCAAGCGCGCTGAAGCCCATGCCGTCGAGAATGGGGGCAATGGGGAGCATCTGCTCGGTGGACATGCGGGTCGCGGCCAAGGACTGGTGGCCGTCGCGGAGTACTGTGCAGTTGAATGTAACTGGTTTCATATAATCAGGATTGAAAATTCGCCTTGAGGGCTTTTTCTTCTGCACTCAGCATATACTATCAGGATATGCTGAGTCAAGCTGTTTCGGTCGATTGTCACCGATATTTTTGGAATTGTTCTAATAAATAGATTGGAGGCAGTGACGTGCCGGTTTTATTCTTCCGGTCGTCCCGTGTCGGGACGCGAGAAGTGCCGTTCGGCGCCCTGATTGATCATGCGGGCCACTTCGTGAAGTTCGAGAGCAGAGGTGTCGAACTGGTCGTGCGCCGTTTCTTCGTACATGGGGCGGCGCGTGGCGAAGAGCGTTTTGAGGCGTTCCGCCGGGTCGACGTTGTGCAGGAGAGGCCGGTTGTTGGCCCGTGCCGTGCGCTGGATCAATACGGGTACATCCACATTGAGCCAGACGTTGTATCCGAGCTGCCGCAGGAGGGTGCGGTTTTCCGGGCGGATGACGATGCCTCCACCCGTGGAGATGATGTAGGATGCATCCGTTTTTTCCTGAACGAGGTAGCGCAGGAGGGTGGTCTCGAGTTTGCGGAAGTAGTCTTCGCCTTCGTCGCTGAATATGTCTGCGATGTTTCTGCCGAGTTGTTCTTCGATGACGAAGTCGGTATCCAGAAAGGGGGTGCCTCTCAGTTTGCTCAGTTCACGGCCTACGGTCGTTTTGCCGCAGCCCATGAGCCCGATGAGGATGATGTGCCGATGGCGGTTATGGCTTCCTGATGGTGACATGGTGAAGTGGCTGAGGCACCCCGCGGGCAGGGAGATTGTCCCGTCCCCCGGGCAGGTTTGGATACTCATGGCTCAATGTTGTTCGAGCTCTATTTCTCCGGTCAATTCGATGTCGCCTTCGAAGACGAACAGCGCCGGGCCGGTCAGGGTCACATCGGTGAAGTTGAGTCCGTCCCGTTTGAAGCCGATGGAGAGCGTGTCGCCTCCGGCGACGTCGAGCTTGATGGGGGAAGGGGCATCGGTCAGGGCTGCGTGGAGCAGGGCGGTGGCGGTCATTCCGGTGCCGCAGGCGAGCGTTTCGTCTTCGATGCCGCGTTCGTAGGTTCGGATCTGGAGGTGCTGCGGGTTGAGGATGGCTGCGAAGTTGGCATTGGTGCCGGCGGGCGAGAATGCCTTGTGGTACCGGAGGTAGGAGCCTGCCTCCACGATGTCGAGATCTTCCACGGAAGGGAGGAAGACGACGGCATGAGGTACGCCCGTGTTGATGAAGTGGACGGGTGCCAGTACGGTGTCGTCGGCCGGAAGGACGTTGATTTGCAGGTCTTTCGGCGTGGTGAGGCTGATGGTGATGTTGCCGTCGTCTTCGAAGCGGGCGCGTATGAGGCCTGCGGCGGTTTCAAAGCTGATGTCGCCGAGGTCGCCGTCCGTCAGGGCGGAAGCGAATGCGGCGAAACATCTGGCTCCGTTGCCGCACATGTCGGCTTCGCTGCCGTCGGCGTTGTAGTAGCGCATGCGGTAGTCGCCCTGGCCCCGGGAGGGTTCGACGGCGAGCAGGCCGTCTGCTCCGATGCCGAAGCGGCGGTTGCAGAGCGCTTCAATGGTTTCCGCATCAAGGTGCGGCGTGAGAGAGAGATCGCGGTTGTCGACCATGACGAAGTCGTTACCCGCCCCCGTCATTTTGTAGAAGTGGAGAAGCATGATTGCTTATTATACCATCAATGCTCCGGATGGCAAGCTGTGAGTGTTGTTATGTGATACGATGTTGATGCTTTGTTTTTTGTGATTGATGTGTGTTACAGGTTCTTTTCGTAGCAGATGAAAGGTTTGGCTTTTCCTTTGAACCGGATGCGGCCGACGGGGCGGTAGCCGCATGCCTGAAGCAGGGCGTTCATCGACGGGTTGGCGGTGTGGGTGTCGGTTTTGAGGGAGCGGGCGGTTGCCTCCGAGGCTTTGGTTTCGGCGAAGTCGAGAAGTGCTTTGCCGATACCTTCGCGGCGGAAGGCCGGAGATACGGCCATGCGGTGGATGACGAGGGACGGGGGATCGGTTTGCCATGGCAGAGGGGCATATTCTTCCGGTTCGCAGGAATTGATGCAGGCAAAGCCTCTGAGGGAGCCGGTTTCGGCGGCGTCTACATGGAGTGTGCCGGAGGCGATGTCTTGCAGGAAGTCGCCGGGGGTGGGGTAGGTGTGATCCCACTGGTCGTTGCCGCTTTCGTGCATGATGGCTATCGTTTCGCGCACGATGTGCATGATGGCGGGAAGGTCTGCTGCGGTGGCGTGTCGTATTGGCATGGCGGAGGATGTGAGGAGGTTGATCGTTCAGGTGCCGCTCTGTTTTTTCATGACGAGGTAGGAGATGCTCAGGGTGATGCAGGCGATGAGCGCAAGCTGGCGCAATTGCATGCCGATTTGTTCGAGGCCGTAGCCTTTCAGGAAGATTCCCTGGACGATGTGGATGATGTGCGTGAGCGGGTTCCACTGGGTGCAGTGCTGGAGGAAGGCGGGCATGTTCGCCACGGGGGAGAGGAGCCCGGAGATGACGATGGCGGGCACGAGGAAGCAGAAGGTGCCGATGAAGGCCTGCTGCTGGGTGTTGCAGAGGGAGGAGATGAAGATGCCGATGCCGCTCATGGCGAGGGCGAACAGGAGCATGGCTCCGTACATGACGGCCAGCGAGCCGTCGAACGGTACGCCGTAGAGCCAGACCGCGCCGATGGTGATGATGGTGCCCTGCGCCAGTGCAACGATGATGGCGGGTACGGTTTTGCCGATCATGATCTGGAAGATGGAGAGGGGGGTGACGAGGAGCTGTTCGTAGGTGCCTTCTTCCTTTTCCCGTGCGAGGGAGAGGGTGGTGATCATGAGGCAGGACATGGAGGAGATGAGGGCGACGAGGCCGGGCAGGATGAACCAGCGGTATTCGAGGGAGGGGTTGTACAGGCTGCGGGTGACGATGGCGGTGGCGATGGGGAGGTTCGGCACCAGTTCGGCATTCATGTTCTGAATGATGGTGTTGACGTAGCCGAAGGCGATCTGGGCGGAGTTGGAGCGTCGTCCGTCGATGAGTCCTTGCAGCCGGGCCGTTTCTCCCCGGGCGAGCCGGGCGGAGAAGTCCGGCGGGATTTTGACGACGAGCATGACGTCCTGCCGGTCGAGGGCGTTCCGTACGTCATCGTCGTTGTAGTAGGTTTCGACGCGGTGCATGTACGGCGAGGCGGCGAGCCGCTGGACGAGTTCGTTGGCGGTGGTTCCTGCATCTTCGTTGTAGATTCCGAGGGTGCAGTTTTTCACTTCCATGGTGGCTACGAGCGGGAAGATGATGAGCTGGATGATGACGGGTACGATGAGCATCCGGGCGCTCTGCGGGTGCCGGAAGAGGTTTTGGAGTTCCTTGACGATGAGTGTGGCGAGGCGGCGGAACATGATTTTGGTCAGTCGTCGAGTCGTTTTTTCGTGTACCGGGCAGTGAGTCCGATCCAGAAGACGGTGGCGAGGAGGAGGAAGATGATGTTGATGCAGAGTATGTAGGCGATGTTGCCCGCCTGGAAGTGGGTTTGCAGTGCGTTGACGAAGTAGCGGGCGGGCAGGAGGTAAGTGGCGGTGCGGATGGCCCAGGGCATGCTGGTGATTTCGAAGATGAAGCCGGAGAGGAGCATGTTGGGCAGTAGGGCGGTGAGCAGGGCTGCCTGCGCTGCATTGAATTGGTTGCGCAGGGTGGTGGAGAGGAAGAGCCCCATGCCGAGCGCGCTGCCGAGGAAGAGGGCTGTGAGCAGGTAGAGCAGCCACCACGAGCCGCGCATGGGTACGCCCATGATGGAGGTGGCCACGAGGGTGCAGACGGTCATGGAGACGAGGCCGAGGCCGAAGTAGGGGATGGTTTTGGAGAGGAGGAATTCGGTACGGGTGACGGAGGAGGCGAGGAGGGCTTCCATGGTGCCGCGTTCCCATTCGCGGGCGACGATGAGGGAAGTGAGGATGGCCCCGACCATGGACATGATGACGGAGATGGAGCCGGGAATGAGGTTGTAGCGGCTGATGCATTCCGGGTTGTACCAGTAGCTGGGTACGGCTTCGATCATGGGAGGCGGTTTGGTTCCTGCTTCGTCGAGCATGGATTGGTATTCGAGCGCATAGGCTCCTTGTACGTAGGCGGCGACGAAGGTGGCGCTGTTCGGTTCCGCTCCGTCGGCCAGAAGCTGTACCTGCGGCGGCCTGCCGCTGCGGAGCCGGGCGGAGTAGTCGTTCGGGATGACGATGCCTGCCTGGAGGTCTCCCGTTTCGAGGCGGTTCATCATGGTGTCCCTGTCCTTGAGCAGGGTGGGTTTGAAGGAGGGGGAGCCGGTGAAGCGTTCGTACAGGCGGTAGCCGTCCGCCCCGTTGTCTTCGATGAGTACGCCGATGCGGGTGACGGTGGTGTCGAGGTTCAGCCCGTAGCCGTACAGGAAGATCATCATGAGGGGTAGGACGACGGCGAGGAGGATGCTGCTGGGGTCCCGCATGATCTGGCGGCTTTCCTTGACGATGAGGGCGCGGAGCCTTCTCCATGAGATGCGGGGCGGGGTCACGCGCCGCCTCCTTTCTCGATGAGGGAGATGAAGGCCTGTTCCATGGTGGGATCGGGGTGCCGTTCCGTGGCGGCGGAGGCTTTCAGGGCTTCGGGGGAACCCATGGCGATGATTTTGCCCCGGTCGATGATGCACATGCGGTGCATGTACTGGGCTTCGTCCATGAAGTGCGTGGTGACGATGATGGTGATGCCCTGTTCCGACATGGCGTTGATGCGTTCCCAGAATTCGCGTCGTGCGATGGGATCGACGCCGGAGGTCGGTTCGTCGAGGAAGAGGAAGGCGGGGCCGTGCATGACGGCGCAGGCGAGGGAGAGCCGCTGCTTGATGCCGAGCGGGAGGGTTCCGGCATCATGGTTGATGTATTCCTCCAGAGCGAAGGCATGGACGGCTTCTTCGATTTTTTCCTGCTGCCGGGCGCCGGAGAGGCCGTAGATGCCGGAGAAGAAGACGAGGTTCTGCCGGACGGAGAGGGTGCCGTACAAGGAAAATTTCTGCGCCATGTAGCCGATCTGCTGGCGTGCGCGCCGCGCGTCTTTGCGGAGGTCGATGCCGAGGATTTCGGCGCGTCCGCTCGTGGGGCGGAGCAGGCCGCACATCATGCGGAATGCGGTGGTTTTGCCCGCGCCGTTGGGGCCGATGAGGCCGAAGATTTCTCCGGGCATGACGTGGAAGTTCAGGTGGTCGTCCGCGACGAAGTCTCCGAATGTTTTCGTCAGGTTTTCGGCGATGACGACGGGTTTGTCCGGTGCGCGACCCGCAAAGCGGCTGTCCATGGCGGGCGTGGCGGGATGGTTTTTGACGCCCCCCAGCAGGTCGATGAATGCTTCTTCGAAGGTGGGTCGCACGAGTCCGATGTCCGGGAATTCTTCCGTCCATCCGCCGGGGGTGAACGGGGTGCGGAGGAGCAGGCGGATGCGGCTGCCTTCGATGACGCCGTCCAGCACGTCTTCCCGTGCCTGGAGCCGCCGCAGGGTGGAGATGCGGCTCTGTTCCGGCGGTGTCAGGGAGACGGTGCGCCCTTCGAGCTTTCCGAGCAGGTCGCCGGGCTTGCCGAGGTAGTGGATGCGGCCTTCGTGAACCATGCAGACGCGGTCGCACTGTGCAGCTTCGTCGAGGTAGGAGGTGGCCCAGACGATGGCGATGCCCTGCGCACGCATCCGGCGGGCGAGGGCCCAGAGTTCGCGGCGGGAGAGGGGATCGACGCCGACGCCCGGTTCGTCGAGCAGCAGGATTTCGGGGTTGCCGAGCATGGCGCAGGCAAGGCCGAGTTTCTGTTTCATGCCGCCGGAGAGTTTTCCGGCGGGGCGTTCGGTGAAGGCTTCGAGCCCGGCGGTGCGCAGGAGTTCCCGTGTCTGTGCGGCGGCATCATCGGGCTGTACGTTGTGCAGGTCGGCGTAGAGGGCGAGGTTTTCGCGGATGGTGAGATCTTCGTAGAGGCCGAATTTCTGCGGCATGTAACCGATTTTCGAACTGAGCAGGGCATGGTCCTGCACGGGATCCCTGCCGAGGATGCGGACCGTGCCGGAGGAGGGTTTGAAGAGGCCGGCGAGGAGCCGGATCAGAGTGGTTTTCCCCGCGCCGTCCGGGCCGACGAGGCCCAGCACTTCGCCACGGGATACCGTGAGGCCGACGCCCGACAGGGCCGGGTGCGCTTCATCCGGGAAAACGTAGCCCAGGTCTGCCGTTTCGATAATGTCCATGGGGATGGAGGGGGGCCGCCCCGGCTGCGGTTATCCGGCTTTCGGGATGATGATGCTGACGGGCATGCCCTGGTTGAGTCCCTTGCCGGGATTGTCCACGATGATGCGGAGGCGGTAGACGAGCGCTGTACGCAGGTTTCTGCTTTCGATCGTTTTCGGCGTGAATTCTGCCTTGGGAGAGATGTAGCCGACGGTGCCTGCGTATTCTTCCCCCGTATCGGTGCGGACGGTGACTTTCTGGCCGGGATGCACGCGAGGGAAGTCCGGTTCGTCGATGTAGGCGCGTACCCAGACGGGTTTCCTCAGCGAGAGCGTGAGGACGGTTGCTCCCGCATTGAGCATGGTGCCGGGTTCGACGGTGCGTGTGAGGATGATACCGTCCGACGGGGCGACGAGCTGCGTGTCGGAGAGGTCGAGTTTCGCCTTTTCGGCGGCGGCTCGCGCCTGCCGTGCAAGGGCGCGGGCGTTGGCGATGTCTTCATCGCGGAAGCCTTTTTTCAGCAGGGTGTATTTGGCTTCGTAGGCCTTGATGGTGGTTTCGCAACCGCGGATGGCCGCTTCTCGGGCGGCGATGGCCGCTTCCTGCGCCTGAATGGTGGAAAGGGCTTTGTCGCGGGCTTCGACGGCGTTGTCGAGTTCGCGCTGGGCGAGGGAGTTGCTTTTGACGAGTTCGGTGTTGCGCTTCCAGTTGATTTCGGCGTTGGCAAGTACGGCCTGCTGGACGGCGAGGGTGGCTTTGTCCGTTTTCAATTGCGCCTGCTGGGTGGCGAGCTGGGCTTTCTGCGTTTCGAGCTGGGCGGCGGCTTCGGCTATTTCTTCCGGGCGGTTGCCCGTTTCCATTTTGGCGAGCTGGGCTTCGAGGGCGTCTGCATTGCTTTCGGCCTGCTTCAAAGCCAGTTCGTAGGGTGCGGGATCCATGCGTCCAAGCGTGTCTCCGGTTTTGACTGGGTCTCCCTCATCCACGGAGAGGTTCTGAAGCCTGCCGGGTACGCGGAAGGAGATGTCGACCTCGCGGATGTCGACGTTGCCGTTGAGTTCGATGGCTTCGTGCGAGGGATCGTCCCGAAGGAAGTACCAGCAGGCTCCCCCGGCCAGAGCAAGGAGCAGGATGGCTAGAATGATTTTCCGTTTGGGAGGCATATTCATACAGTAATGCCTTTCAAGGCCCAGTCGAGCCGCTGGGCTGCGCTGGTCGGGTCGTCGAGAATGACCCTCACGTCTTGCATCATGGCTGGGGACAGGTCGGTGGCTCCGTGAATCATGTGCTGCATGATCATCGGGGCTTCGGTGACGCTGACGAGGTACAGCAGAAGGCGCACGGGGTCTTCCTGAATGATGCAGCCTGCATCCTGGGCGCGTTTGATCGCCTGCAGAATCACGCGAGGATGCCGCAAGGGTACGTTGTTGGCAAATTTGCGCGCGGCCTGTTCACCGGATTTTGCATCCAGAAACAGGTGGGCGATCAGCTTGCCGTATTTGGCGACATAGTCGAGTACTTCGAGGATGATGGCGCGGAGGCCTTCCAGAGGTGGAAGGTTGCTGCCCATCGTCATTTGTACATTGTTGAACATGGGTGCGTACCAGCGTTCAAGCAATTCGGTCAGGTAGTTTTCCCTCGATCCGAAATGATAGGAGAAGACTCCGGAGTTGACGTTTGCCCTCTGTGCCAGCTTACGCACGGTGATGTTGCGAGAGCCATCCTCCAGAAACATCTCGAATCCTACATTGAGCAGATGCTCATGGGTATGAATATCCTTTTTCATTCCGCCTTCATCGTGACATATATCCGGCGAATATGCAATGCCTTTTTTGGTGGTCTATCTTGTGCTTTTTGTTGAACGTTATGTGTTCCTTTTCCCTATTTGTTTTATGGTAAGACGATAATTTTCTTTCCGTCGTTACGGTTCCGATTTCTTCGTGTTTTGTTGATAGAGGCGCCGGAGGTCGAACGTAACGCAATTATCGCATGAATACCATGAATGCATTCTTATTGTCGGGGCTGTTGGCTTCCGCGAGCATATCCTTTGCCGCTCCACGAGTCGAGGAGGAAGAAACGATCGAATCTCCGGACGGTCTGTACCGTGCCGTGCATCTTAAGGAGTTCGACGATGACGGTTTTGTTTCGCACTATTTTCAGACGTTGCCGAAGGGCGATCCCGGGCATTCCCGCATGGTCGGCCCATTTTCCCGGAATGTAGCGTGGTCATGGTCTCCGGATCACAAGTACGCAGCTGTGACGTGGTACGTTTTGAGCAATGAAACCGTCACGCTGGTGCTGGTGCGCGACGGCGACGGGCGGTTGCGCCCGGTAAACGGCAAGGCAGATGACGACGAGACGGCAGCGGAAAATGCCGGATTCGATTTTTCGGCCCGCTTCTGGGAGATGTTCCGTGCGGAGAACGGTATGAAGCTGCAGCCTGACCATTCCTACGTTTATGCGTTGGCATGGCTGGATGGCCGCACGCTCCTGCTGGGCAGCCTTGGCTATGAGAGCGGGCAAAAGGAGTCGTCGGACGGATGGGCGGCTCTGTATGATGTGGAACGTGATACCTTGTCTGCCGATTGGGATGCGTGGCAGAGATCGCATGGCACATTGCCTCCGATGCGGCCCGTGCGGTCGGATTCCGGCCAGTTCGATGATGAAGTGGCGGATGTGGTTCGGCAAGGAGAGGGCTACGAGGTGCGGGCGACGCTACAGAAGGATACAGGAGCAGATCCGGAACCGGGGTCGCGGGCCGTTCTGTTGCGTGGCGAGGGAGATTGCAGCCTCCGGGTGGCTCCCGAAGGCTTGGCCATGGCGGTAAATACATTCAAACCGGGGAGCAGGGCATGCGTGCAGCTGTTCGTTCGCAGGACGACGATGCAGAGATTCGCCGAGGCGATGCCGGATGATGTTCTCGTGAGGGCCTTTGCCGAAAACGCCGGATGGAAGGATGCGGATGCCGGTTTTGTCGATATGCAGGCCGCCGGATGGCTTGATGCCTCGACCGTGATTCTGCAAGGTACGCTGTCGGATGCTACGGGGAAAAAACATGCGGATCATACGGCATTGTATGATGTCGGCAAGGGGAGGTTCCTCTCCGGTTTGCAGGAGTTCAACCGTTCCGGAGTAGAGCGCTCGGAAAAGAGGTGAATCGGGTTATTTTGTACTTGATTTGTTTTTCGTTTCTCCTATCATAAAATAAAGCAATGAAAAACTACCCTGCGTTTTATTTGTTGGCGGTTTCCGTATTCGGAATTTCCGGTTATTTGCATGCGGAGGATCAGCCTTGTCCTGCGCCCGGAGGGATCTTTCGTTCCGGAAAAGTATGTGCCCCGTTTGGTCGTGCGGTCGATGATCCTCGCATGAAGCTGGCGGCGGTGACCGACGGCAATTTGGAGCCGCTCAGGCAGTATTTGCGGGAAGGCGGCAAAGTGAATGGCCGCTTGTCCAATGGTATGTCGTTGCTCGAAGTAGCGGTACAGTACGGAGGCGACGATGTGGTGGAATACCTGATTTCTCAGGGGGCCGAAGTGAGAAAGCGCGATGCCAAGGGGCGCTCTCTGGGCACATTGGCCGCGATGCAGGGGCGTACGAAGGTGTTGAACATGCTGCTGAATGCCTATCCCGAACCGCCGAATCTGGAGGAGATGTGGATCCCTCTTGTATGTGCCCGTATGGAGGAATACATGTCTCACTTCCGAAGTAGTATGCATTGGCGGGAATCCAATCCATGGATTTCCGGCCCGCCGTGTTGGCCGGTTGTGGAAGGGGATGTGATGGGGGTCCTCCGCACGTTGCTGGAGAGAGGGATCGATCCCGATACCGTGTGCGGGCGTGATACGGCTTTGGGTATTTATGCCGCTGTAGGCGATGTGCAGGCCGTCAAGCTCCTGCTGGGCTTCAGAGCCGATGTGAACGCCATGCCTGCGGATGGTACGCCTCTGATGAGGGCCATCGTAGCGGGCAGGCCGGAAATCGTATGGACTCTGTACGATGCCGGAGCGGATATGCGCAAGGGTGCGCACGGACAGTCCGCCCTGCTGGCCTGCATGGTGCAACCGGGCACATGGGATGAGAGAACCCTGCGCATGCTGTGCGCGGAAAGCGATGCAAACAGCTTCGGCGAGGTGCTTAAAGTGGCAAAACGCACAGGGTGTGCGAGTATGGAGAAAGTGGTCATGGATCGTTGCAGGGAGTATAAATCTTTGAGGAAAGAGGCGTTTGCGAGTCTTGTGCGCAACTTTTCCGACCGGAGGTATCTGGATGACAGGCAGTGGTGCGATCTGGCTCTGGGCTTGATTCGGCAAGGGCTTGATGCGGAGGATATGCAGACGGGATTGCGGGAATCCGTGCGGCTGGGCAAGCCGGAGCTGGTGCGCAGCATGCTGGAACATGGAGGGAATGGGCGCGTTTTGGATGAAAAAGGGCGTACGCTGCTGATGCTGGCGGTGTTGTCGCGCGACGGAGGCGCCATGGAGAATGCCGAACTATTGATACAGTATGGAGTCGATGCCGAAGCCAAGGATGCAGAGGGCAAAACGGCTGCCATGATGGCGGAGGCTCGCGGATTTTCGACCCTGTCCAAGTGGATTCGCGAATGCGAGGAAAAGTACGCCAAAACGACGGTACGGAATGCCTCCACAGACAACCCCAACAAAAAGCAGTAAAGATGAAACGAAAAATGATATATGTCTCCCTGATGCTGTGCATGTCCGCTATTGGTGTACATGCCGGTCAAACCGAGTCGTTTGAAGAGATAGTGAAATCTCTGGAAGCTGAACAGGCAGACGAGTCTTGGAGCGGAAGTTGCGGAATGCCCAATGTCGTCATCGAAAGCGATGCCGACCCTCTTGTGTTGATGGCCGCGGTACGCGACGGGAAGTTTCAACCGCTTCGGGAGTATGTGATTTATGGTCACGGTAATGATCGTTTGAGATCATCGCGTGTCCATGCGCGGTTGGCCAACGGTATGTCGTTGCTCGAAGTGGCGGTCCGGTACGGAGGCGATGATGTGGTGAGGTTCCTGATTGAGCAGGGATCGGAAGTGCGGAAGCGCGACGGCAAGGGTAACTCTCTGGCAACGCTGGCCGTGTGGCAGGGACGTTCCGAAGTGTTGAAGATGCTGTTGAATGCCTCTCCCGATCCCGTGAATCTGGAAGAAATATGGCTCAAGCTGGTGGAACTGCCCATTGATCCCTATGTTTTTTATACGGCGGGCAATATGATGAAAGTCATGCAACATGACCGCGAGCGTACCATCCCTCCTGCTCTTCGGCTGGATGGCCGGATACTGAGCCCGGTGGGCGACGGCCCCTATGACCCGAAGGTGCTGCGGGAGCTGCTGGAACGCGGCGTAGATACTGCAACCCGGCGGAGCAGCGACGGAGCGACGGCCTTGCATGCTTTTATCTATACCGGACGGCCGGAGATTATCAAGCTGTTGTTGAGCTTCCATGCCGATGTGAATGCGAGGGATGCAGCTCAGAGGACTCCTCTGATGTATGCCGCCGGGTTCAGGAGCCTTGACCTTGGTTCCCGGGATGCAGCCACAAACATCGTCCGGATGTTGCTGGATGCCGGGGCCGATGTGAATGCGCAGGATGAGGACGGGCAAACGGCGTTGATGAAGGCTGTCTCGCGCAACCTGTCGGAAATTGCCGAGATGCTTCTGATGGCCGGAGCCGATCCGTCCCTTGCGGATAAAAACGGCATGACGGCACTGGATATCTATGCCTCGCAGTTTTCGCCCTGTTTGAGCGCATCGTGTGTCGACGCCATGTGCGCCCGCTTTGATTGGGGACGGCGTGCTGCGGACGGTTCATCCGTTTTTGCGCGGGCAGCCGGTTCCGGCAATATCGACTTGTTGCGCCGTATCGGCAATGATTGGCAAAGCCGTGGAATTTCCCCTGAAGATGTTGACAAGGCGGTGATGGATACGGTCGGCAATTCGGCTTTGGGAGAAAAGCGGGGCATGCAGGTGATCGAGTATTTGCTGCCGAAGTGCAGTCCTTCGGTGATCGGCCATGCATGGGAGAGGGCGGAAGCCATGGGCAAGCGGGAGATGGCGGCGTTTTTTCGTGAGAAGTTGAAGAATCGTTGAAAGTCAAAGATCAGATATGTCGGATGATGATTGAACGATGAAACTCATCGAGGGTGAATGCCTGTGTGGTTTTGGCCGTTTGGTGACATGGCAGGCGGAGCGGAATACATTCGATGCTGCATGGTGTTCTTCACAAAGTGAATCAGCATCTTTCTGAACGGGCATCTTTTTATGTGGCGATGCCTTCTCTCCCAAGGTGCTGGCCGCAAGCGAATGTCTGTACTTATTTTTTGTTTCGGATGTATATTTGTTTGCTATCCTGTCCTTTAGTTTGTTGTGTTTTTGTTTCTACAACATCGCCGAGAGCCTTCATCAAAGAACTTAATTTCGTATACCCGTAATTGCGGGAGTCGAAATCCGGCATCTTCTTGGAAATCAAATTTCCTATCATGCCGAGGGAGACCCATCCGGTATCGTCTGCAACAGCATCAATTGCGTTTCTCACAAGCGTTTTCAGCTTTTTATCTATCGACCGTATTCCGGGTGGTGTCGTATCTGCTGCCGGCTTTTCCTTGGTTGTTGCCGAGGCTGGCTTGGTGCTGTTTTTCACCGTTTTGGAGGGTGTCGGTTGTGGTGTTTCTTCGGTCGGTGCCTCAGAGCCGAGAATTTCAACGTATGTAAATTTATCACACGATTTGACAAACGGTTGAGGTGTCTTTTGCTCGCCGAACCCGAGAACTTCTTTTCCCGATTCTCGCAGTCGGCTTGCCAGGCGCGTAAAGTCGCTGTCGCTCGATACGATGCAGAAACCGTCAACAGCTTCTTTGTGCAAGATATCCATGGCATCAATGATCAGGGCTGCATCTGTGGCATTTTTTCCCGCTGTATAGGCATATTGCTGGATCGGTATAATTGAGTTTTCCAATAAGGTGTCTTTCCATGCAGCTAATTTGGAATTCGTAAAATCGCCGTAGATTCGTTTGATCGTCGGGATTCCGTAATTGGCAATCTCATCCAGGACAGGCTTGATTTTTTTGGATGAAATATTATCCGCGTCAATCAGAATAGCAAATTTTTTATCCGTTTTGTTCATTGAATTTGTTAACGTATTGAAAGATACAAAATATTTATTGAGAAAGCAAATGATTATTTCAAATCCAGAAAAGAGAATGTGTTCTGCCTCTGGGGGATTGCTTTTCTATTGGGATGCGTTTTTGCCATAGAGCTTGCATCCGAAATGTTTGTACAGTCAGGCGTGATGTCCGAAGGAACAAAAGCTTCGCCCGGCATGCCGTTCACTCGCTCGGCCAGATATGGTCGGTTGTTGAATTCCCTTTCGGACAGAGGGTGTTGAGGTAAAAACGACAGGGCTGCGAGCCGTGGAAAGATGGGGACCGAGATGTGACTGCCGATTGTTCAGTATTGGGCAGGAAATCAGCGGGAGGGAGGCAAATTCACCGTGGATTTGTCTTGTCCTGCGCTTGTCGTGCCGGGGTGTGGTGCGTGGCGAGGAAGGCCGCACTCATGAGAAGGCATCCGGTGATGAGCATCGACAGGTTGGCGTGTTCTCCGAAAATCAGGAGGGACGAGAGAGCCGCAAGAGGTATCTTGAGGTTGTTCATGACGGCGAGCCTGCCGGGGGTGACGCGGCGTGCGCCGTAGTTCCACAGGAAGAAGCACAAGCCCGAAGCAACCGCCCCGAGGTAGGCGAGTACGCCCCATTGAAGGGCGGTGATGCTTTGCCAGCACCCGCTGCCGGACGGGATGCCCGTCGGCAAGGTGACGAGGAGGGCTCCGGCATAGGCGAAGACGGAGCGTTCGTGCTGCGTGACGATGCTGCGTTTCAATGCAGCATAGGCGAGTTGCCCGGCGGCGAAGCAGATGTTTGAGATCTGGACGAGGAGGAATCCTTTGCCGGAGATGTCGGTACCTGACCAGCCTTTCCACAGGATGGCTGCGCACCCTCCTGCCGCAAGCAGGGCTGCGGCGATGTGCCGCAGGGTGAGCTGCCGGTGTATGATGCCCCCGATCAGGACGATATAGATCGGAGTCATGACGGTGAAGACGGCAACCTGCCACGAGGGAAGGTAGTGGAAGGCCGCCGTGTAGCAAAGGTACATGGCTCCGAATTGTACGGCTCCGATTGCAGCCAGCAGGAGCGCGTGGCCTGCAGGGATTTTGCGGACGAAGGGGAGGAAGACGAGGAGTGCGCCCGCCATGCGTACCATGGAGACGAAGTCGGACGGTATGCCGGTGAGGTGGTTGCCGATCAGGCCGAAGGAGATGGCCCAGACGAGCGAAGTGATGAGGAGTGCAGGCATGTGTGGCCTGCGGAGGATAGCACGGATGCGGGGGCACGTGAAGTCCGTTTTGCGGGGAGGGTAGCCGGATGCATCAGGGTGCGGCTTTGATGCCCAGGATGGTTTCGATTTTGCCGAGGTAGTCCCGCAGGGTGCTGTTTTCCGAATCCCTGTCCGCGGCCCAGTCTTTGGATTGCAGGAATCGTTTCAAAAGAGAGATGTTATGGCAGGATAACGGAGTGCGTACGATTTTGCCGTCCGCTTGTTCGATGACGAGGTAGAGGTAGCGGTTCTGCCGGGGATCGGTGTGGCGGCAGTGGGCACAGAGGTCGGTGGAATCGACCGATACTTTCAGCCCGTAGCGGGCGGCGAAGGGTTCAAGGTCTGCGATGGGTTTTCGCGTGTCCTCCCAAAGTTCGATGAGGTATGGAATGTGGGATTGATAGCGGAAGCGGTCGCGTTCGGCCTGCGTGGCACGGTCGCCGGGTGCGCGTTCTCCGGGATGCCTCGTTTTTCTGCCGCAATCCGGGCAAAGAAATGTGGCGGCTTCCACATCCTTCGGTTCGGATATCTGGTAGCACATGGCAAGGCGGATGTCTTGCGGCGGCGTCGGTTTTTCCCGGGCGAGGTCGTTGAGGCGGTTTTGAAGGGAGTCGGTAGGGATGGCGTGCGGGAAAGAGCATCCCGAGGCGAGTGAGCCGATGACGAGAGCCATGATGTGTTTGCCGTTCATGAATACAGTGTATCAGTCGAAGTGGAGGTTCAGCAGCCTTTCGATGGTGGGTACATGGTTGCGAAGGATGCCGTATTGCCGTGTGGGTTGTTTCCAGTCGGTCGTGGTCAGGAATTGGAGAAGAATGGTCAGATCGTCCCCGTTGCAGGAATTGCAGGTGACGGTGCCGTCCTGCTTCCTGACGATCAGGTACAGGTTGTTCATGCCTTTCTGTGCTGCCATGAGTCCTGTATTTTTCTTCGAGCAGAAGGAGCATAGATCCCGCGTGTCGAGCGAGAGGTGCAGGCCGTATGTTTTGGCTGCGGGTTGCATCTGTTCGACGAGTTGTTGGCATTCCTTCCAGCGCGATGCATTGACGATGCTGTTGTATTGATTCAGCGTAAGCGAGTGGGTTGGTCGATACAGTGTTTTGCGCCCGCATTGGGGGCAAAGGTAGGTGCAGGCCTGTATGTCGTAACGAATCGGAGAGGCTGGCGGGGCATAGCAACAGGCCGTTTCAAGAAAGTCGAACCAGCCTGATTCGGATGGCTGAGGTTCGTTTTTCAGGTCGTTCAGCCGTTCTTCAAGGCTGTGGGTGGGAGGAGGCCCGGAAGCGCACCCCGCTGCGAGGGTGCCGATGACGAGGGCGACGATTTGTCTGCCGTTCATGGCTGGGGTGTTTCCGGGAGGTTGAGGAGTTCGCGGATGCGGGGGAGGGATTGTTTTAACGGATGTTCTATGTCTTGATCTCCTTTCCAGCGGTCTTTTCCGGCGAAGAAGGCATCCAGAATGAGCAGATCATCCTCATCGATAGATTGAGCCGGGGTTGTCGTACCATCCGGTTTCCGGACGGCCAACATGATTTTTTTAGGTTTGTCTTTTCCGCATGTGGCGCAGAATGGAGTAGTATCCAGAGAAAGGATGTAACCATGAGGAGTGGCCTGAGGTACTATTTTGTTCAATAGTTTCGTGTATAGCTGGAGTTGCTGTAATTGTCCGTAGATACCTGTGAGTTCCTTGTATCGGGCTGGTGTCTGTTTGGCAGCGTCCGCTTCAGGATAGACGGTATGGTTGCCGCATACGGGGCAGATATACTTATGCTCGGGAGATGTGGATACGATGACGCGAGCGTAGCACATAGCTCCCGGATTTAGATCACGTGGTTCCGGCTTGTTTTTGAGTTCGTCGAGTTTCTGCTGGAGTTCGGGGATGCCTGCCTGTGCGAAGGTTCCGGCGCCGAAGGAGGCGGTGAGCAGGGCGATGATTTGTTTTCCGTTCATGGCTGGGGTGTTTCCGGGAGGTTGAGGAGTTCGCGGATGCGGGGGAGGGATTGTTGCAGGGCGTGTTCCATGTCTTGATCGCCTTTCCACCGGTCTTTTCCGGCAAAGAAGGCTTCGAGGATGCGGAGGTCGTCCAGTTCGACCGGGTGTGCCGGAGCGGTTGTTCCATCCGGTTGCCGGACGATCAAGCGGATTTTTTTAGGTTTTCCTTTGCCGCATTCGGAACAGAAGGAGCTGGTGTCAAGTGTGAAGCTGTAGCCGTCTTTCTGTGCGGTCTGGTTGATGGTTGCCAGGGTGCGGTTGAACGAAGGCAGAAGATTGAGCGTGGTGAGGATGTTCCAGCGTTCGTTCCGTTCCCGGACTGTTTGTTTGGAATAGTCTATTTCAGGGTAGACGGTTCTTTGTCCGCAGTCAGGGCAAATGTAGTTCTGCTGGGCCGGTGTGACCATTTCGTAGCACATGGCACCGACTTGCAGGTTGCGTGGTTCGGGTTTGTTTTTGAGTTCGTCGAGTTTTTGCTGGAGTTCGGCGGTACCTGCCTGTGCGAAGGTTCCGGCGCCGAACGATGCGGAGATGAGGGCGATGATTTGTTTTCCGTTCATGGGATGGGAGGAGTAGGAGTACGAGTTTTTAATTGGGGAGGATGCGAGGCAGCGGTAGTTCGGTGTATGCCGCCAGGGCCGGATCGGCGGCGGTAGGCGAGCCGTGGCAGACGTGGGCGGCTTCGCGGCAACCTCCATCGCATTGGCCGGAGAAGGTGCAGCCTTTGCAGGCATCGGGCAGGTAGTCCTTGAAGATGAATTGCCGCCAGTAGGGGTGTTCCATGAGGGTGTTCCATTGTTTCCAGTGGACAAGTTCCCTGGGCGAGTGGTTGCAGACGCGGAGCATGCCCGATGGGCCGACGACGAAGAAGCCTTTGGCCGCTCCGCAGGTGGTGTTCAGGGAGAGGTGTTTGAGGTTGCGGGAGTCGTGGGCGAGGCAATAGGGGAATTCGGTGCCGACGGAGCCGAAACGGCCCGCCTGAGCCAGTACTTTTTCGACGGTGAAGGGGAATTCCCTGATTTGTTCGGTGGTGAGATCGAGTTCCCGGTGGGTGAGGCCTCGACCGCCGGGCAGGAAGCGGTTCATGAGGATGGTGGTGGCCCCGGCGAGCAGGGCGGCGGCGACGGTTTCGTAGAGTTCGAAGTAGTTTTCCGAGGTGACGGTGATGCCTGCCGTGGTGCGTACGCCTTTTTCCTTGGCGCGGATGAACCAGTCGAGGACGTGTTCGGGCGTGGTGCCTCCGCAGGTGTGTTGTTCGAAGGTGGTGATTCCGGGAAGGCTCATGCTGAGGTTGGCATCGTACATTTTGCAGATGTCGAGGACGCGGTCGCTCATGATTTTGCCGTTGCTGAGGAGGAAGAGGGAGGGGCGTTTGCGTTTGCAGACGATGGCGCCGTCTTCTTCTTCATAGTGGTAGGCCTGTAATGAGGCGGCGTGGTGGACGATGTCTTCCCATCCGTCCTTGAGGAGCATTTCGCCGCCGGTGAAGGCGAAGGAGGTGATGCCGGCTTCGCAAAGTTCCGTGATGCATTGTTTCCATTCGTCCACGGACATTTCCTTGCCGGGTTTGATCATGCCTCCATACCAGGGGCAGGAGCAGAAGCGGCACGCGTGGTTGCATTTGTAGGTGAGTTCCAGTACGGCGGTGCTCGGCAGGAAGGAGCGCATGCATGTTCCGGTTTCGTTCATGGCGTTTTATTTTATGCGATGTGTGGCGGGAGGGCAAGGGGAAAGAACCTCTCCCGGTGCGGTTGGCGGCGGTAGTGTTCCGTCAACAGCAGGCGGGAGGAGGGTTTTTGTTTCCGTGGTCGTTTCGGGTTGGGTAGGGACTTGCGACTTGCCGGGCAGAAAAGCGGTTTCGGTGACCCGACGTGCGCTTTTGTTGTTATTAACGCTTGTACGGCGCCATCGTCCGAAACGGAATGCATTTTTTTCAATTTTTTTTATTCAGGACTTTAAAAAACCTCCGCAGGGATGCCTGCGGAGGTTTGAAGGGACGGTGGTGGCGTGCGGTTATGCCTGTTGCTGTGCGGCGAGTTTGCGGCGTGCGATGCAGACAAGGTCCGTGCCGAGGAGGATGAAGCCGCCTGCCATGATGGCGATATCCTTGATGACAAGCCGTCCTGCTCCCGAAAGGTAGGGGAAGCCGTGGTCCGGCCCTCCGAGGTCCGGAACCCACGTTTCGGGTGTGGTGATGAGGAAGGATAGGGTGCCCATGCTCATGATGATGACGAGCGCATCGCCGATGAGGCCGATTTTCGGGAAGAAGAGGCCGAGCAGGACGAGAGTGCCGATGGTGACGATGAGTGTGCCGAGTCCATAAGAGAAGCCGTAGGTGTTGTTGCTTTCGTGCCATGCGATGTTTTCCGGTACGACGGCCCCTTCCTTGTTCATGTGCTGTTTGTATTCGGGGGCTTCCTTGTTGTAGAAGAAGCTCATCAGGGGGCTGTTGGCGACGAAGGGTACGATGCCGTCCGCTTCGTACCGGCAGACTTTCAGGGTGCCTATCCAGGCAAAGATGATGAAGATGGCGATGCGCATGAAGCCGATGCCGGCTCTGCGGATTTTTTTGCCGTATGCGATGATGGTGTCCGGTGATGAGAATGAGTGGTTCATGAGATCAAGGAGAATGGAGCCGTTCGGATGTCGGACGGCGGTTGCGGTTCGGATGGCGAGGGGGGGTGCTGCCTTCAGGCGATGGTCCAGGCGATGGTGCGTCTGGCGGTGCTGCCCGGCCTGAGGATGACGGAGGGGAAATGCGGTACGTTGACTGCATTCGGGTAGCCTTGAGCCTCAAGGGCGATGCCCGCACGGGGCGCAGGGAGGTATTCTCCCGTGTAGACCTGCATGCCGGGGGCATCGGTGGCTACGACAAGTTTGCGGTGGACTGCCGGACAGATGAGGACGGCGGCCACCTGCATGGCGTCTTCGGAAGCAAGGGCGTAGTTGTGGTCGAAGCCGTGCGCCGTTTCCGGGTATTGGGCGGAGTTGCGCTCTCCGAGGAGGGCGGGGTGGCGGAGGTCGAAGGGGGTGCCTTCCACCGGAAGGACGGAGCCGAGAGGAATGTTGGTGGAGTCTACGGGGGTGTAGGCGGTAGCCCGCACTTCGAGGGTGTGGTTGTCGATGGTGCCGTCTCCCGCGAGGTTCCAGTAGGCGTGGTTGGTGAGGTTGACGATGGTCGGAGTGTCTGTGTAGGCCTCCATGGTGAGGCTCAGGGTAGAGCCGTCCAGCCGGTAGGTGGCGACGATTTCGACGCGGCCGGGGTAGTTTTCCTCGCCATCGGGCGAGGTGTAGGTGAGGATGAGTTTTTCGTCGTCGGCTTCCTGTACGGTCCAGAGTTTGTGGCTGAATCCTTCGAGGCCGCCGTGGAGATGGTTGGGGCCGTTGTTGACGGCGAGCTGGTGGCGTACGCCGTCGAGCGAGAACTGCCCTTTGGCGATGCGATTGGCGACACGGCCGCAAATCGCACCGCAGTAGCAGGTGTCGGCCATGAGCGCTTCCGGAGTTTTGGGGCCGCAGATGAAGTCCCTCCCATGGCCGCATACGGTGAGTATGCGGGCTCCGTAGTCCGTGATTTGCACGGTCAGGGTGTCGGAGCTGAGGGTGTAGAGGGATACGGGGCGACCGTCCGGCGTGTGTCCAAAAGCGCTCATGTGCGTGATGCTGGTTCCAGGTGGCGGATTAATAGCCGTCCGGCACGAAGACGCTGCCCTTGCCGCTGGCGAGGCGGAGGGTGCCGCGCTGTCCGGGCGAGAGTGCGCCGATTTCCTTATAGACGGGCTGGGTGACGGTGTAGGTCTTCTTCGAGCCGTCCACGCGCACAGTCAGGCGCTGGCACTGGGTTTCGCCGCCGAGGACGGTGGGCGTGTAGCGGCCGAGGGCTGCACCGACGAGGCCGAAGCCGACGGTGGAGACGACGTTGCCGCTGCCTTTGCCGAGGAGGCTGCCTGCACCTGCACCGATGGCGGCGCCTGCGAGGGTGCCGAGGTTGCGTGCGGTGTTGCTGGTTTCCTGCGTGACGCTCTGGGCGCTGACGATGGTTGCCGGGTAGTCTTCCGAGACGACGCCGACCTGGTCGGCTCCGACGGTGTTGAAGCTTCCCATGGTCGGGGAGCATGCGGTGATTCCCAAGGCGGCGGTCAGAGCCGTTGTGATGAGCAAGTATTTGTTTTTCATGTTGTTTTGTTGGTTTGGAGGGTGTTTGTTCCTCTAGAGCCGACGAGGGCTGGCTGTTGTTTAGAGGTTGCGAGTTCCGTTTTCGTTGAAGTTTTTCTGTTTTTACTCGTGCCAGGCGAGCGGTTTGTGGTCGGAGAAGATGGCGGGCGAGCAGTCTTTGGCTGGCGTATCGGGCAGGCAGGACGGGTCGACGGGGCGCGGCACAGCGGTTCCGATCGTGGCGTCCCACGGCTGGCTGCCGGCAATGATGACGGGTGTGCCAACGCGGACGAGGGCGAATGCTTTCGGCGCGATGTTTTTGTGCATGCGGATGCAGCCGTGCGATTTCGGCCGGGGATGGACGTATTCCGTGTGCATGCCGTAGGAGGCGGAGCAGAATTCGATCCAGTACGGCATCGGAGTGGGGGTGAAGCGGCTGCCCTCGGGGCAGGTGGCGCGGTAGCAGCGGCGGTAGGCTCCGGTTGCGGGGTTCCATGCCCAGCCGTGGGTGTTGGCCCGGTGGTTTTTGTCTTTGGCACGCACGCGAAAGGTGCCCCGGGGAGTCGGAGAACCCGGCGCTCCGACGCAGACGGGAGCCGCCAGCAGGATGTCCTGGTGGCGGTCGCCTTCAGCGATGTACATGAGCTGTTTGTCAAGGCTGATGCGGACGGTGACTTTGGAGGGATTCGAGGCTTTCCGGGCAGGAAGGTCGAAGGAGTCGTAGGCGGCGCGTACGGCGGCTTGCCGGGATGTAGTGGCGCGGTGGCTGCAGGAGGCGAGTCCGGCAGCTGCAGCGATGACGATGATGCTCGGGAGAGAGGCGTGCATGCGGCGGTTAGCGGGGGACGGCCGTTTCCCAAGAGACGACTTTGCCGTTTTCGAAGAGGACGTTGGCGACGTTGCGGGGGATGTAGGTTACATCCGTTCCGGTATAAAATCCTCCGTAGTAGCGGCGATGGCCGTACGGGCCCGGCCCCCAGTACGGGCCTCCCCAGAAGGCCGGAGTGGTGTAGACGGGTTCCAGTTGGGAATAGACCCAGCGGGTGTAGTTTTTGCCGTCCTTGTATCCTTCGATGGGGGACGCTGCCGGGTTGCCCCATGCGATGTAAACGGCCTGCGGTGGCATGCCCGCTTCGATTTTTCCTTCGCGGACGAGCGTTTGCTGTGCAGGAGTCAAGGCCTGATAGGCTGCCGGGTTTTCGGCGATGCGATCCATGGGGGTGACTGAGCCGCATGAATTCAGCAGCAGCGCGGCGGCGGCCAGTGAAAGGGTGGTATATGCATGCTTCATTGCATGACATTACCACTGATTTTATGTCTTGCCAAGCCTCTATTATTGTCTAGAATAGCCTCACTGACATGAAAGCGATTACTTCTGTTCTTACCCTTCTGGCTGTGCCCGCCATGGTTTCGACCGTGTGCGCCCAGGCTAAACCCGTCGATCTCAAGGAATATCTTCCCGTGGGTTCATTGTCCAGCGGCAATGTCGTGCGCGTCAAGCTGGATGACGGCGTGGCAAAGTATCATGAAATTTTCGATAAAAACGGCAGCAAGATGGCCGATGCCGAACGTGCCGAGTTGATCAAGCTGATCAAGCCGGGGTATCCGATTCCGTGGGATCCGCGTTTCGGCCTTTCCAAGGAAGAGTACGCCAAGTACAAGGAAGCCTGGATGAAGAAGCAGGTTGTGGATATGGAACCCGTGGTTGCCGGTCTTGAACCTGCCGGCAATAATACATGGCGCATCGCTTCCGCGACGCAGCAGCAGGGCCCTCTTTCCATCAGTGCGTTGAAGTACAATGCCAAGGAAGACCAGTGGGAATCGAATAACGGCAAGATGACGCGCGCCGAGGATGTGTCCTATACCGGCGATTATACGTTCGGTGCATGGAAGGGGCAGGAATGGAAGCTGAAGAATGAAGATGCCATGTCGGTGACGACGGAGTCCATTACGTTCGGCAAGACGGACGACGGCAAGAATGTGTACGTTATTTATTCCCTCGTCGAAACCACTCCGGAAGGTGCGGAGCTGGCCCGCCAGAACTACGCTCTCCGTTTCCCTGTGCCGAAGAAAGCCAGGTAAGCCCGTTTTACAAAGTGCGGAAGTCTCCTTGCGGGATTTCCGCATTTTTGTTTCAGCCTATGCGCATTATCAGCGGAATAGCAGGTGGGGTGCCCTTGCAGGTGCCTCGTGGCGAGGTGAGGCCGACGACGGATCGCGTGCGCGAGGCTTTGTTTTCCATTCTGGGTACCCGGGTGGAAGGAGCGCGCGTGCTGGATCTGTTTGCGGGTTCGGGAGGTTTGGGGCTTGAAGCCTTGAGCCGCGGAGCGGCATCCGCCCGTTTTGTGGATGCATCGCGGAATTCCTGCCGCATGGTGGAGGAGAATATGCGGAAGGCGAAACTGACCGGAGGCCATGTGGTGAATGCCGATTGCCTCCAGTTTGTGAAGCGTGAGCGCGCCCGCTACGATCTCGTTTTTGCCGATCCTCCCTATTGCAAATATGTGGGCGACCGCGATATGATCGCCGAGCTGATGAAAGGCAGATTGCGCGAGCTGTTGGAGCCGGGAGGCCTGTTTGTGGCGGAAGCGCAGCTCGGCTACGGCGTGGGCGATGCGCGTACTTGCGAGTTCGAGGGGTGGAAGCTGGAAGACCAGCGGCATTACGGCAAGAATACGATTTTGTTTTATACGGTGCAGGAAGGTTGAATCATGTCCCGCTTGTTGCTGAGGCTCGTTTACAATTGTTTTTTTTCTCTGTTTCTGGTGCTGGCTTTGCCGGGTTATCTGGTGAAGATGAAGCGGCGTGGCGGCTGGGGAACGGGGCTTGCCGAGCGGTTCGGCATTTACCGGCGCTCTCGCCATGAGGAGCCGCAGGGCGGTCTGTATGTGCATGCGGTGAGTGTGGGCGAGGTGATGATCGCGCTGAAGTTGATCCGCGAGTGGCTGAAGGAAGAGCAGGGGCCGGTGGTTCTGGCGACTTCGACGGCGACCGGGCACGAGATCGCACGGCAGGCGGCATTGCCCGGCGTGCGCGTGCTGTATTCTCCGCTCGATCTTCCGGGGCTTTCTGGGAGGTGCCTGCGCCGTTTCCGGCCGAAGTGCATTGCCTTGATCGAGGCCGAGCTGTGGCCTAATTTCGCCGCTGCGGCTGCGCGTATGAAGATCCCGATGGTGATGCTGAATGCGCGGCTGTCCCCGCGTTCGGAACGCCGTTATGCGAAAATCCGTCCTGTGACGCGCACCCTGTTTTCATGGCTGTCCGGCATGGGGGTGCAGAATCGCCGGGATGCCGGGCGGTTCGAGGGTATAGGCGTCGATCCTTCGATTATCGAGGTGACAGGAAGCATCAAGTTCGACGTGTTGACGGGAGAGAAGCCGCATTTGCGGCCGGATTTCCGCGCTGTTCTTGAGCGTTTGTCTTCCGGGCGCATGGTGGTGTTGGCCGCCAGTACGCATGCGGGGGAAGAAGTTCTGATTGCCCGGGCGGTGCGTGAGGCGGGAGCTTTTCCGTTGATCGTGCCTCGCCATGCCGAACGCAGGCATGCCGTGGTGAAGGATATGGAGGAGGATGGCTGGCAGTGCGTTCTGCGCAGTTCCGGCGAGATGCCTGAGGTGCTTGGGCAAGATGTGTGCTATATCGCCGATACGACCGGAGAATTGCGCGATTGGACGGCGCTGGCCGATGTGGCCGTGATCGGGAAAAGTTTTCTTTCGACCGGAGGGCAGAATCCTGCCGAGGCGATCGTTTGCCGGGTGCCTGTCGTATGCGGTATGGAAATGTCCAATTTTGAAGATCTTGTCGCTCTGCTGAATGCGGAAGGCGGTATCTGGCAATGTACGGGCGATGCCTTGGCGGCTACGCTGAAGGAGGTTCTTTCCAGCCCTGAAGAAGCGCTGGCCCGTACCGGGCAGGCGTATGATGCCTTGAGTGTCCATTCAGGCGGGACGAGCCGCAGCGTGGAGCTGGTGCGCCGCTTTTTTGAGCGGACGGATGGGTGATGATGGCTCCGTTTATTCGGGAGTGCGGAACGCTTCGAGGTTGAGCAGGGCGTTCTGGAACAGGTGGGCGGGCCACTGGCCGGGCGCGGATTCGTTGTCGCCAAGGTACCCGTATACCAGCACGGATCCGAGCTGGGCGTAGAGCAGGCGGGAGGTAGGGCCGAGAGGGCCCATGCCCATGATGGCCGTGGGGCCGGTGGCGTGGCTGAGGATTTCGGTGCCGCGCATCATTTCGTCGAGGGTGCGGAGGCGGAAGGCGAATTTGACGACGTCCGCTCCCTGGTTGCGTGCCTGTTCTTCGAGTCTGCGGAAGGTGTCAAGCTCCGGCATGCGGTCGAAGAAGTGGGCGGAGGCGACGATGGTGACGGAGGCGTTTTTTGCTTCCTTCAACAGTTCGGTGGCTTGCGGCATGCAGGCGATTTCCCAGTCGAGGCCGGAAGCACGGCTCATGAGACGGCATGCGGCATCCATGCGTTCCGCATCGGGTATGGGACGGAAGGCTCCCTCTTCCTGCCGCCGTATGGTGACGAGGACGGGTTTCCATATCCAGTGGTTGAGGATGGTATCGCAGTCGATGGAGGCGGGCAGGGCATCTACCCTGAGTTCGACGGCATTGCAGGGCGGCATGCCTGCCGGATCGCTCAGATCAAGCCATGTGTCCCAGTCGGTCACGGCTCCGATGACATAGGGAGGATAAGGCTTGCTTTCGGGGAAAAGATGATGCATAACTGTGGCTGTGCTGCTGACTTTGCCCACTGTACAGCAAAAATGCCGAAAAGGCAAGCTTGCAGGGCGTTTTGCCGGCCGCACGGAATTTTTAGCGATATGAATGCCGGTACTCTCTCGGATCAAGACAGGCCCGTCGCCGTGGTGACGGGGGCAGCAGGTTTCCTCGGTTCCCATTTGGTGGACAGACTTCTGGCGGACGGGTGCCGCGTGGTCGGGGTGGATAATTTCGTGACCGGGCATGAGCGCAATATCGCGCATTTGGCGAACGACGATCGTTTCACGTTTATGGAGCAGGATATTTCCGAGCTGTGGGATGTCGAAGGCCGCGTCGATTTCGTGTATAACATGGCGTCGCCCGCCAGTCCGATCGACTATGTGCAGATTCCGATCGAGACACTGAAGGTCGGCTCCTACGGTGCGCACAATTGCCTTGATCTGGCTCTGCGCAAGGACGCGACGATTCTCGTGGCCTCGACATCCGAGGTGTACGGCGATCCGCTTGTACACCCCCAGAAGGAGGAATACTGGGGCAATGTGAATTCCGTCGGCGTGCGTTCCTGCTACGATGAGGCGAAACGTTACATGGAAGCCGCCGTGATGGCCTACCGCCGCAAGTACGGTCTTGAGACGCGCATTGTGCGTATTTTCAATACTTATGGCCCCCGCATGCGGCTGGACGACGGCCGCGTGGTACCCGCTTTCATCGGGCAGGTGCTGGAAGGCAAGCCGCTCACTATTTTCGGAGACGGCAGCCAGACGCGTTCTTTCTGCTACGTGAGCGATCTGATCGACGGTATTCGCCGCCTTTCGCTTTCCTCGTTTGCCGACCCTGTCAACATCGGCAATCCTCGTGAAATGACCATCCGCGAGTTCGGCGAACATATTCTCCGCATGAGCGGAGCGCAGGTGGGTATGGAGTTCAAGCCGCTGCCGTCCGACGATCCCAAGCTGCGCCGCCCGGATATTTCGCGGGCGAAGGAAGTGCTCGGCTGGGAACCCCGTGTCGTGTTTGAAGAGGGGATCAAGTTGACATGGGATTATTTCGAGAAGCTGGTCAAAGGCTGATCTTTCCGGCGATTCATTGTACGAAGAAGGGCAGGATGGTTCCTGCCCTTTTTTGATGGAATCTTTGTATCCGCGTCCCGTTGTGCGTGCTTACGAGAGTTCGGCAAGCCGGTGGTGGATGCTGTGGAGGCTGTCCGTGCGGGCGGTGGCGGGGCTGAGGTCGGCGTGGCGGGTGACGCGGTTGGGGATGACGATGCAGGGGATGCCGG
Organism: Neoakkermansia glycaniphila; assembly: GCF_900097105.1. Classification (GTDB taxonomy): domain Bacteria; phylum Verrucomicrobiota; class Verrucomicrobiia; order Verrucomicrobiales; family Akkermansiaceae; genus Akkermansia; species Akkermansia glycaniphila. The sequence continues at coordinate 201,739 of NZ_LT629973.1, read as the reverse complement.
CCTCCCGGGCGGCGAGGGTGCCGTTGCGCGAGTCTTCGAGGACGAGTGTTCGGTTCGCCGGAGTGCCGAGGCATTGCAGAGCGGCCAGAAAGAGGTCCGGCGCGGGTTTGACGGCGTAGCCGTCCGTGCGGCAGAAGATGCCGCGGAAGCGGTGGATGATGCCGAGTTTTTCCAGCCAGCCGCCGACCCAGCGGCGCGAGGAGGAGGAGGCGACGGCGAGCGGGATGCCGCAGGCGGCGCAGTGGTCGAGCAGTTCGAGGGCTCCGGGGAGGAGGCCTTCATGCTCAAGGTCGCGGACGATTTCGGTTTGCCGGAGGCCGTCGATGGCTGGCCAGTCGTAGGTTTTTCCGGTGAGTTTTTCGAGGTGTTCGCCGGGGTTCCAGTGGGTGTAGCCGCTGCCGAGGCAGGAGTTGAAGAGGTCGAGCGGGAGGGTGTGGCCTTCGCGTTCGTAGACGCGGGCCCAGGATTGGTAGATGGCCCATTCGGTGTCGACGAGAAGGCCGTCGAAGTCGAAGATGATGGCTTGCGGTGAAGCGGCGATGGTGGCGTGGAGTGCGTCGGTCGTCATGTCAGTGCTTGCGGGCTTCCCACTTGCTGCGGAGGCATTCGAGGATGGAGCGGTGGGCAAGCTGGGTGCTGTAGAGGTGTATGGCGATGCCGGTGTAGACGATGTTCGGCAGCCAGGCGGCAAGCCAGGCGGGGAGGTAGCCCGAGGAGCCGAGGGTGGTGGTGCCTTCGTAGATGACGAGGAGGAGGGCGGCGAGGAGGATGGCGATGCCGATGCCTTTCATGGGGGTGCGCCGCTGGAAGGTGATGGCGCTGGGTATGGCGATGGCGACGAGGATGAGGCAGGTGAAGATTTTGGCCGTGCGGGTGTGGAGTTCGGTACGGAGGTTGAAGCGGACGTCGCGGCTGTTGGAGTGGGAGTCGAGCGATTCGAGGATGGCGGGGGTGCCGAGGGTGTCGATGCGCTGTTTGGGGGTGATGAGCTGGAAGGGTTTTTCCGGGTAGTCGCGGGTGATGCTGTGTTCGGGTTCGGGGTCGAAGACGGGGATGTCGTCGGTGTCGGTGTGGCGGCGGAAGATGGCGTTGCGGAAGGTCCAGAGGCTTTTCTTGGAGTCCCATACGGCTTCGTCGGCAAAGAGTTTGTAGGCGAGTTTGCCGGGTGTGGAGAATTGTTCGACGGTGACGTTGCGGAGCGGGTCGCCGGGGTGCATGATGTCGGGCGCATCGCCGATGCACCAGATGCGGTTGTCGGTTTCGTTTTTGTAGATGAGCTGTTTGCTTTCGTCCTGGTTCTTGTTTTTGGTGTTGTTGCCGCGGATCATGACCTGGCGGTACATGGAGGCTCCGGGCGCCCACTGGTAGGTGCAGATGCCGTAGAATGCGGCGACGAGGAGGGAGTAGAAGAAGATGGGGATGCAGAGGCGGATGAGGGAGCGGCCCGACTGGAGCATGCCGGTGATTTCCGAGGAGCCGGAGAGTTTGCTGAGTGCCCACATGGTGCCCATGAGGAGGGTGTAGGGCAGGATGAGGTTGAGGACCATGGGGAGCTGGGTGCCGTAGAAGATGCCGGCTCCGGTGAGGGGGTCGTCGAAGTTGTTGCGGAAGCGCTCCATGTTGTCCGTGAAGTCCGCGAGCAGCCAGATGAGGGTGAGGATGGCGGTGCAGAGGAGGAAGGAGGAGATGAAGCAGCGGGAGATGTAGCGGTCCATGGTGCCCATGAAGCCGTAGACGATGGCTCCGAAGGCAGGGAGGTAGCACCCGGCCAGGAGGAGGTACGGGCGCATTTTCTGGGCAAGGGGGTAGGCATCCGGCGAGCCGGGGATTTCCCAGATCATTTGCGCCCATTCCTTGGGGACGAGGTAGGCGGCAAGGAGGCTGCCGAGGATGAACAGGACGAGCGCCGGGATGAATTTCCTGATCAGTCGGATCATTCTTTCTGCTGCCGGGTTCATGTCTGTTCTGTGGATGATGGTCGCGCCTAGTGATCAGGCGCCGCGGCCGAGGCGTTCGGCGAGGTATTCGGGGAGGCCCGCTTCGATGATTTTTTTCTGGGCGAGCTGGAGGTCGTATTCGACGCGGCGGAAGGAGACGGTGCCTTCATCGGTGTCGAAGATGGCGTAGCAGGCGCGCCAGTCGCCGTCCCGGGGCTGGCCTACGGAGCCGGAGTTGATGAAGTATTTCCGGCCGGGGACGGGGTTGAATTCGGCATTCCCGGTGTTGAGCTGCGCCTGGATTTCTTCGTCGAGTACGGCCCGGTTGCCGTCCAGATAGAAGACTTTCGGTACGTGGGTGTGGCCGTGGAAGCAGATGTCCGTGAATTGGCGGCTGAAGTTCGAGGTGGCGTCTCCCGCGTTGACGATATAATGCCAGAGTTTGGGCTGGTCCAGCGTGGAGTGGACGATGGTGAAGGGCTGGACAAGGCGCATGAGCTGCAGGCGGCGCAGCCAGTCTTTCTGTTCTTCGGTGAGCTGGCTCCGTGTCCAGTCCATGGCGGCCTTGGCGACGGGGTTCATCTGGAGGGTGGTCGGCGAGACGACTTCTTCGTCGTGGTTGCCTTTGACGATGGGGCAGGCGAGGCCGCGGACGATTTCGAGGCATTCCGCCGGGTTGGCATTGTAGCCGACGACGTCTCCGAGGCAGACGATGCCGGTGCAGCGTTCGGCCTCGATGTCGGCCAGCACAGCCTGCAAGGCTTCCAGATTGGCATGGATGTCGCTGATGATGGCGATGCGGGACATGATGTTGGGGTTAGGATGCCACAGGAAGGGTTTTGCCGCAAGGTCAGAATGCGTCTCTCACTTGTTTTCCTGTTTTTTCGGGAGGGCTCGGAGGCGTTCGAGTTCTTCCCGGATGCCGTCGGTGGAGTGCCTGAGGTCGTTGTGGAGGAAGCGTGTGAGCCATGTTTTGGCACGGGCATCCGTCGGGAAGAGTTCGCGGAACGGGATGCGTTCGCTTTTAGGCAAGTGCAGTTTGTTTTGCAGGACGAAGAGGCAGCAGACGAGGACGGGCAGGCGGTTGTCCGGATCTCGGAAGAGTTGTTTGCCGAGGTTCCACGCTTCGCGTTCTTTGCCTTTTGCACGGGCAAGGCAGTAGAATTCCTGCCGTTTGGGCAGGTCTCCTCCGCCGAGGGCTGCGGCTTTGCCGTAGGCTGCCGCCGCTGCTGCGAAGTCCGGCGAGACTCCTCTGCGGATGATGCTGAGGGTGCGGCCGAGCGCGTTGTAGAGTTCCCAGCTTTTGGGGTTGTTGTCGATGCCTTTCCGGAGGAGGGCGAGAGCCTGCCGGTAGTACATGCGGGAGGCGCGGATGCGTTCGGATTCGGAGAGGGAGGGGGTTTCCCGTACGTCCGGGGCGGCGTTGTTGGAGAGGTAGTCGGCGCCTTCGATCCAGTAGTAGACGATGTGCGGTGCGAGGGCGGTGATCTGGTCGAAGCGTTTGGCGACCATCGGCCAGTCCTTGCGGTCCATGCAGTCGACGGCGGCATCCATTTTCAGGATGGCGGCGCCGAGGGTGCGGAGGCCTCCGAGGGTGATGAAGGCGAGCTGCTGGGGCATGGCATCCGATGCGCTGTTGGCAGGGAGCGGGGTGAGGAGGCGGTCGTCGGTTTCGCGTTGCCGTACTGCTTCTGTCCAGGGAGCCATGAGCCATCCGAATGCCGTGAAGCAGGCGACGATAAGCAGGATGCGCCCGCTTGCGCGCGCCAGCCGATGCTGCCGGGGGATGGATGGGGGAGGGGCCAAGGCTGGTGGAGGTCGGTTATCGGTCGAGGCGTGCGCGGATGTCGGCGCAGAGCTGTTCCCAATGGGGGACGGGCGCGTTCACTTCGCGGGCCTTGGCGAGTGTGCTGCCCCAGATGGCTTCGTATTCGACGGGGCGGCCCATGTTGTAGTCCACCGCGCTGGAGGGGATGAAGGCGCCCATGGTGGCGGTGCGTTCCATCTGGTAGTCGACGATGTTGCCGGGGAGTGTGTAGCCTCGCATTTCGGCGGTGAGGACGACTTCCTTCATGATGGCGACGGCGCGTTCGACCTGTTCCGGCATGGTGAAGAGCTGTTCGACGCTGATGCCGCCGAGAGCGAGGCAGAGGCCGTTGAAGGGGATGTTCCAGGTGAGCTTGCACCACTGGATCTGTTCCGCCTGTTCGAATGCCCTTGTTTTGATGCCTGCGCGGGCGAAGAGGGCGGCGTATTCCTCTGCCTGTGCCAGTCCGGCGGCGGAGGGGATGTAGGGGGCGAACTGGATGTCTCCCCCTTCGAGGTGTTCGATGCGGCCGGGCGTGGGCATCATGGCGCAGATGAAGCAGAGGCCGATGTAGATGTTTTCAGGCGCAATGTAGCGCGAGAGGGCTTCGGCATTGCCCATGCCGTTCTGGAGGGTGATGATTTTCGTGCCTTCGTGCAAGAGGGGCGGGAGGGCGTCGGCGAGCTGGCCGTTGGCCGTGGTTTTCCATGTGAGGATGACGAGGTCTGCCTTGCCGGCTTCTTCCGGGGTGCGGTAGATTTGGGGATGGTCGATATGGATGTCGCCGTATTTGCCGGCGATGTGCAGGCCTTCCTTGCGCACGGGTTCGTAGGCGGATCGCATGATGAAGGAGACGTCTTCTCCCGCTTCCGCCAGTTTGGCGCCGTAGTAGCAGCCCAATGCACCCGCTCCCAGAACGATGATTCTCATGGATGCGATTGTGGCGCGGTTCCGGCAGGGAATCAAGCCGGAAGTGAGCCAGCATGCAGCCGGGCGGCCGGCCTGTTTTTCTTCCGGATGGGATGAAAGGGGATGCGGAGGATGGGTGAGCAGAGGTTGCGGAGCCTTGTTTTCGGCGGTATTTTTGCATGTTGGAGCGTGAAACGCGATTTTGTCCTTGCCTTTTCCCATCCGAACGGCTATCTATTCTTTACCGATAACTTGGAGACGCCGGGCGTCTCTTGCAAACTATAGCCTGCTATGGGTCAACAACACCGTACCACCACCAAGCGTCGTCGTCGCCTCGACTACATCAAGCGTAAGAAGGAAATCTCGAAGCTGAGCAAGACTGCCGTTCCTGTGCCTTTGGCCAAGAAGGTGCTCAAGGAAGCTGCCGAAGAGGCCGCCGAGAAGAAGGCACCCGCCAAGAAGGCTGCCGCTCCGAAAGACGCTGCTGCCAAGAAGGCGCCCGCGAAGAAAGCTCCTGCCAAGAAGGCAGCCGCTCCGGAAGCCGCAGCCGAGTAATCGGGTTTCCTTTTCTTTCTCGAGTTGATGCATCGGGTGTTCCTGTTCGGAACGCCCGTTTTTTTGCACTTGCACTTGGCCTTCCGAAAGTATAAAGTTTTCCGGCATGATGGAAAATATTCTGTTTGTTCTGGCAGCCTATCTGATAGGAGCGGTTCCTTTCGGGTATCTGGTCGGGAAGTGGCATGGAATTGATTTGCGGGAGCACGGGTCGAAGAATATCGGTGCGACGAATGTGGGGCGCGTGCTGGGGAAGAAGTGGGGGCTGATCGTCTTTTTCCTTGATTTTCTGAAAGGTTTCATTCCCGTGTACCTGTTCCGGCAGATGCTGGGCGGTTCCGTGGAAGCGATGGATTATGCGAGTGCGTGCTGGTTTATTTCGTGCATTTTCGCGGTGGTGCTGGGGCATACGTTTACCTGTTTCCTGCATTTCAAAGGGGGTAAGGGCGTGGCGACGTCGGCCGGCGCGCTGTTTGCCATTTCGTGGATGATTGGCGGCGGAGCTTTGCTGGCATGGATCGTGGTGATGCTGTTGACGCATTACGTGTCTCTGGCGAGTATGATTGCAGCCGTGGCGATGATCGTGGCGGCGCTGTACGATCTTGATTACATGTCCGATTTTTCCATGAGGCCGAGCGCGTTGATTGTGCTGGTGCTGGTGTTGCTGGCCGCTCTGGTGATCTGGAAGCACCGGAGCAATATCGTGCGCCTGATGAACGGTACGGAATCGAAATCCCTGACTCGAAAGAAAGATAGTTCACGCTCATGATCACTCTCCGCAAGACAGCCGTGATAGGTGCCGGTTCCTGGGGTTCGGTGCTGGCTTTGGCCGCTTCCTTTTCCGGTGACGAGGTGGTGCTCTGGACGCGTTCCGTCGAGCAGGCTCGTACGCTGGCCGAGACCCGCATGGGGATGCATGCCGCGTGTCCAGACCATTTGCTGCCCGATAATGTGAGGGTGACGGCCGATCTGCGCGAGACGCTGGATGCCGATCTCGTGCTGGTGGTGGTGCCTTCCGTGGCGATGCGTTCGGTGGCGGCGATGCTGCGCGATGCCGGGCTGTCGGAGAAATCGGTGGTGTTAAGCTGTACGAAGGGGATTGAGAAGGATTCGCTGTTGAGGATGTCCGAGATTCTCCGGGAGTACCTGCCGAATACGGTGGGTGTGCTTTCGGGGCCGAACCATGCGGAGGATATTTGCCTGGGGCTGCCGTCCGCCACGCTGGTGGGCTTCGAGGAAGAGGAGATTTCCGCTGCTGTGCAGCGCAGGCTGGCTTCGCCTTCGTTCCGCATTTATTCGTCCTCCGATCTGGTGGGGATGGAGCTGGGCGGTTCGATCAAGAATGTGTTTGCCATCGGAGCCGGGATTTGCGACGGTCTCGGCCTCGGAGATAATGCCAAGGCGGCGATGGTGACGCGCGGTCTGGCGGAGATGACCCGCATCGGCCTTGCATACGGCGGTAAGGCGGAGACGTTCATGGGGTTGTCCGGCATGGGGGATTTGATTGTGACGTGCTATTCGAAGCATTCCCGCAATTTGCAGGTAGGTCGCCTGGTGGCCGAGGGTAAATCCGTCGAGGAGGCCGTGGCTTCGCTCGGCATGGTGGCCGAAGGGGTGCCGAATACGCTGTCCATTTACCAGATGTCCCGCAAGGCGAATGCCCGTACGCCGATCGTGGATGTGATTTACGGCATTCTGTATGAAGGTAAGTATCCGTTGTGCGGTTTGCAGGAGTTGATGGATCGTGCTCTTTGTGCGGAGCGTATCGCCGATAACTGAGGTGTGGGGGTGCCGTTGCCGGAAGCCGGAGGCTGCCGCGTTTTACCGTTTGAAATTCCGGCCGGATGTGGTACAATTCTGCTGCTATGGCAGGTTTTGATACCATTGAAAACAAGATGGAGTTGGTCGGTCTTTCCCGTGCGGCAATCGATGCGTTCCGTCATGCGGTGCAGACGGTGGAATCCGGAGAGTCCGGCCTGATCGGGGAGTCCTCGATTCTTCCGGCCCGGGATGTGGCCGAGTGGGATGATTTGACGGCAGCGACTCCCGAGGCCGATCGCGAGCTGATTGCGCAATGCGTGTGCATCAAGTTGAACGGAGGACTCGGTACGAGCATGGGGCTGCAGAAGGCGAAGAGTCTGCTGCCGATTCAGAAGGGGTTGACCTTTCTTGATTTGATTGTCAGGCAGGTGCAATCCCTGCGCGAAAAATCGGGAGCGCCTGTGCGCCTGCTGTTGATGGATTCGTTTTCGACGAGCGAGGATACGATGGCGTATCTCGGCAAGTATGCCGATGGAGGCTTCAACGATCCGAATGAGGTGGAGATGATGCAGAACCGGGTGCCGAAGCTGCTGACAGCGACGCTGGAGCCGGCTTCCTGTCCCGAAAATCCCGATCTGGAATGGTGCCCTCCCGGCCATGGGGATATTTATCCGGCCCTGCTTGGCTCCGGCTGGCTGGATCGCCTGCTGGCGGAAGGCGTGAAGTATGCTTTCGTTTCCAATTCCGATAATCTCGGTGCACAGCTGGATCTGCGTTTCCTGCGCTGGTTCGCCGAGAGTGGCGCTCCGTTCGTGATGGAGGTGACACGGCGTACGGAGGCGGACAAGAAGGGCGGCCACCTTGCCACGCGTGCGGAAGACGGAAGGCTGATTCTCCGCGAGGTGGCGCAGTGTGCGGTGGAGGATATGGAGGAGTTTCAGAATATCGACAAATACAGGTATTTCAATACGAATACGCTGTGGATCAGGCTCGATGTGCTGAAGAAGGTTCTGGAAGATTGTGGAGGGGTGATTCCTCTGCCTGTGATCCGCAATGTGAAGACGCTGAATCCGCGCGATGCCTCTACCCCTGAAGTGTACCAGCTCGAGGTGGCGATGGGTGCTGCGATCGAGTGTTTCCCCGGCGCCCGGGCGGTATGTGTGCCGCGCTCACGCTTTTTCCCGGTGAAGACCTGTTCGGATCTGTTGCTTCTGCGTTCGGACGCCGTGGCGATCGACGAAAACGGCATGATGTCTCTGGCTCCCGAGTGCAAGGGCAAGGCTCCCGTGGTGTCTCTCGATCCGAAGGTGTACAAGCTGGTGGATTCCCTCGACAATCTCGGCGTACCTTCCCTGAAGCATGTCAGCAAGCTGACGGTGAAAGGGGAACATCATTTCACGGATGGCGAACCGCTTTCCGGTGAAGTCGTGGTCGGCTGATGCCGCGAATGGCAAGTTTCTTTGTATGGCCTTCTCCAGTCCATCCGGCGGCGGCAGGGTCGCTTCTCCGCTGAAGGAGGCGGAGAAGGCTCTCGAACCCTTGAACGGAGTTTCCCGCGAGCAGCGGGAACTTCGGTTCACGCGCAATGCGTGGGCGTTGTGGCTGTATTTCTGGGGCGTGTATCTGGTGCTGGGCATGGCAATGACGGTTGGCATGGATATCCGTCCCAGGGTTCCCTTCTGGCTGGAGGCCGCTTGCTGGACGGGTGGTGTTGTGCTTGCCGTTGCCTGTTTCTGGCTGGCTGTGGTGTGCATGCGCCGGGCTTATGTGCTGCTGACGCCGCTCGGTGTGGAGATTCTGCCTCTATGGAAGCCGGAAAAGCGGATGAAGGTCTATCCCTGGTACGGGATCGGCGATTGGTCGCCGCGGCTGGGCGGGATTGTGCTGTTGATGGAGGACGGTTCGTCGGAGAAAATAAATCTGTTCTGCATGAGGGAGAGACAGCGTGAGTTGTTGACAACGGCTCTGACGGGCCGTATCATGCAGAAAATCCATTCGCACCATGATTCCCCGCGTTCAGAACAGGCCGCCCCGTGAACTGTCCGATGCCTATCTGGCGGCGGAAAAGGAATTCATCACACACGGCGGCGCGGCTTCTCCATGGAGCGGGACGGTTCTGTCCTACCGCCACGGCGTGCGTGCGTGGTGCTTTTGGGGTACGTTGATTCTTCTTTTTTCGTTGTTCGTCTGCTACGAGATGATTGTCGATCCGGAGGAGCAGAGTTTCCGGTGGGTGGTGCTGGTGTTTTCCGGCGTAGCGTCTTTGCTGGGGGCATTTTGCCTGGTCGTGCTGCTGCGCCGTGCATGGAAGCGGGATTTTGTCAGCATGTCCGTGCAGGGATTGGAAGTGTATGATGTGGTGGCGTGGAAGGCGGAGACATGGTTCTGTACGTGGGATGATATCATGTCCGTTTCCTTGAGCGACAGCAGCCTGTTCCTGCAACTGGCGATGAGGGACGGTTTGTCGCGGAAGATTTATTTGCCCCTGTTGAGCAGGAAGGAGAGATCGATGCTGTTCGAGCGCATTTTCCTGCAAATGGGGCCAACCATTCAGGAAGATGGTAACACCTGAAAAACGTGCCGCTCTGGCGGAGCGCATGGATTGCCTCGGTATCCGGGAGGGCGATCTGGAGGAGAGTTTCGTGCGCGGTTCCGGCAAGGGCGGACAAAAGGTGAACAAGACGAACAATTGCGTCTGCCTGCGCCATGTACCGACGGGGATTGTCGTGAAATGCCATCGCGAGCGCGAGAGGGAGGTGAACAGGTTTCTGGCACGCCGCGCTCTTTGCGACGAGGTCGACCACCGGCTGAACGGCACTTTGTCGGCTCGACAGATGGAGATTGCCCGCGAGCGGAAGCGGAAAAGCAACCGTATGCGAAAACGAATCCGTATTCAATGCCGAAAGGGCATAGATACGGGTAGTGAAAACGAATCGTGAGGGTGATGGAGGCGGTTGCCGGATATGTTAACTTGCGGATTACCAATCCGCTGTCAATTCTGATTTAACACAATCAAGAACAATAGCGGTCTGTGGCACGTTTCTCGCTTTCGATATACGTCTTCAACTCTGGCAACAAAAACAATCATTCCGTATAGATTATTGACTGTAAAAACAATCAATTAACATTGAATCAAGCGGATTGGTAATCTGTTATTATTTGTCTTTCTTTTATATGTAATCCATTTACTTTAGGATATTTATGAAAAAACACATATTTATTTTGGCTGTTGTGGCCAGCGCCCTTCCCGTATTCGGAGCTTCGTCCATTGACGACAAGAATCTTTCGTACTATTGGGACTTCGATAACGGGACAAGCCTGCAAACTTTCTACACAGGCAATGCTTCTACGGCCAGCGTGGGCTTCGGTGCCTATAAGGCGTTCAGCGCGAGCGGTTCAATGACGGGAGACGGCTATATTTCGACAACGGCGACGACGAAGCTCAATAATACGAGCCTGTATGCTTCCGGATTGCAGGGTATCAACGCCAATAATTTTTCCTTGTCGTTCGATCTCAAAAATTATGTGGATGGAGCTGCTTTGATCATGTTCAACGGTTCGAAGACTCTTTCTTCGGCTTTGGGCCGATGGGGCTGGGGGGCCGCCGGCGAGACTGGCAGTTACAATACGGCTCTGACCGGTACTGCCGGAACGGATACATGGCGCAGTATTGTGCTGTCGTTTTCCAGCGGTACGATGTCGGTTTATGCCGATGGCACTCTGTTGGGTTCCGGCAATTATTCGAATATCGGTGCCATCAGCAGCTTGTCGCTGGGCGGCAATGCTGCGGACAATACATCAATGAGAGCATCGTTCGATAATCTTGCCATCTGGAATACGGCATTGGATCAGGAGACGGCTGCCAAGTTGAAGGGCAGGCGCGCCGACGAAGCGTTCAACGTTCCCGAACCGGCAGCAGCGACCTTGAGCCTGCTCGGCCTCGGTGCCTTGCTGTTGCGCCGCCGCCGCCGCGGATGATCGCCTTGTCGTGAATTGGTACATTTTGCTCTGCCGGAGCTGTCCGGCAGAGCTTTTTGTTTGACCGGATACGGTGCAGAGAACGGATTTAGCCGTTCAAGGGGTGTTCCTGCCTTTTTTCAGCGAGGTCGGCCGGGTTGAGCCTCGTTGTCTTGTTCGGGTCTCTGCCGATGAAGTCGATGAAGCCTGTTTTGGGGCAGTAGATGATCATGGTGTTGCCGCCGGGTTGAGGGTCTGTGCCTCTGTTGTCGATTCGTTTGCCGATTCGTTGCGGGTAGAAGATGATCCAGTAGATGTTTTCTTCGCCGCCTTTGGGGCGCAGGATGACTTTTCGGTGAGGGTATTTGGGGTTGATGATGTTTCGCTGGTCGATGCCGCGCATAGTCTCGTCGCTGCCGGGGGTGAATGGATCGTAAGGTTTTTCCCAGCCGAGAGCGATGGAGAAGTCGTATTCGGCCATCAGTTTGCCGTCGCTTTGGCGCTTGATGCTCAAGGTGCCGAGGATGGTATTGAGCGCATTGGCCCCGATGTTGCCGATGGTGTAGATGTAGCGTTCGGCGTTTTTGTTTTTGACGTACCGGGTGTGGTATTTGAGGTATTCGCGATAGGTGAGCAGTTTTTCATCCAGCAGGATGGAGTAGTGGTTTGCGTCCCGAATGGAGACGTAGGTGGATTGTTCTCCGGGGATGTCGTTATCGAAAGGAGTTGCCATGAGTGCCGGAGCCAAGGCGGCCCAGAACGGCAACATGATGAGGGTAGTTTTCATGTGCCCGCCCACTCTAGCAAATTTTTCGAGGAGCGCAAGCGTAAAGAGTGCGTGACCGGTTGAGTGGGAGGTATGCGGGCTTTATTGAACCAGGGCTTCGATTTCCTGTTCGGTGCGTTCGATTTCTTCGGACAGGTCGGCCCATTTGGTGAAGAGGGCCCCAAGTTCTTTTTCCTGAAGGCGGTATTCGGTGGTGAGGTTCATCAAGGCATCGTTGTCGGATGCGATGGCGGGATCGTTCAGTTGTTCGGCGATTTCTTCCTTGCGCTGTTCGCGCTGGGCGATGTCCGTTTCGACTGCGGCGAGCTTGTCCTGCAGCGGTTTGAGGATGCGCGATTTCCGGCTGCGGATTTCGGCTTCGATGCGCCGTTGCGTTTTTCGGTCGGCAGTGGAGGCTGTTGAGCCAGCTGCTGTTGCTGCCGGGGTTTTGGCCGGAGAGGCAGCGGCTGACGTTTCGGTGCGGCGTTCTTCCATTTCGATTTGTTCGAGGTAGGCTGAGACGTTGCCGAGGAAGACGCGGGGAGGCTGGCCGGGCCGGAATTCGAGGACTTTGTTGACGACGGGGTCGAGGAAGGAGCGGTTGTGCGAGACGATGCAGTAGGAGCCGGGGTATTCCTTGAGGGCTTTTTGCAGCACTTCCTGCGATTGGAAGTCGAGGTGGTTGGTCGGTTCGTCGAGGATGAGGAAGTTGGCCGGGTGCAGGAGCATGCGGACGAGAGCCACGCGGGAGCGTTCTCCACCGGAGAGGACGCCGATGCTTTTGAAGACGTCGTCCCCCCGGAAGAGGAAGCAGCCGAGGATGCTGCGGACGAGAGGGGCCGTTTCGCGCGAAGCGGCGGCGGTGACGCTTTCCAGTACGGTTTGCGACGGATCCAGTTCGTCGGCATGGGTTTGTGAGAAGAAGGCGAGGGCTGCGTGGGGGCCGAAGGTGTGTTTGCCGGAGTCCGGCGCTTCGTTGCCGGAGATGATGCGCGAGAAGGTGGATTTGCCCGCGCCGTTGACGCCGACGATGGCGATGCGGTCTCCCTTGACGATTTCGAAGGAGTAGTTGTCGAGGATGCGGATGGGACCGTAGGCTTTGGAGACGTTTTCGAGTTTGACGACGCTGTGGCCGCTGAGCGGCGGAGTCGGGAAGCGGAAGTTCATGACGGCATCGTCGTCCTCGATTTCGATGCGTTCGATTTTCTCGAGCTGTTTGATGCGGGACTGGACGAGGGAGGCCTTGGAGGCTTTGGAGCGGAAGCGGTCGATGAATTCCTGGCTTTTGGCGATTTCGCGCTGCTGGGCCTTGTATTGCCGTATGAGGATTTCCTTGCGGAGGACGCTTTCCTTGAGGAAGTAGGAGAAGTTGCCGGAGTATTCTTCCGCGCGGCCGTGGTGGAAGGCGATGGTGCGGGTGACGAGGGCATCGAGCAGGGCAATGTCGTGCGAGATGAGGACGATGGCTCCCGGGTAGTTGCGGAGGTATTGTTCCATCCAGCGCTGGGAGCTGAGGTCGAGGTGGTTGGTGGGTTCGTCGAGGAGGAGGACTTCGGGTTCCCGGAGGAGGAGTTTGGCGAGGGCGATGCGCATTTGCCAGCCGCCGGAGAATTCGCCGCAATCGCGGGCGAAGTCCGTATCCTTGAAGCCGAGGCCCCGGAGGATGGATTCCGTGCGGGGTTTGAGGCGGGCGATGTCGTGCGCGTGGAGGGTGAGTTCGAGTTCGCCGATTTCCTCGAGCATGTCGGAGTAGGGGGAGGAGCGGCGGTCGAGGTGCTGGAGCTGTTCGGAGAGTTCGTCGATGCGGTGGCGGACGTCGAGGATGTCGGAGAAGGCGCTTTGGACTTCATCGAAGAGGCTGCGGCCGGAGATGTGGATGCCTTCCTGCGGGAGGTAGCCGATTTGCGCGTGTTTGGGATGGATGATCTGGCCGGAGTCCGCCGTGATGATTTTGGCGATGCATTTCATCAGGGTGGATTTCCCGGCTCCGTTTTGTCCCGCAAGGGCGATGCGTTCGCCTTCGTTCAGGGTGAAGCTGAGGTCGTGGAAGAGGACGCGCGCGCCGTACTGGATGTGCAGGTTCTGTACCGCAAGGACCATGGTGATGGTGTGGAGGGAGGAGGTGTGTCGATTCGGTTGGCGGGAGGGCAGTCGTCAGAATGCCGCCCGGGAGGACGGCATTCCTTGAGGGTGCGGGATGGCAGGCATCCCGGCGAAGGGGCAGACGGGCCGCCCCGGTGAAAGGTTATTTCTTGAGGGAGTTGTTCCACTTGTCGATGTTGGCCTTCTGTTCTTCGAACAGGTCGGCGCAGTCGTCGTGGATGGTGATGCCTTTGATGGTGTCGCCCTGCTTGATGGAGTTGACGACTTTCTGGTCGTCCGCGCTCTTGATCTTGCCGAAGACGGTGTGCTTGCCGTTGAGCCACGGGGTTTCGACATGGGTGATGAAGAACTGGGAGCCGTTGGTGCCGGAGCCGTCCCACGTTTTGCCTGCATTGGCCATGGAGAGGACGCCGGGGCCGTCGTGCTTGAGTTCCTTGACGATTTCGTCGTCGAACTTGTAGCCGGGACCGCCGCAGCCGTTGCCGTCCGGGCAGCCGCCCTGGATCATGAAGTCGGGGATGACGCGGTGGAAGGTCAGGCCGTCGTAGTATCCCTGCTGGGCAAGGTTGAGGAAGGAAGCGGATGTGACCGGAGTTTTGGAGGCGTACACCGTGAGGTTGATGTCGCCTTTGGAAGTGTTGATCGTGATGTTTTTGTCAGTAGCCATGGCAGGACGATACCACGGAGAAAAGGGGAAATCAACAGCAGATTGAGTGTTCGGTGCCATGGCGTTTTCTGCCTGCGGCCGAGCGGGCAGGCATTTCCATCTCTGACATGCCGGGAATATTGTTCGGTGCAGACTTGCCACGGTGCTCCTTCTTCCGTATAATCCGCGCGCCATGCTGCATTTCCGTCTTTTTGGTGTTCCCGTTGCAATCCATCCCAGTGTTTGGATTGTGCTGGCCATTCTGGGAGGGGGATTGCATGTTAACAATGCTGCCGGCCTCCTGCCCATCGGCCTGTTTGTGATTGCTGGGTTTATCAGCCTGTTGGCTCATGAGTTCGGGCATGCGTTGGTCGGAAAGTGGCTGTGCGGCAATCAGGTGTCCATCGAATTGGCCTATATGGGGGGAGCATGCCATTTCGACCACCGTGTTTCTCGCGGAAAGGAGGCTTTGCGTGCGTTGGCGGGCCCTGTGGCATCTCTTCTTGTGGGATGTGTGTTTGTGTGGTTGCTGTCGTTCTATTTATATGATCCTTCCGGTCTTTGGCAGGTTGTATGGTCGATTCTCACTGTTTCGAACGATAGCATCGTGGTAAATGCCGATATGCCGATCAGTCAAGATTTTTTATCATTTATTCGGGCCAGCATCCTCGTCGCCGGGTGGTGGTCTGCATTCAATTTGCTGCCCGTTTTTCCGATGGATGGAGGGCATGTATTGAATAGCTTGACAGGTTCTTATCGCGTAACTTCCGTGGTAGGCCTTCTTGTCGGAGGCGGATTGGCATTGTTTTTATTGTCGTGCGGCTTGATTTTCGCTGCACTCATTCTCGGATATTTCGCCTTTATCAATTTGCGAATCCTGCAATCCCTGCCTCGCTGATTTTTTTCCTACTTACGATTATGGCTCAACAAACCGCTATTTCGCCGACTCGCGCTCAGGATTTTCCCGAGTGGTATCAACAGGTTATCAAGGCTGCCGATCTGGCCGAGAATTCGGAGGTCCGCGGCTGCATGGTGATCAAGCCGTGGGGCTACGCCATTTGGGAGCTGATTCAGCAGGAGCTGGACGGCCGCTTCAAGGCGACGGGGCATACGAATGCCTATTTCCCGCTGCTGATTCCCGTTTCCTATCTGGAAAAGGAAGCCGAGCATGCCGAAGGTTTTGCGACGGAATGCGCCGTAGTGACGCACCACCGCCTCGAAGCCCAGAAGGATGAGGTGACAGGCAAGACGAAGATGATTCCCGCCGGAGAACTGACGGAGAAGTATGTGATTCGCCCGACTTCGGAGACGGTGATCGGTGCTGCATTCGCCCGCTGGACGTCGAGCTACCGCGATCTTCCCCTGAAGGTGAACCAGTGGTGCAATGTGATGCGCTGGGAGATGCGTACGCGCCTGTTCCTCCGCACGGCGGAGTTCCTGTGGCAGGAAGGCCATACTGCCCATGAAACGCAGGAGGAAGCTCTGGAAGAAACGCATACGATGCATAAGGTATACGAGGATTTCCAGCGCGATGTGCTCGCGATTCCCTCCATTCCCGGCGAGAAGACGGAAGCCGAGCGTTTTCCCGGCGCGATTCAGACGTTTACGGTGGAAGCGATGGTGCAGGACCGCAAGGCGATTCAGGCCGGTACGTCCCATTTCCTCGGGCAGAATTTCGCCAAGGCGCAGGATATCAGTTTTGCCGGGCGCGATAATACGCAGCAGCATGCGTGGACGACGTCCTGGGGCGTGTCCACGCGTATGATCGGCGCGCTGATCATGATGCATTCGGACGATGACGGCCTCGTCTGCCCGCCGCGCGTGGCTCCGAAGCAGATCGTCATTATTCCCGTGACTCCGAAGGAAGATACGAAGCAGGCGGTGATCAATCACGCGCAGGCTCTCGCCGACAAGCTTTCGGCCATCCGTTTCCACGGTCAGCCCATCCGCGTGCAGGTGGATACCCGCGATATCGGCGGCGGCGTGAAGAAGTGGGAATGGGTGAAGAAGGGGGTACCAGTGCGTATCGAGATCGGGCCGCGCGATTTGGAGAAGGGTTCCCTGTGCATCGCCCGCCGCGATCAGCCCAGCAACGAGAAGGCGTTTATTGCCGAAGACGAGTTTGTCGCCAATGCGGAGGTTTTGTTGCAGGAGATTCAGGATACGCTGCTGAAGCGTGCCCGCGATTTCCGCGACGCCCATATTCGCACCGCTTCGACGATGCAGGAGCTGGAAGACAATTTCTCCGGCGAAGGCGAAGCCGACTGGCTGCTTGTGCCGTGGGAAGCTTCTCCCGAGCAGGAAGAAGAGCTGGCGAAGCGCCTTCGCATCAGCATCCGCTGCATTCCCTGCGGCGAGATGGGGCAGGGCGATTCCGCTCCCTGTATTCTGACGGGCAAGCCGACGACGCAGCGCGTTCTTTGGGCCCGCAGTTATTGAGGTTGATTGCCGATTTCTACAGGACTGCCGATGCCGCCAGGGCACCGGCAGTTTTTCTTTTTCCGCATAAAAGAAAATTAGATGATAGATTGAGGTATATCGCAGCGTATGCCATTCCATCATGAAGCGTATACCTCTCCTCCTGATATGGGTGTTGACCGCTTTTCTTTCCGTGGCATTTGCCAGGGAAGAACGGGTGGCCATTCTCGGAGACAGCATTCCCTATGCCGGCGGCTGGCCGACATTGGTGACGGAAGGGTTGCATCAGAGCAAGCAATATGCCGATGCAACGATAGTCAATATGTGCGTGCCCAGCGAAACGGTGTCCGGGCTGAGCGAACCGGGCCATGCCGGAGGTGCGTTTCCTCGTCCCTGCCTGCATGACCGTCTGGCCCGCGTGCTCACTGAATTCAAGCCGACTCTCGTGATCGCCTGCTACGGCATGAACGACGGTATTTACAAGCCGCTGGATGCGGGGCGTTTCGAGAGCTACAAGAACGGCATCATTCGCATGAAGAAGGAAGCGGAAGCAGCGGGTGCGCGCGTGATACTCGTGACTCCTCCTCCCTACCGGGGCGACCAGCTCGACAAACCGCAGGATGAGTACGACAAGACGCTTTCCGCCTATGGGGAATGGCTTGTTTCGCAACGCAAGAACGGCTGGAGTGTGATCGATATCCGTCCGGCCGTCAAAAAAGCCATTGCCGACGCCAAAAAGGCGAAGCCCGGTTTCGTTTATGCCGGAGACGGCGTGCATCCGGGGACAGAGGGCCATCGTTTCATCGGTGAAGCGGTATGCAACGGCTTGTCCAAGCTGGCAGGAGTGCCGGCCAAGGCCAAGCTGCCCGATGGTGCCGACTATCAGGCCGCCTTCAAGAAGCAGGAACAGCTGCGGAACGAATGGCTGACCAAGACGAAGCACCAGCGCCCGCAGATTCCCGGTTATGTGGCGAGTATTCCCCGTTACAAGGATGCCGGAGCGACGCAGTCCGACTGGAACGGTTTTGAAAAGAGCGATTTCAAGTTCGACAATCGCAATGCCATGCTCGTATTCCCGAAGAAGGCGGCGCAGGGGAATCCCTGGATATGGCGTACGGAGTTTTTCGGACACGAGCCGCAGGCGGATATCGAGTTGCTGAAGAACGGTTTTGCCGTGGCCTACATCGATATGCAGAATATGTACGGTTCGCCTGCCGCCATGAAGGTGATGGACGCTTTCTACAAGCATGTGACCGAAAATTACGAACTGTCGCGCCGTCCTGTCCTCGAAGGGTTCAGCCGCGGCGGGCTGTATGCCTTCAATTGGGCGGCTCTGCATCCTGCATGGGTATCCGCCATCTATGCGGATGCTCCCGTATGCGATTTCAAGAGCTGGCCGGCCGGGAAGGGCAAGGGAGAGTTGTCCAAGGAAAACTGGGAGCGGCTGCTGGCCGTCTACGGCATGACGGAGGAGCAGGCGCTTGCGTGGAGAGGCAATCCCGTCGACAACCTCAAGGGGATGGCGAAAGAGAAAGTGCCCGTGATCTGCGTGGCCCGCACGGAAGATACCGTGGTGCCGTTTAAGGAAAATTCCGCGGTACTGGCGGAACGCTACAAGAAGCTCGGCGGCCCGATCAAAGTCGTGCTCGGTCCGGGCAACCATCTTCCCCACAGCCTGAAGAATCCGGCGGTCATCGTCAAATTCGTTCTGGATGCGACGGGTTATCCTGCACCTCAGCGCATCGTCTGCCTTGGGGACAGTATCACCTTCGGCCACGGCGTGCAGCCCGGCCAGCGATGGAGCAATCTGCTTGCGGACAAGCTCGGTTCCGGCTACACGGTGGAAAATTACGGCGTGAGTGCGCGTACGCTGCTGTCCAAGGGGGATCATCCCTATATTCGCGAAGCCGCATACACGAAAGCGGTGCAGGCACAGGCCGATATTGCGCTGATCGCCCTCGGAACCAATGACGCCAAGCCCCAGAACTGGAAGTTCAAGGATGAGTTCAACAAGGATTACAAGGCCATCATCGCCGCCTTGCGGAAAGAGAATCCCGATATCAAGATCTATTGCCTCAAGGCGGTGCCTTCTTTGCTGGGTGACGATTCCATCAGCGGTGCGCGCGTGGAGAAGGAAGTCAATCCTCAGATTGAAAAGGTAGCCCGCCAGATGAAATGTACGGTGGTCGATCTTTACACGCCGATGAAGCCGCATCCCGACTATTTGCCGGATAAAGTGCATCCGAATGCGGCGGGGCATGCCCTGATGGCAGATGCCGTTTACAAGGCGGTATCTTCTGATGCCAAATGAATTGAGGAGTCATAGATGCTCTCGCTCGCCCGTCCGCACGCGAACCGGACGGGCGATTTTTTTGTATGACAGAGAATGGATGAAGTCAAGCCATCCCTGAGGTGATATAGATTCATTCGTGAACAGACTTGTGTATCTGCTGGTCGCCGGGGCGGGATGCCTGGTATCGGTCTATGGCGAACATCCCGAACGGAGAACGGAGCAGGCGGACCCCATGACGATGGTCCGGGCCGATCAAACCCTGGTACGGGTGATTCCGCTGGCCCGGGGCTGCAGCGTGCGTTTCGAGGCGAAGCAGGTGGCGAAGGCGGATGTACAACAAGCGCCGGGATGCGGCTATGCCGTGTGTGACGGCCAGCCGTGGATTTCGCCGACAGCTGTGCCGAATGTGATCCTGACACGGGGCGTTTTTTTCGATGGGGAGAAGGAAGTGGAACTGGATGTATCCGGGCTGGCGAATCCATGGGTCGAGGCTGAAGAGCTGGAAGCCCGGAATTGCGAATTGAAGATCGATACGACGGAGGAGAACGAGGAGCTGATCACGCTGAAAGTGGCTTTCATGAAGTGGGGGGCTGAAGATTATATCGTGGAATGGGTGGTGATGGACGGGCGTTCTCTCCGGCTTTCGATCGCCGGTGTCGGCGATACGCTTCCTGAGTGGATGGAGAATCCCGGGACTCCGCAAGGGCAGTACGAGGTAGGCAATGCCCTTTGGGCGAACGGATCCCGTGATAAGGCTCGCGTCTGGTGGAAAAAGGCCGCCGAACGGGGGCACGCGAAGGCCGCCGAAGCGTTGAAACGGCCTGTTGAGGCCGAGTGACGGGAAAAGGGGCGGCTGCGAACGTATGGCGTGCTTGGTGCTTGCCAGGCACGGCGCGTTCTGGTAGATTTTCGCCTTATCGTTTATGGATACGTTGCTTTCTATTCTCACCACGACCGGCATTATCATCGGGGTTATCCTGCTGTTCAACCTGATGATTTTCATCCATGAGCTGGGGCATTTCTGGGCCGCTCGCTGGCGCGGGCTGCATGTGGACCGTTTCCAGATATGGTTCGGCAAGCCGTGGTGGAAGAAGGAAGTGAATGGCGTGCAATGGGGCATCGGCTGGATTCCTGCCGGGGGGTTTGTGTCGCTGCCCCAGCTGGCTCCGATGGAGTCGATCGAGGGCAAGGCCGACCTGCCGGAAGGGTTGAAGCCGGTGAAGCCTCTGGACAAGTTGATCGTGGCAGCGGCCGGCCCCGTTTTTTCCTTTTTGCTGGCAGTTGTGTTTGCCGTAGCCGTTTGGATAATCGGCAAGCCGGTGGCAGAGTCCGTGGGGACGACGATCGGGTATGTGCAGGCTGGTTCTCCCGCAGAGAAAGCCGGCCTGAAGCCGGGTGATACGATTCTGGAGATCGATGGCGCTCCCGTGACGAAATGGGTGGGCAATATGGAGGGCGTGACGGAACTGGTGATGATGGGCGAGCGGGATACGGTCGATTTTCTCGTGCAGAGGCCGGGCGTAGAGAAGCCGCTTCTGATCAAGAGCGGGTACGAGTTGCCCGACAAGAAATGGTATGAGCGGAAGGCCATGCGCATGGTCGGCATTGTGAAGGCCGATCCCTGCGTGATCGGCAGCGTGCTGCCCGATTCTCCCGCTGCGAAGGCCGGGTTGAAGCCGGGTGACAAGGTGAAAGCCGTAAACGGTGCGCCGATCATGAGTGTGGCGGCGGTGCGCGAGGCTTCGAAGAGCGGCGTTCCGCTGGAATGGACGATTGAGCGCGACGGCAAGGAAATGTCGGTGCAGGTGACTCCCGTGCTGCCTTCCAACTGGAAGAAGGGAGCCAGGGATGCCCAGCCGATTGCAGGAACGTTGTGGGCAAGTTCTTTCGACCGCACGCAGCTTGAGCATCCTACTCCATGGCAGCAGGTCGGCGTGAGCCTCAAGTGGATGGGCGATACCTTCCAGAAGATTGCCGCACCGAAGAGTGATGTGGGTGTGGAGCAGCTGTCCGGCCCGGTGGGGATCGGAAGCCACCTTTACCGGATGTTCTCTTCACCCGACGGCTGGATGATGGTGCTTTGGTTTGCCGTGATTCTGAATGTGAATCTGGCGGTGCTGAATATTCTGCCTCTGCCGGTGGTGGATGGCGGCCATGTGGTTCTGAGCCTGCTGGAGATGATTTTCAAACGTCCCGTCGGCGGTGTGGTGCTGGAATATGTGCAGACGGGGTTCGTGTTTGTGCTGATGGCATTTTTCCTGTTCGTGACGTTCAAGGATTTCGGCGATCTGTTCGGCGGCGGTTCGAAGCCGTCCGAGGAGCTGCCGCCGCCCGTTTTCCGCAGTGCAGACGCCTGAACTCCGTATTCCCGCAGTAACAAATAGGGAGAGAATTATTTTCGACTGCATCGGGAATTGCGATTGACACGCTCTGTTTGCAGGCATACTATCATTGCGTATGCAAATGACATCCATACTGACAATCGGAGCCATGGCAATCGCTGGTGGCGTGATGGCCCAGGATACCGTGCCCGCCACACCGGTACAGCCTGCCCAGCCGGCCGTTCCCGCCGCTGAGTTGACTCCGGCCCAGCCCGCAGCCCCCGCCGCCGGCGACAAGCGCCAGGCCACGCGCGAGGAAGCCGACTCTCTGATGAAGAGCATGGTCGGTATGCTCGGCGAAATCAATACGGCTCTGGGTAAAGTCACGGACAAAGCTACCGCCGATGCAGCCGCTGTCACGCTCAAGGGTATCAAAGCCAAGATGGAAGACATGCAGAAGTCTACCGAAAACATGGCTCCTCCTTCTCAGGCCGATATGACCGCTTTGCAGCAGCAGTATCTGCCGGAAATCCTGAAAGTTTCCGCCGAACTCGAACAGACCACGCAGAAACTGAAGGAAAATAAATTCTACGGTTCCGAAGAGCTTGAAACTGTTCTGACCGACAACATGAAGTAAATTTTCATTCCGTTTGGAATCTTTTCAGGCACGTTCCCGGTAAAGGGGCGTGCCTGTTTTGCGTATGGATCTGCCCTTCATCGCGATGTCGTGCAGAAGAGGATAGCTGGTGCGATTGCGGCTTGATCTTCTTCTGTGTTTTTTCTAGGATGAAGGGGATGACCGTCACATGTGTTCTGTTTGCCGGGATTGCGTCGCTTGCCTTGGGTGGAGTTTCTTCAGCTTCGGCTGCCGGAGCTTCCGCTTCCGTATCCGGGAAAGCGGCTGATGAAGCTTTGCCTCCTGCGGAAGCGGCCATCGTGCAAACGGCGACTGTGTTGAGGGAGATCGATGCCTGCCTGGCTCAGGTGAAGGACAAGGCGACAGCGGAATCTGCCGTGCCGGCATTTCTGGTTGCATGCCGGAAGTTGCACAAGGTGCTGGTATCTCTGGATGAGATGGAGGATGTTTCCTCCGAGGAAACGGAGCGCATTTGCGCCAAATACGATGGAGAATTGAAAGCATTGTCCGAGAGCAGCGCCCGGAAACTGGCTTTGCTGCGGCAGGCGGATTATTACGGTTCCGTAGCGTTGAAAGAGGCTGTGGAAACCTTTATGGAGGATCTGAAAGGTATCTTTCCTTCGATGGGTTGACGTTGCGCTGCACTCCATGTCTGCAGAGTGCGTCTTTTGTTGAAAAAACGTGTCTTTGGTATTGACGGCGCGCAGCTTGCTCAGTACACTGCGCACGTATGTATACGACATCCATGTTGTTGCTCGGTTTGCCCTTGTCCGGGATCGTGCTTGCCCAGGAGGCTGCCGAGCCGTCTGCCGTGCAGCTGGCGGAAACCAATGTCAAACAGTTGGTTGCCGTTCTCAAGGGGTTGAACGACCTCCTTTCCACGGTGAAAGACAAGGAGTCTGCCGATGCGGCTGCTCCGGAGATGCTGAAACTGGCGGAACAGATGGATGAGATCAAGAAAGCTTCGAAGAAGCTTGCCGTGCTGCCTCCGGAAGAGCAGAAGAGGCTGGACGGTCTCTATCTCAATACGGTTTCCAAGTATCTGCATACCTATATTGCTCATATGAAACAGATCAGCGATAAGGAATTTTTCGGTTCGGAGACGTTGCGCAAGGCATTTGTGACCTACGGCAAACCCGAGTGAGTGTCATGCGGATGCCTTCAGGGAGGAGGCTATCTGTGCCTTACCAGGGAAGGCATGCATCCCATTTTTGCCTGGCGGTGCGGATGTCGTCCACCGTCATGGAGGAGGAGAGTTCCCAGCTTAAGGGCATTTCCGGCTTGAAGTAGCGCAACAACGCGGCGAAGTCCACATCGCCTCCCTTGAAAGGTGCGCGGTGGTCGCGTGAAGGCCAGCGGACGTCGTTGACATGCGAACCGATCAGATAGGGTTGCATGGATTGGAGGAATTCTTCGTGATTGAGCAGGAGTAGGTTGTGCTTGCGTTGGATGTGGCCGAAGTCGTGCCAGTATCCGATATGCGGATGATCGGCGAATTCCTGCATAAGTTGGAGCATTTCGGGCTCGTCGGGCACCTGTTCAAGATGGCTGCGGCCTTCGATGCCGAGCTTGAGGTTCCATTCGGCGGCCTTGTCTGCAAGTGCGGCGAGTGTATCGCGGGCACGTTCGCAGTAGCGCGGACCCAGTTCCATGCGCCGGCGGACGATTTCGCCTTTTCTCAGGGCGTATTCCCGGGTGCCGATGAGGCCGTTGCGTGCCATGCGTTCCAGTTCTCGCGTGCATTCGTTGGCTTTGAAGAAGGGGACGCTGCCCATGTGCAGGACGACGTAGGATGCCCCCAGTTCGGCCGCATGTTCCATGGTCTGGAAGGTGAGTTCGAGGGCGCGCTTGCGTTCCGGTTCCTTGTAGGAGGTGAACTGGTACATGTCCGGCGAGTCGCCGAGGGATTCGATGGGGGCGGGAAAGAAGTTGTGAACGCCTTCGATGCGCGCGCGTTTGTCTTCCACCGCTTTTTTGATGCCGGGCAGGAGCGTCAGCTGGAGGCCGTGGGAGAGTTCGACAGCCTCGAAGCCGAGTTCGAGGATTTCGTCGATCATGGCTTCGCCGTCGTGGTGGCGGCGGCTGTGCCAACATGTGGAGAATACGTTCACGGTGAAAGGATGTATGAGCTGCCAATGTACTGGCGCGGCTAGGCGAGTGCAAGCCCGGAGTGCGTTCCGTGCCGACGATGGCGGGGAAAGCCGTGGCGGTGGCGAGTTATTCTCCCTGCACGTCGCGCATCCATGCCTGTGCAGCTTCGGTGATGGATTCCGCGATGTGGGCGCGGGGTTGCACGAAGGCGGGGACGAACCACGGGAAGGCGCCGACGAGGTCGGAGATGACGGCGACTTCGCCGTCGCAGCAGTTTTTGCCCGAACCGATGCCGATGGTGGGGATGGGGCATGCTTCGGTGATGCTGCGGGCTGTGTCCGCCCTGGTGCATTCGATGACGGTGCTGAAGGCTCCCGCGTGGGCGACGGCCTGGGCATCGGCATGGAGCTGGGCGATTTCCGCATCGGTTTTGCCTTTCATTTTGTAGCCGCCTTCCTTGAGAACGTTCTGGGGGAGGAGGCCGATGTGGCCCATGACGGGGATGCCTGCGGCAGTGATGGCGGCGATGTGGGCTTCCTTGTCGCACCCTCCTTCGAGTTTGACGGCTCCTGCGCCTGCAGCGACGAGTTTTCGTGCGGTGTCGAGCGCCTGTTCGGGAGTGTCGTAGGTGTTGATGGGGAGGTCGACGACGACGAGTGCGCGTTTGGCGGCGCGGGCGACGGCTTCGCCATGGTGGAGCATGTGCGCGAGGGTGACGTGGGTGGTGTCCGGATATCCGAGGACGACCATTCCCAGCGAGTCGCCTACGAGGAGGATGTCCACACCCGCTTCGTCGAGCGTGCGCGCGGTGGGATAGTCGTAGGCCGTCAGCATGGCGATGGGCTTGCCTCCTTTGCGGGAGCGGATGGCTGCGGCCTGTGCGAGAGGTGTGTTCATGATTACCAGTGTGTCGCGATGAGTTCGGGTTCCGGTTCGCCGGAAGGAAGGTGGTCGAGGAGTTCCCGGACGGTCATGGACTGGCCGGGAAGGATGAGGCCGGGGCGTATGTCCGCCAGAGGGAGCAGGACGAAGCGGCGCAGGTGGAGGCGGGGATGGGGCAGGGTGAGGGAGGGAGAATGGTGCGTGAGGCTACCCATGTAGAGGATGTCCAGATCGACGGTGCGCGGTTCGCCGTAAATCCCGGTGCGCGTGCGTCCCAGTTCGCGTTCGATGGTTTGTGTGGCCTGCAGGAGAGCTTCCGGTTCGAGTCCGCAGTCGAGTTCGACGACGGCGTTGATGTAGTCCGGGGAACCGGGAGGGCAGTTTTGCGGTTCGGTGGCGTAGAGGCCAGATTGCCGGATAGCGCCGAATTGTGCCTGCAGGAGGTCGCTGGCGCGGGTGAGGGATGCGGCCCGGTCGCCGAGGTTGGAGCCGAGCGCGATGCCGCAGGGACGTGTGGACGTGGGCATGTTCGGAAGGATGGCGGAAAGAAAGAGAGGCACAGGCGGAAAGCCTGTGCCTCGTCTGTGCAGAGATGGTTCAATCCTTGGAGAAGCCCAGTACGTCTTCCATGTCGTAGAGGCCTGCGGGTTTGTCCGCAAGCCAGAGAGCCGCGCGGACGGAGCCGGATGCGAAGCTCATGCGGCTGGATGCCTTGTGGGTGAGTTCGATGCGTTCTCCATCCGTGGCGAAGATGGCGGTGTGGTCGCCGACGACGTCGCCGCCCCGCATGCTGTGCATGCCGATTTCCTTTTTCGGGCGTACTCCGACGAGGCCTTCGCGGCCATGCACGACGTTTTGCTTGTAGTCCATGTCCATCTCTTCGCAGATGACTTCCGCCAGACGGCGGGCCGTGCCGGACGGTGCATCGAGCTTGTGGTGATGGTGCATTTCGATGATTTCGACGTCGTAGCCGTCCTTGAGGATGCGGGAGGCCTGCCGGGAGAGCCAGAAGAGGGTGTTGACACCGACGGAGAAGTTGGCGGCGAAGACGACGGGGATGCTTTTGGCGGCTTCCGCGATGGCGGCGCGTTCTTCGTCCGTGTGTCCGGTGGTGCCGATGACGACGGGTTTGTTCTGGCGGACGGCTTCGGCAAGGAGTTCGGTGGTGAAGCCGTGGAAGGAGAAGTCGATGACGGCGTCGCAGGGCTGCATGGCGGCGGCGATGTCTTCTCCGACGTTGTGCGTGCCGCCTACGGTGGAAGCCGGATTGGCTTCGACGGCTTCGAGGACGGCGCGGCCCATGCGGCCTGTGATGCCTGTGATGAGGATGTTCATGGCGGGAGGTGCGTTACAGCAGGCCGAAGCGGGTGAGGAGTTCTTTCAGAGCGGGGATTTTTGTTTCCGCAAGAGGAACGAGAGGAAGATGGATTTCGTCGGTCATGAGGCCGCAGGCGGCAAGGGCGGCCTTGATCGGCACCGGGTTGGTGTCGAGGCTCATGAGGCCTTTCATGAGCGGATAGTATTTTTTCTGGAGTTCCAGCGCGAGTTTGCCGTCGCCGGAGAGGGCGGCGTCCACAAGTTCCTTCATGGCTGCGGGAGCGAGGTTCGAGGTGACGGAGACGAGGCCCCGTGCGCCGCAGGAGATGAAGGGGACGGCCAGCCCGTCGTCTCCGCTGAGGATGGAGCAGCTTTCGGGGAGGGCCTGCAGGAGCTGGTTGACGCGGTCGACGCTGCCGCCGGCTTCCTTGATGGAGATGATGTTGCCGCAGTCTTTGGCGAGGGCGGCGGCGGTTTCGACGGCGATTTCGACGCCGCAGCGGCCGGGGATGCTGTACAGCATGATGGGCAGGGCGGTCTGTTCGGCAATGGCCTTGAAGTGGAGGTAGATGCCTTCCTGCGAGGGGCGGTTGTAGTAGGGTGCCACCTGAAGGGTGCCGTCGGCTCCGGCGCGTTCCGCTTCCTGCGTCATGTTGATGGCTTCGCGGGTGGAGTTCGATCCTGTACCGGCGATGACCTGGCAGCGGCCGGCAGCGGTTTCGACGGCGTAGCGGATGACGTCGAGGTGTTCCTCATGGGTGAGGGTGGGAGATTCCCCGGTGGTTCCGACGGGGACGATGCCGTCCACACCGGCGGCGATTTGGCGTTCGATGAGCTGCTTGTAGGCATCCACATCGACTTTGTTGTTGCGGAAAGGTGTTACCAGCGCTGTATAAAGTCCACGGTGCGTCATAGATGTCGCAGGAGATTCTAGCAGAAATCATTGCCTTGTCACGCCGGAATTGCGCCTTACTTGCCGAATGAGCCGTGGCACCATAGGAACGTTTATCCGACTGAATTCGCTCTTTTTTCGTTCTCGTGGAGACGATGAAGCGGGCCATCCGACAGGGATGGCCCGGTACCCGGCAGCTTGTTCTGCCGGGCATGCGAAGCGTTATGACAGCGAGGTGAGGAGGATGACGGCAGCCAGCACGAGGAAGAGGATGCCGAGGAGGAGCTTCACCATGAAGCTGTGTCTTTCCTGGAAGCGGATGAGGCTTTGCGTGCTCATGCCTTTGTAGCTCAGGTAGAAGATGAGCAGAAGCGGGGCGATGAAGGCGAAGTTGTAAAGGGCCAGCATGGCGATGGCCGATTCATGCCCGGCCCGGATCTGGTAGATGATGGGCGCATAGACCTGCCCGGTGCAGGCGAGTTCCAGCACGGAGATGATGATGCCTGCGATGAAGGCGGCAAGGATGTACCGGCTGGCTTTGGCCTGTGTGCGGGCGACGGAGTGGATGCGGTCACGCAGGAATTTGGGTAGTTTGAGCGACATGTCTTGCATGCGGCCCCTGCGGGCCAGCCACGCATCACGGAAGGAGAGTAGGGCGGCGAGCAGGGCGAGGGCGGCGAAGGTCCAGTCGAGTACGTTTTTCCAGACGTGGGCTCCCTGGATGACGCCGATGAGTTCGTTGAAGGCGAGGCCGATCGAGAAGTAGGTGAGATAGACGGCGAGGATGAAGGCCGCACCCGTCCACAGGAGTTCCTTGGGCGAACGCCGGGCGATGCGAAGGTAGCTCAGGAAGAAGATGAGTGTGGCGAAGGCGCAGGGGTTGATGCCGTCGATCAGGCCGCCGAGGAGGACGATGCCGAGCGTCATGTCTTCGTAGGTGCTGCGGATGTCGGCCTGTGCCTGCTGCCGTTCTTCCTGCGTGACGTCCGCCAGCCTGTTTGCCGTTTCGCCGTTGTCTGCGGCGGTGTTCGTCTTGCGGCGTGCTTCCTGTTCGATGAGGCGGCGGAGGCTGTCGCGGTTGAGGTCGGCTTTTGTCAGGTATCCGTTCGGCGTGAAGACGGCAGGAGCGATGCTGCGTTCCTTGCCGGGTACGTTGAAGCGGCGGCAGAGAGCGGCGTTGCGTTCGAGCCCGTTCTGGGTGGTGATGACGATTTTTTCGATTTTGATGTTCGGGAAGGTGACGGCGAGGTCGCGGAGTTCGGATTCTGTTCGGGCGCATTCGTCACATCCCGGTTTTTCAAAGAAGACGATGGCGATGGCTTTTTGCGTGTCGATGTCTCCGGTGGGAGTATCGCTCGCGTCGTGTTCGTCGGTTTCGTTGGCGGCGGAAACAGGAATATCGGGCGTTGGCGTGTTTTCCGCCGCATCTTCGGGAGTCTTTCCGTCTGCGGTTTCCTTGCCGGCCGGGGAGGTGAGGGCCGTGAAGCTGACGGCGGTTTCTCCGTTTCCGGCGATGTCAAGTTTTTCGCCGTTTTCCAACTTGAGTTTGACATAGTCGGGATTCAGGATGGCGGCAAAGGAGAAGAGGTCTTTCTCACAATCGGTGAGTTTTCCTTGCAGGGGAGTGAATACCTGTTCGGAGCTGTAGAAGTAGGAAGAGTCGGAGGATGAAGCGTTGCGCGTGGAGGTGATGCGGGTGAATTGGGACTGGAGCATGGTGGCCAGCGTTTCTTCCAGCGTCATGGAGTCGTCGTCTTCATCGAGGTGGCGTTTTTCCTGAATGCCGTTTATTTTTTCCAACTGGTTTTTGAGCAGTCGGGCGTCGCAGTCGCCTGTGATGCCGAGTAGGGAGATGGCCGCCGCTGCTGCGACACGGCCGTCGGTATCCTTCTGCATGTCACGTATGAGAGAGACCAGTTCTTCGGGGGCGCGGGCCGTGCGGCTGGAGGAGGTGGAGAGCTTGCGGCGCAGGATGGCCGGTTCCGTGAACAACGGTTTTTTGTTGGTCGAGATCGGCAGGACGAATTTCCAGTCGTAGAGGGATTGCAGGCAGCTGGCGACGGTGAAGCGGATGAGCGGTTCGGGGGATTTTGACCATTTGACGGCCCACGGGAGGATGTCGCCCCGTTTTTTGGGTGCGTCGTCGATGAATTGCAGATACGGCTTGCGGGCGGATGTGCATGATGAGATGAAGTTCTGTACCTCCGGCTTTTTGCGCGTTGTTTCATCGAGGCAGCAGTAGAAGGCGATTTCTTCGCGGAGCGGCATCGGCACTTTGTCGCTGGCTACTGCCGCAAGCAGGAACGAGCGGAAGAACCGCCGTTCGTTCGCGCTGGAATAGCGGCAGGCGCTGCCCCAGTCCCAGAGGATGCTGTCATGCCACATGGCGGCATCGCACATTTCCGGTGTGAGGTATTTGTCCAGCGTGTCGCTGCTGCGCTTGTACCGCAGGTTGCTGTAAACGGCTTTGCGGATTTGTTCGTTGCCGGTGGCGAATGCCTGCGTGAACAGCTCGGCGGGGAGGTCGAGCCTGACATTGTCGTTCGTTTCCAGAATGGAGAGTTTCCGGCTCGCGCTCATTTGCGGGAATGTCCGGATGAGGGTGTCCCGGCTTTCTTTGTCCCGAAGGCTGCACAGGGCTATCAGGGCGCTGTGGCGGAGGTCGTCCGATGCGTCCTTGTCGCGCATGTTGCGCAGGATGCCGAGGAGGCGTTCCATGTAGGGGGCGAATTGCTGTTTCCGGGCGGAAGAGGCGGGAGGTGGTGTGCCCGAGCTGATGTAGATGCTGCTGCTTTCCGTGGGGGCGGCGGATTCGTCGAGGAGGGTGGCGAGGGAGACGTAGTTGAGGGATTCGAGCAGTTCGATTTTCTGCGCCGGGGTGTAGGCCGGGTTTTCCAGTCCGGCGAGGAAGGCGTCCCAGCCGTCCGTGCGGAGCATCAGCCCTTTGCTTTTGCGGAGAAGCAGGATGCGCTTGACTCCGGGATCGGGGCTTTTCTCCAATGCGGCGACGACGGTGCGCGTGGCGCGGTTGCCGCTGCCGGAGGCGAGGATGTAGGTGGTATAGTCGCCCTCCAGCGCGAGGAGATTTTCAATCTGGTCGACGGTCATGCGCGAGAGCATGTTCTGAACGGTTTCGCTGATATCGGCATTGACCGCCATGAACAGGTAGATGACCTGCGGGAGCATTTCCGTGTCGCGCTTGAGGAGTTCCTCGCAGAGGGGGACGAGGTCGTTGCTGAAGAGTTTGCCCACGACGATGGCCTGAAAGGCGGTTTGCCGCACGGTGGCGTCGTCGTCCGTCATGCCTTTGTAGATGAGCTGGCGGCTTTCCGGCGTGAGTTTAGGGGTGGTGCGGTTGCGTTTGTCCGCCGTGATGAGTTCGAACAGAGCGGAGCGGATGCGCCAGTTGGGAGAGGAGAGCAGCCGGTGCATCTCTTCTTCGGAGAATCGGATTTCCTTGCGTGTTTTTTTACTGCGCGAGTCAACGTTGGAGTACATGTCGTCGTCGATGTCCTTCGATTCCCGCAGGACGTTCAGGGCGGTGACGGCGACATCTTCCTGCGGCGAGAGGGCATGGCGGAGCAGGAGTTTTTTCATGTCCGCATTCATGTAGTCGGTCACCCGGCGGAAGGCGATTTGAAGGATGTTGGGGTCGGTTTCCTTCTGAAGCATGGGCATGAGGGCTTCGAGAGCTTTTTCCTTGCCGGTGAGGAGCATGACGTCGATCGCCGTTTCCCTGACCATAGGGTCGGCGTGGTCGATGAGCGTGTTCAGGACGGGTAGAACCGTCTGCGGCGAGTTGCGGAGGGATTCGATGCCTTCGATGATGTCTCCCCGTTTGTCCGAGACGAGGAGCCGCGATGTGGCGGCAGCCTTCGGGCCGAGGGTCGAATCGAGCTGCATGCGGTATTCGATCTGGCGGAGGGCTTTGATGTCGTCCTGCGTGAGGTCGGGCCGGGATTTCAGGGTTTGCTCGATGGCTCCGATGAGGATGTTTTTGTGGGGAAGCAGGAGGCGGCAGGTGCGTTCCCTCATTTCATCGTCTGCAGAGAGGAAGATGGCGATGGCCCGGTTGATCTGTTCCGCATCGGGCGGATGGGAGGTGTTGAGGAATCCGGCGTCGCTTTTGCTCCAGTCCTGAAGGGCTTGCCGGGTTTCCGCCGGGATTTCGGAGGGCGGCAGCCACGGATCGAAGCCGAAGTCGTTTCCGGTGAGGTCTTCCAGAAGGTCGAGGGCGGCGCACCTCGTTTTCAGGGAGGGGCTGGAGAGCTGGGCGACAAGAGCTTCCCTCGGGCAGGCGGCGGCATTGTTGCGCCATGCAGCCAGCAGTTCCTGCCGGTCAACCGTGCTGAGTTGGGAGGCATCGTCGGGCAGGGCCAGTTCGGCGGCCAGAGCGAAGGGGATGCAGAGGAATGGAAGAAGGAAGCGCATGGCTGGTGGGGTGCGGGCGTGTGTGGGTTCGTGCGGCTTTAGCGAAGCAGGGCGTATGCCAGAATGTTGGCGTTGATTTGGAGGGCGTTGCCCAGTTCGCTGCCTCCGCAGCAGCAGCAGCCGCGGGAGTTGGAGCTGTCGTTGAGGCCGTCCGCCGAATAGACGACGACGAGTTTGTCGTTGATCGTGATACCTTCGAGGTGGCCTTTGGTCGGTTTTTTTCCGGCGGAGAGGGTTTTTATCGGGAAGACGGTGGAGAAGATGGGGTGCTGCATCGGGATGGGTTTCATTTCACCGAAGGTTTGGGTCATTTCCTTGCGGAAGGATTTGTCCCATGTTTCGCTGGAGCATCCGGCGGAGGCGAGCAGGAAGCCGCCCCCGGCGACGTATTTCTTGAGGTTTTCCCGTTCCTTGGATGTGAGGGTGAAGTTGCCTTCGCCCGTCATGACGACGAAGGGGAACTGGAAGAGTTCTTCGCTGTCGAGCCGCACGGCCCGGAAGCGGCGGCTGGTGCTGATGCTTGTTTTCTGCTGGACGGTGGACAGGAATTCATCGCTGAAGCAACGGGAGGTTTTGTTGCCTGCGTAGATCAGGTTGCCGCACTGGACGATGCCTTCCTTGGCGGAGGCGGGGCACAGGCAGGCAAGTAGCAGGGTGAGGAGGCAGATGACGGTTTTCATGGTTTGCTGGCGGTTGCGACCGAAGCCGCGGTGAGGGGTTACTGATTGGCGGGTTTGAAGTATTTGCGGACGGCGTCGCGGTAGGTGGGCGGCACCTGTTCCCAGTTGGAGTCGGAGAAGTCGATTTCCTTTTCTCCGGCTTCGGATGGTGAGGGAGAGGATTTGCCGGGATCGTTGCCGGAGTGGTTGTTGCCTCGGTTGCCCTGGCCGCCTTGCGCGGAGTGGGAGCTTTCCGCCGAACCGCTTCCGGCGCGTTTGCTGCGCGGCGGGCCGACGATGGAACGGGATCCCGGCATGGACGGGCGAGCCCCATTGCCGCCGTATCCGGCTCCGGCGCCGTTGCCCTGGCCGTTTTTCATCGGGTCGTTGCCCTGTCCCTGGCATTGTTTGCACAGGGCTTCCATCATTTGCCGGGCTGCGGATTGGCATGCGCCGCTGAGGCATTCGGACGGGTCCAGTCCTTCGCCATCGTTGGACATGGTTTCGTCGATCAGTTTTTTCATGGCTTCGTAGGCCTGGCTGGCATAGTCGTATGCTTCGGGTGCATGGTGCAGGTTGCGGCTTTCGTCGATGGCGGCTTCCATGATTTCCGGAATGTCCAGCTCACTGTATTTGGCCTGGAAGGTGAGCAGGATGTCTTTGAATTTAGCCGCTTCGTCGGGCAGGTTTTCAATGACTTTCGGAATTTTCTCCGACCATGTTTCGAGCCGATCATGGATGTTCTGCTGGTCTTCGCCGAGGGCTTCGAGCTGTTCGGTGGTGACGCGGCGGCCCTGTTTCATTTCGGAGACGTAGGCGAGGAAGCGGTTTTGCATTTCCTTCTGTTCTTCGGTGAGGGCCTGGAATTCATAGAGAAGTTCCATGATGGCGGCTACATTGGCGGCCTTTTCGGCATCTTCTTTCTGCTGGTTGAGGTTTTGCGCACTGGCACCGAGCCGGGCCTGCATTTGTTTCATGGATTCGTTCCATTGTTTCATGCCGGATTTGGGGTCCGTTTTTTCGGCATCGTCCATGTTCTGCTGCAGTTCGGAGGCCAGTTGTTCGGCGAGAGCGGAGAGTTGTTTGTCGCTGTCGAAGATGGGGAAGTCCTTGGCGATGGTTTCCGCCAGTTTCTTGGTTTTCTGGTGCTGTTGTTTGATTTTTTCAAGGGCTTCCGCTCGTTTGGCAGGATCTTCGATGTTTTCGGCTGCAGCCAGTGCTTCGATGGTTTTGTTGAGCTCGTTCTGGAGTTCTTCGTAGCGTGCCTTGAAGTCTTCGAGGCTGGCTTCCATACGGAGCATTTCGGCGTATTCCTCTTCGCTGATGACGGTGACTTTGACGGTGGGCGAGGTGGTGATGTTCAGCCGGTACGGGTTGGCATCCTGCGCTTCGACTCCGAGTTCGAAGACGTCGCCGGGTTGCGCTCCGAGTTTCCGGAGGTCGATGCCGAGGGTGGTTTTCATGTCGCGGTCGCCGGGGGTGCCGAGGATGGAGGTGGGGCGTGGGCGGGTTCCTTCGGTATTCCTGTTCAGGTCGAAGCGTACGAGGCCGTAGTCGTCGGAGGCTTCGGCTTCGAGTTCGAACGGGTAGCCGATGACGACGAAGCAGTCTTCGGACGGTTTGCGGAGGTTGACGACGGGCGGGAGGTCGCTCTGGGTGCGGATTTTGCTTTCAAGCGGTTTCTCGAGGTTGTCGCCGCCTGTATCTTTGAGGTCGATGGTGAGGTTGCCGGAGTAGCGTACGGGGAGGGTGAAGATGCAGGTGTTTTCACGGACGATTTTGCCCTGTACGGTTTCGTCGACTGCTCCCGGGCGTTCCGCGCGGTAGACGGCGGTGCCGGACGAGAGGGAGCGGTTGCTCTGGATGGTGTAGGTGACGGCTCCGCCTTCGGGTACGGTGATTTCCTGCCCGCTCAGGGCGCTGGTGGCAGCCGGCATGCGGGTGTAGGCGGGAGGCGTGACGGTGACGGTGCCCGCCGTGATGCGCGGACGGTAGTTGATGCGGACGGGTTGCCAGTGGCTGCGGGCTTTGCCGTTGTCCGTGGCGAAGGCGATTTCGCAGGCTTGCGTGACTTTTTCAAGGCGGCGCGCCCACATGTTGTCTTTTTCGCGGAAGGCTGGCAGTTTCTGCATGGCGAGGCCGGGCTGCCGCACCCATAGTTCAAGGGTGCCTTCCAGTGCAGGGCCTTCGACTTCCGCCTGGATGAGGAGGTCGCCGCCGTAATGGACTTCGAGTACGGCCGGTTTGACGGTGAAGGTGTAGGGCGAGAGCGGCGGGGTGTCGAGTTCGGGCCTCATGAGGCGGTTGAGTACGACGAGGCTTTCCTTGGGCCATGCGGTGTAGATGCCTGTGCAGAAGCCGGCGAGGAGGAGGATGCCGAGCAGGGGGAAGGCGAATCGTTTCAGTACGGCATGGCTGCGGCGCAGGTAGGTTTTCAGGTCGCTGGCCGTTTGCTGAGTGGCCTGTTCGCGGAGCCATTGGCCGAGGCTTGATGTATCGGCGTCTTTGTTCGTTTCGAGTTCCCAGGCGGAGAGGATGCTTCGGCGGCTGTCGTGCCGCATGGCATCGAGTTCTTCCGCGAGTTTTCGGCGGGGGTAGGAGCAGGCGCGGAGCAAGTCGTACAGGAGGTACAGGCCGACGAGGGCCCGCCAGATGTAGCCGCCGGTGCGGCGGGCGGTTTCCTCGAAGGTGAGCGAGTAATCCAGCAGGGCGAACAGGAGCAGGAGGCAGACGGCGAAGGCTGCCGTGCGGACGATGGCCGCGAAGAAGGCGGCGCAGCGGCGGCGGCGGCAGTAGCGGCGGAAGACGGTGTCGAAGCGGGGCTTCGGGGCAGGAGCGGGGGCTGTCGGTTCTTCGTTCATGGAAGTGGGGATGGTGTTACAGGAGTCCATGGCGGCGGCGGATCCACCAGGCGAGGCCGAGGGCCGCACCGATGGAGAGGAGTACCCACCAGCGGTTCCAGGCGGGGCGGTATTCTTCTTCTTCGCTTTGCGTGTCTTGCGGCATGGCGAAGACGGCATCCCATGCGGCTGCGGGGGAATCGGGGGTGAGCATGGTGCCTCCCGTGCTTTCGCTCAGGCGGGCCAGCCATTCGCGGTCGGCATTGAGGTTGTCGAGTTCGCCGGGAAGGGGGTTGACGCGGATGCGGATTTCAGGACAGGGGATTTCCGGCTGGTCGGGGAGGATGGCTTTAAGCAGGTAGTCGCCGGGTTTGTCCGGTACGAGGGAGGCAGTCCAGCGGTGCAGGCCGTTCTTTTCGCCTTCGTGGCGTGCGGAGACGGTCTGGGGGCTGGATTGGCCGGAGAGGGGGGTGATTTGCAGTTCGACATTGCCGGGCGTGCCGATGCCGCGCCAGCTCATGGTGCAGCGCAATGCGTCGCCCGTTTCGATGGGGTTGCGTTCCGCATGGAGGGAGAGGTCGAAGCCCGGGCGGAATTCGGCGGCGGTTTGAATCCACGGGAGGAATTGTTTCCAGAAGTCGGCGTAGATGTTGCCGTCCCTGCGGGCTTCGGGGTAGAAGTCCCATTTCCAGAGGCCTTCGCCGTTCAGGCAGGCGACGGCTCCCATGCCGACGCGGCGGATGGTGAGGAGGGGCGTCTGCCCGTCGTCCGTAGTGGCGAGGATGCGGGTGTCCGGGGAGATGCTGTCCACATCCCACACGTCTTCGAGGCCGGGCAGGGTTTTCCAGACGGCGTCTTTCGGTGCGGGCAGGACGTGGCCGAACAGTCCTTCGGATGCTCCTGACGGCGTGGGGGTAAGGTGGTGTTCCCCGCCGATGGTGTGCTGCCAGGCGAAGGGTTCCAGCGGTTCCATGGCGGGCATGCTGCCGCCGTAGCTTTTGCCTCGGGCGAAGATGAGGAGGCCTCCGTGGTCGCGCACGTAGGATTGCAGGGCTTCGGCGATTTCGGGTGTGAAGAGGTGTTCCATGCCTTTACCGAGGATGACGATGTCGTAACGGAGGAATTCGGCGGTGCTGGTGGGGATGCCTGCATCGGGGCTGGGTTCGCTGGTATCGTCTCCGCTGTTGATCTGGTAAAAGCGGTCCTGGCTGAGGCGGTGGACGGATTTGACTTCGAAGGCTTCCTGCTTGCGGAGGAACTGGGCGAGGAATTTGCTGTCCCAGTAGGGGGATCCTTCCGCCATGAAGACGCGGATTTTCGAGGTGATGGCGCGGACGGTGACGGAGGCGCTGTTGTTGTCCTTGCGCGTTTCTCCGGCGACGGGTTCGCAGGCGATGGTGTAGTCGGAAGAGTTTTCCGGGCTTTCCAGCGAGAAGGCGACGTCGGCCGTTTTGCCGTTGGCGACGTCGACGATTTTACGTTCGACCTGTTTTCCGGAGGCATCGAGGAGGACGATGCCGAGCTGGCGGTCGCCCATGCCGCTGTTGCGCACGGAGGCTGTGAGGGTGATGGGTGTGCCTTTGTAAGCTTGTACGAGGGTGCGCGAGGAGGAGAGGGCGATGTCGGGCGCTTCCCAGTTGCCGCCGAGGGCGACGGTGTGGATGGGGGTGTTCTGGCCTGCTGCCTTGATGGAGAGTTGCCGGGCGTCGTCGGGGCGGCTGTCCCGCCCGTCGGAGAGGAGGACGATGCCTGCTACGGTGCGGCCCTGCCTCTGGAGGGCGTGGAGCTGCTGGTCGATGGATGAGGCGAGCATGGATGCATCGGCATCCGGTTTGGCGGCGGCCAGCGCGGCGGCATCATCCTTGCGGCTGGCGGTATGGCCGATGCCGAACCAGCGGAGGTCCCGCTCGGGAGTCTGGTAGGCGGCGAGCTTTTTCAGCAGGCCTGCCGCCAGAGAGGAGCGGGATGGGGAGGCTGCATCCGGAGTGGAGGGCGACGCCATGGAGGCGGAGGTGTCCGAAGCGATGAGCCAGACGGGCATGTTGCTGACGAGTTTTTTCTCATAGCGGCCCGGATTGAGCAGGAGTGCGCCGATGGCAAGGACGGCTGCCGCATAGAGAAGGATGCAGGCGAAGCGTGCCTTGCCGGGCAGTGAACGGCAGGCTTTTCTGCACAGCCAGCCTGCCGCTGCTGCAAGCAGCAGGATCAGAGGGACAAGCAGGGGCAGGGGAAGGACGGGGTCGAGGATCATACGGCGGAAGAGCTATCGGAAGTGAAGGTGAAGGGGGAGTCCGAGCGACCGGAGAGGCGTGCGGGACGGCGTTTTTTTCTGGCTCGGCGGTATCCCTGCCGGTCGAGGCTGCGGCTGGCGAGGCTGTTCAGCCATCCGGATATGGACAGGAGCAGCGCAATGGACGAGGCGAAGATGAAGAGGTGGCTGTTCATGGCGTGGGCTGGTTGTCCGAGGGTTTGCCGGATGCACGGCAGCAGATGAGGAGTTCGGCGGCGAGGAAGAGCAGTGCGAGTGCGATGCACCACGGACAGAGGTCGCGGCGTTCCGCAGAGTCGAGACGGTCGTTTTCTTCTTTGTGGGTGATGATGCCCTGCGGAAGTACGGAGGTGTCCATGGTTTCGAGTACGGATTCCGCCGCAGGGAAGTTGACGGCTTGCGTCGCGAGGATTTTGGATGGGTCGTCCTTGCGCCGCCATGTGTAGAGTCCGGGTTCGGCAGGGGTTTCGCTTTGCAGGATCATGCCACGGCGTGCTTCCTTGACTTCGCGGGTGGAGAGGAGTTCGCCTTGATCGTTCTGCAGGATGATGTCGCGAGCGCCCAGATTGGGCGGTACGACGCAGGAGAGGTATCCGGCTCCGGGCTGGATGTCGTCTGCGGCATCCGAGGCCATGCGTGAGGCGGTCAGCG
Source organism: Neoakkermansia glycaniphila (assembly GCF_900097105.1). Classification (GTDB taxonomy): domain Bacteria; phylum Verrucomicrobiota; class Verrucomicrobiia; order Verrucomicrobiales; family Akkermansiaceae; genus Akkermansia; species Akkermansia glycaniphila. The sequence goes on along the minus strand of NZ_LT629973.1, from coordinate 163,597 downwards.
TTTCCGCGACGAAGGGGAGGTAGAGCGGCGAAGATCCCCATCGGGTATCCATCGGGTGAACCGGAATGTTCCACAGAATGACGGCTCCGCGCCCGACAGGGCGGCGGACGATGGCCGGTACTCCGTCCGCATAGCGGAGGAGGACGGTGGCATGCTGCGGGGCTTCGCGCTGCAATCCGTTGTTCAGCCGGCGATAGACGCCGCTCGTGAGGAGGGGGGAGAGTGTGTTGTCCGGGAAGAGCCGGAAGACGCGGTCTTGCGGGGCGGCAATTTCCAGTGTCCATTTTTCGTCGTTTTCGGCGACTTGCAACTGGGCGCGGGCGGGCTTGTACCCCATGACGGCATTGGCGGCGGTGTCGTTGGAGAAATCAGGGATGGCGAGGACGACGGCTCCTTCACGAGCTTTTTCTTCCATGACGGCTACGTCTTCGGCGGCAGGCGCATTCCAGATCAGGAAGTCGGGAGCGTGTTCGCCGGGGCCGGAGGCGATCTGGCAGTCGAGGAAGGGGATGGACTGCAGGGCGCGGAGCATGGTGCCGAGGTGAAGCGGATCGGCAGCTACGGCCTGGCAGGAGAGGCGGTCGTTCAGCGGAAGGATGGTGCGGCGTTCATTGTCCGCCGGGAAGGCGTCCGGATCGGTGGAGGCGGTGAGTACCCATTCGCTGCCGCTGGTGGGGGCATCGATGCTGAAGGATGCCGTGGTGGTGCCGTTCGCCGGGATTTCGCAGACCTGCGAGGTGCGCAGGGAACCGCCTTCGAGGTGGAGGGTGGTGCGTACGGGCGCTTTGCCGCACTGGCCGAGCGTGACGTTGACGGTGACGGGTTGCCCCGGGAGGGCTTTGGCAGGGATGGTGGAGATGGCAGAGATGTAGGTGTTCGCCAGTTTCGGGCTTTGGGCGACGGAGACCCAGCGGACGGGGATTTTGTCGGGGACGAGGCTGGCGTAGTCGAGAGCCGCCCAGTTGGATGCCTGGAAGTCGGAGACGACGTAGATTTCCGCGCTCTGGCCTTCGGGGAGGCTGCGGGCCTGTTCGACGGCGAGGCGGACGGCTGCAGCGGCATCGGATTCTTCTCCGGCGCTGTGCAGTCGGCTCAGTTCGCGCAGGACCATTTGCCGCGCCTGTTCGGGGCGTTCAAACAGGGCCGAAGGACGCGCTCCCGCCGAGATGAGGTTGATTTTGTCCGTAGCCCGGAGTTCGTTGACGATTTTGGTGACGGTTTGTTCCGCCTGTGCCATGCGGAGTTCCTGCCCGTCGGCAGCTCCCATGGAGGCCGAGGTGTCCAGCACGATGATGACGTTGCGCACATGCGAGAGGTCGGAGACGTGGCCTCCGATGTAGGGCAGGAGGAAGGCCGCCGCCAGCGCGAGCATGGCGAGCGTGCGGAGCAGGAGGAGGAGCCTGTTTTTCGGGCGGAAGATGCGCACCTGCCGCGAGATGACTTCGCGCAGGAAGTACAGGGAGCTGAATTTCCTGTCTTTGGGGCGCGAGCGGGCGAGCAGGTGGACGATGAGGGGGATGAGCGCCGCCGCGAGCAGCCAGTACAGGGGGTTGGCGAGGAAAAATTGCATGGGTTATTCGGAGAGGGCGTCGAACAGTTGGTAATAGGATTCATCCGTGGTGACGGAGAAGAAGCGGATGCCGCGCGACATGGCGAGGGAGCGGAGGCCTGTGCGGTGTTCCTGCACGCGTTGCCTGTAGGCCGAGCGGACGGTTTCGCTGTTGCACAGGAGGTGTTCGTTCGTTTCCATGTCGTAGTAGCGGGCGAGTCCGTCGGAGGGGAGTTCGACTTCGTGCGGGTCGAGTACCTGGACGAGTACGATTTTGAAGCCCCGGTGCAGGTACGGGTTGAGGGATTGCATGAGGGCGGCGGGGTCGCTCAGGAAGTCGGAGACGATGACGAGGGTGCCGGGTGTTTTGAGCAGGTGGTGGGATTTTTCGAGCGAGGCGGGCAGGCTGGTGGGGCCTCCCGGCGTGTTGTGTTCGAGGAGGTTGAGCATGCCGTCCAGATGCTTGCGCGTGGAGCCGGGGGGCATGAATGAGCGGATGTCGGCATCGAAGGTCTGGAGGGAGGCGCGGTCGTTCCCCCGGATGACGAGCCATGCGACGCAGGCGGCGAAGTAGGAGGCGTAGTCGAGCTTGGTCATCGGGCCTCCGCTGCGGTAGCCCATGGAGGCGCTGCTGTCCACGAAGATGTGGCATTCGAGATGGGTTTCATGCTCGAAGGTTTTGAGGTGGTAGCGGTCGCTGCGGGCATAGACGCGCCAGTCGATGAGGCGGAGGTCGTCGCCGGGGGCGTACTGGCGGTATTCGAGGAAGTCGCTCGATGCTCCGCGCCCCTTCGCCCGGTGTTTGCCGGACATCCATCCCTCGACCATCATCTGGACGGCGAAGCGGTAGTTCGCCAGCCGTTTGAGGTCTTCGGGCCGGAGGTATTTGTGCTGGATGTTCGGCATGGTCGTGCGTCGGGGGCGGGGTCGTTTTGCGCGGTTCAGGCGAGGGAGTCGATGATGCTTTCGACGCGGATGCCTTCGCCTGTGGCGTTGTAGTTCAGGATGAGGCGGTGGCGCAGCACGGGGTGCAGGACGGCCTTGACTTCTTCCATGGAGACGGTGGTTTTGCAGCGAAGCAGGGCGATGGCGCGGGAAGCGCGGAGGAGGCACTGGGCGGCGCGGGGGCCAGCGCCCCATGAGACGTATTTTTTGACGGCTTCGGTGGCATCCGGGGAGTCCGGGCGGGTACTTTGGACGATTTTGACGATGGAGCCGTAGATGTGGTCCGGTACGGGGATTTCCGAGGCGGCTTTCTGGAGCGCGAGTACCTTGTCCGCATTCATGATGGTGGATGCTTCGGGCATGTTCAGGCCTCCGGTGCGGCGCAGGATTTCCTCTTCTTCCTGTACGGTGGGGTACTGGATGAGGATTTGGAAGAAGAAGCGGTCGAGCTGGGCTTCGGGCAGCGGGTAGGTGCCTTCGTGTTCGACGGGGTTCTGCGTGGCGTATACGATGAAGGGTTCTTCGAGGCGGCGGGTCTGCCCGGCGACGGTGACCTGCTTTTCCTGCATGGCTTCGAGGAGGGCTGCCTGGGTTTTTGGAGGCGTGCGGTTGATTTCGTCCGCCAGCAGGAGGTTGGTGAAGATGGGGCCGGGGACGAATTCGAAGCGGCGGGAGCCGTCGTCCATCGTCTGGAGGATTTCACTGCCGAGAATGTCCGGCGGCATCAGGTCGGGCGTGAACTGGATGCGGTGGAAGCCGAGGCCGAGGATGTTGCCGAGGGTGCTGACAAGCAGCGTTTTGGCAAGGCCGGGCACGCCGACGATGAGGCAATGCCCCCGGCACAGCAGGGCGACGAGCATTTGCTCGATGACGGCGTCCTGACCGACGATCACGCGGGCGGTTTCTTCGCGGATTTGTTTGATATTGTCCAAGATGCCGGACCATTCGTTTTCGGGTGTGGTACTCATGGGAGATTCTGTGGGTGGGAAATAAAAAGGGCTTCTGGTTAGGATAAGCTTTACAGGCTGTTTGTCAAGGTGAAGATGGCGTTTGAAAGTATTTATTCGTCGTGATTCCCGGAAGTTTCATTGTCTGAACCGTCCGGTTCGGTATTATCCGTTTTCAGTGGGATGACTTTGGGAATGTCCAATGCATGGATGTCGAGTAATTCGACGCGAATTACGAGTACGGAATTGCCGGGAATGCTGATGCGTTCGTCCTGCGAGGTTTCTTCGCCGAAACCGAGTTCGGGCGAGAGGAACAGCGTCCATGTGGAGCCGATAGGCATGATGGAAAGCGCTGTGTCCAGCCCCTCGGGAGAGACGGGCCCCATGAGTTCCGTGGGTGCTTTTGTGTAGTCGTCCCAAATGTTGCCGTGGATGTCGGACATCGTAAATTTGACCACGTAGACGGGATATTCGCCGTCCTTTTCTGCGTCGTAGGTACGCCCCGTTCCCTGTTTTTCGATTTTGTATTGAAGGCCGTCCGGCATGGTGACGATTCCTGGCTTACCGGAGTTTTCTTTCAGGAAGGCTTTGGTGATAGCGAGGTTGGCGCGGGCAGCAGTAGCTTCCCTGTTGCGGATGATCTGGCGCATGCGATCCATTGATTCGTCGTAGGCGCGTACCTCGTCTTCAGTGATTTTGCCTTGTAAGGCAGCTTCAAAAGCCTGCCGGAAAAAGGCCGTGTCGATGTCGTCCTGCACAAAGCCGATACTCAGCAGGCAAAAGGCGATGCCGAAACCCATCGACATGGAGTGGGCCTCTCTTTCCTGACCGGTTTTGGCGACAGTGTTGACTTGTTCCGTAGCTTCTTGCCGAGTCGTGTATTGGAGGCCTGTTTTCAGAGCGGTTTGAAAGGTGTTCATGCACAGATCCATATCTATCGTGATGGGCGTGCGATTCTCCTGTGCGAAAGCAATTCCCATGGCATATCCGATGGAGGTTGAAACATCGCGTTTCAACTGTGCCGCATTTTCTGAGGGAGATGCTTCCGGAGGCCGGGTGTCGGCGGCATGGACTTGTCGGGCTTGGCACATGCCGATTGGAAACAGGATTGCGGTCAGGAGGATGGAGGTGTTCATGGTTTAAAAATCCGCAGATGTTTTGATGCCGAGGAATTTTTGTTTGTCGGTATATTGGGTTTGGTGGGGTGTTCTCTCTTTGATGTATGCCGCCATTCCGATTGCGGCGGCATGCTGTTTGTCGATGTCTTCCATGGACGGAGGCGACGCGAGGGATTGTTCCAATTGATTGCGGAATGTGGGTATATCGATGTCCGGAAGGATTAATCCTTCGTCTATCATTTTGTTTGCCCAAATTTTTGCAATTGTATCAGATGTGATTTTTCGGAGTTCTTGAGATGAATATTGTGTTTGCTCTGGATGAAGAGGGGTGCGTGTAGCGGCTTCGTTCAGATGGGCAAGAATCGGCTGCATTTCCGCAATGGCTAAAGCAGGTTTGCTCCAAAAAGGGTTGGCAGCCAGATATACGCTGTCAACCTCGTCCAGACTCAAGGGGACATTGGGGGAGTAGTCGACAAGTTCGATCTGTACAATCAGAACGCTATTGCCTCCGATGCAGGGCTGGCAGATGCGCTCGTGGTCGAAGTGTGCCTGCCGTTCGCCCAAGGAGAGCCACATGAGATTTCTCTGTTTTTCGCCGTATCCGATGGACGGCGGAATGTAAAGAGTCCATTTGGAACCGGGTTGCATCAGTTTCAAGGCTTCATGGATTCCTGCCGGAATGCGCGAAGTTGAGTGGTTGCGTATGATGCTGACTGTTCCGTTATGGTTGTCGATCATGGGGCCATCCAGCGTGTCGATGGTGTATTTGATGGCGTACAGGGCGCGATCGTCGGTTTCCTTGCGGGAGGAGGTGCGGGGTGCGCCGGTACCCTGTTTGTCGATGCGGTATTGCAGGCCGCTCGGCGTGGTGACGATGCCCGGTTTTTTTGCATTTTCTTCCAGAAAGCGGCGGCTGCGTTCGGCATTGGTGGCGGATATTTCGTTGTTCCGTTGTTCCATTTTTGCCCGCATGATGCGCAGCGCCGCTTGTGTGCGGGTTTCGTTCGCCTCCGGTTCGGGAATGTTTTGGCCTTGCAGCGCGAGTTCGATGGCTAAGGTACGGATCAATATATCGAAGTCGAGGTCTTCCGGGCGCATGCCGGCCTCATGCAATGCCGTGCCGAGTATCGAACCCAGATAGGCCGAGACGTCGTGTCGGAGTTTGGCTTCTTTTGTGGGGAATAATGCCGATATTTCCTTTGACTCGCCGCTGCTGGTAGTTGAGGAAGGTATATTTTGTGCCGTGAGGGTATCAAGCGACATCAAAAGTATGGTGAGTGCGGCGGCGATGCGTTTCATAGCTTGGGTTTATTGGGTAGGGCGATCCGTGACGGTGCCATCCGGATGGATGACGCGGGTGTCTTTTTTGATGGACTGAAGTTCCGCTTCGATGATGATGACGGAGTTGCCCGGAATGCAGATTCCATCTTGATAGATGGTTGCATCGCCGAACGCGAGGTGAGGGGGCAGGTAGAGAGTCCATTTGGAGCCGACGGGCATGAGGGTGAGGGCTTCGTCAAAGCCTTCGAGGCCGATGCTGTCGGATGTTTCGATGGCCTTTTCCGTTTTGTCGATGAGGAGGGTGCCGTCCATGAGCAGGAGTTTGAATCGTACAGAGTAGAGAGGGTTTTCTCCATGTTGTTCCTCATCGTAAGCGGAGCCTGCTCCTTGTTGATCGATACGATATTGCAAGCCGCTAGAGGTTTTGACAATGCCCGGTTTTTTACCGTTTTCTTCGAGGAAGTTCCTGCTGATCTGGAGTGTGTCGGTTGCGAGTTTGAGGTTGCGTTGTTCCAATTGGTGCGTAGCGGCATCGATTGTCGGCTGAATGGAATCGACGTACGCGTTGAATTGCTCAAGGTTAGGTTTTTTTTTCATGGTTGCTGCGAAAGCCTTGCGGAATGCAGGCAGATCGATGTCTTTCTTTCGCAACGAGTTGTTTTTCAGGATGACGGCGCTTTCGTAACCAAGGTAGGCAGAGATGTCTTGCCTGGACGGAGGGGTGTGTTGTTTTCCGTCGTTTGAAGTGTCTGGAGAGGTTGCCGGAGCGGATGCCATGCAGAGGCCTGCCAGAAAGAGGGGGGTAAGTAGGGCTGAATTCATGGTGAGATGTTAATGTTCGAGGATGTTATTCTTCGTCTGCGGTTTCTGTTTCTTCGGCGTCTGCATCCATGGGAATAAATTCGAATGGGACGCCTTCGATGTACATGGTTTGCGTCTCGTCACCTTTTTTGATGCCGAATAGTTCCACTTGGATGATCAAGGCCGAGTTGGCTGGCAGCATGGAGCTTGCGGTAACAATATGTTCGTCTCCGAATGCCAGATGGGAAGGCAGAAAGAATGTCCATTGCGAACCGACGGGCATGAGGGAGAGGCCTTCGTCGAATCCTTCGAGCCTGGAGTGGTCGGCAGCTTCGACGGTTTCGTCGGTGAAGTCGGAAACCACTGTGCCGTTGAGCGTGCGTACGGTGTATTTGACGGTGTAGGTGGGGTTGGTTCCGTGTTGTTTTTTATTGTAACTGGTGCCTGTGCCTTGGCGATCGATCCGATATTGCAGACCACTGGCTGTGGTTGTGACGCCCGGTTTTTTACCGTTTACCGCCAAGAATTGTTCTCCGATTTTTTTTGCCTCTTCAGCGAGTTGTTGCCGTCGTGTTTCCGATTGCCTGTTCAGATGGGCTGGGATGTCCTTCCGAGCCAGTTGTTGTTTGATATCTGTTCCGTCGTTCATTCCGTCTTCAAATGCCTGGAAAAATGAGGCGATGTCGATGTCTTGAAGGGTGACATCGTTTTTGAGCAGCTGCAATGCGATGTACGTGCCGAGGTAGGAAGAATAGGCTGACTGGGAATCGTCCGACAGTCTGCTGATTTCCGGAACTTGCAATGTTGCATGTGCTGATGTTTGATTCTCAGCCGAGATGGGAGATACGGAGAGGAGAAGGGGGATGATGTATTTCATGGGAGAAGTGTTTCCTTGTATGATTAACGCATGAGAATGGGTTCGTCCGAAAGGACGGAGTGTTTTTTCAAAAAAATACGGAATGGGATTGTGGAATCCCGGGAGAGGGCTCTATTCGGAGTGGGGGATTTCCGTTCGGAGAAGCCGTACCATGTGCGGCATACCGCAGGATTTGTGAAGGCGGGAAGGGATGAAGCGGTTATTCCTCGTCTTCGATGTCTTCGTCGCGACCATCCGTTGCGTCTTTGTCGTTATGTTCGCTGTCTTTGGACATACGGAACGTGAGTACGAGGAATGCGCTTGCGTCGGCCTTGAATTCTTCGGACATGGCTGAGGCCGGGACATAGACGATCCACTCCGTACCTTCAGGCAGTTCCTTGAGCAGTTCTCTGGATATGTCGGACAGTTCGTCAAAACCGTCGAGTACGCCGGAAGAACTCATGCGGGAATGGGTCGGGAAGTCGGAGTCCGGTACGCCGACGTCTACGCTGTCAGCTTCTTCGATTCTGTAGTTTTTGGCAGGGTCCTTATCTGTGGTGACCTGGCATTGCATGCCGTTTTCCAGCAGGATGATACCGGGCTTTTTCGCATTTTCCTTGAGAAAGCGAGCAGCTTTGGCTGTTGAGTATGCCTTGTATGCTTCGTTGTATGTTTTGACGATGGCTTCCTCTTCTTTTTGGATATTTTCTGCATCCAGGGGACGTGCGATGTTTTCCATGAAGGTTTTTCGCACGAGGTCGGCGTCGATGAGAGGCTGTTGCGTTTTGTCGGCCATGTGTTCAAATCTCTGCTGGAGTCCGAATGCCAGGGCTTTTCCGACGAATTCGCTGTATTGTTTGCGAATGTCTTCCGGGATGGAGGGTGGGGTGGGGGTTGGTTCCGCTGTGGTTGCAGGCGCTGCCTCCTGTTTGGGCGCAGGGGATGAGGGTTGATCGGCTGCGAGTGCGGTGGGCAGTATGGTTGCGATGATTCCGAATACGATGGACGGACGCATGGTGTTGTTGGGGGGGGGAGGGGTGGTGATCGGGTGAGAGCCAATTCGGAGACCGGATGGAACCCGTACCTTTACTTAATCAAATCGGCTCGGTTTTGTCAGTAATAAAATGCGGATATGCGTTGTTTTTTCTTGGGCAGGCATGCGGTTTATTCGCTTTGTTCCGCATCGTTTTCTTTCGGCGGCGACCATTCGTATGTGTAGAGGATGTAGTTCGGGCGGACGCCGATTTTCTGCGTGTATTTGTCCAATGATTTCGGGTTGATCAGGTGGGAGGGGATGCAGAAGAACCATTGTTTGGCCTTGGGCAATGCGTCAATATACGGCCACAATTCCGGATGTAAGTGGGCCTTGGCGGCACTTCTGTCCAGAAAGCCTATGCTTCCGAGGGATTCTCCTGTCAGAGCTCTTGCTTCCATGATGTCTACATCCAGGATGGATCCGTTGTTTCCCTTCGGGTCGATGATGTAGGAGTACTGGACTCCGTTGTCGAGGACGGTGACATTGGGTGTCAGGGCGTTCATTTTCAAAAATTCCGCTTCTTCGCTTGCCAGCGTGTTGGCGTCGATAGGCGGTGGAGACGCGAAGATGGAGTCGGACGGTTGTGCGGCAGGTGCATCGTCTTCAATGTCTGCATCCGTATCCGGTGAAGTAGAGTCTGTTTCTGCCGCTTCGCATGTGAAGACGACGTATTCCGGCTGTTTTTCCCAGACGGCCTTGAGTGAGGATTGTCTCGATTCATCCAGTACTCCGAAGGGGATGCAAGCCGTCCATTTCTTACCGGGCGGAAGGCTGTCGGCGGCATCTCCGAAGATGTCTTGCACTCTGAAGTTGTTGAGGTGCAGTGTGTCGTTCCCTGAGATGGTGGAGAGGGCTGCGGTTTGAATTTTGTCGATGGTTATATTGCGGCCTTCCGGATCCTTTTCAACGGTGTACTGGATGCCGTTTGCGAGGACGGTGACGCCGGGTTTTTTAGCGTTTTCCTCGATGAAGCGTTTGTCCCGTGCCGTTTCGCGTGTTTTGTGGATGGCGTCGTAGCGAAGGATGGTTTCCTTGTATTCGTGGTCGAGGGCTTCGGCGTCGATGTCTTTCCCGATGTATGCGATGAAGGCGGCGCGGGCCAATGCCGGGTCGATGTCCTTCGCCGCCATCTCCTTGAAAGATGCCTGGGCGAATGCAGCGGTGAGTTTGCCCTGGCTTTCTGCGAATCGGCGGCTGAGTGCCGCCGGGATGTGTGCGTATGTTCCCCGGCTGGCCGGGATGGGCTGGACACTGTATTCTTTTTCGTTTTCTCCCTGTTTCTTGCAGATGGTGCAGACGAGGACGGATGCGGAGTTTTCGATCTGCGCCCGTTCGTTGGGTGGCAGGAGGCGGACGGGTATGTAGAGTGTCCATTCCCGGCCTTTCGGCATGTTTTGCAGGGCAGTGCTGTATTGCAGGATAGGCGGCAGGCTGTGGATGGCAGCCAATCCACTGACGCTGCCGAAGAACCGGCCCAGTGTGGAGGCCCGTTTCAGGCTGCCCATTTCTTCGATGCTGCTGTTGTTGCCTTCCGGATCGGGTGTGACTTTGTATTGGATGCCGATGGGGAGGGTGGCGATGCCGGGACGTTTAGCATTTTCCTGCAGGAAGGTTTTGTCATACTCCTTTTGTTCCCGTCCGAGCGTCGCCGTGTATTCCTGCTCGAGGGCTTTGGTCGATTCCCAGTATTTTCGATATCCAGTTCGTTGTCGAGGTTGCTGAGGAGGGCCTGTCGGATGGCTTCTCGATCGGTCAGGTAGCTGGCCGCTGCGTGATCGATCAGGTTTTGCATGTCGAAGGCCATGCGGATGCCGGCATAGGTGCTGTGGCGGCGCAGGATTTCGTCGTTGCCGGGTTCTGTTTTTCCGGGTATGTGCGGCGATGAAGCAGGTTGTGCCGTGCCGGCATAGGTTGCGACGGGAAGCAGTAAAGAGGCGATGGAAGCGAGGGTGGATATGTTCATGATCAGTGTTTCTTGTCGGTTTCGAGGATGTAGAGGACGTAGTTGAGGGGTGCGCCGATGCGCTGTTCGTACCAGTCCACATCCGCAGGGTCAAGCAGGCTGGCGGGAATGCAGAAGAACCATTTTTTTGCCTCAGGCAGGGTGTCGATATAAGGTTCGATGAGGGGATGGGTGTAGATGCGTTTGCCGTCCGCTCGCGTGTTTTGGTGATCGAGATGAATATGGCTGAGGAAGGAATCTCCGGCAAGCGTGTAGGGCGACATGATGCCGACCTGTTTGATGGAGCCGTTGTTTCCATCCGGATCGGTGATGCAGGAGTACTGTATGCCGTTGGGAAGTACGGTGACGTTGGGTGTCATGGCGTTCAGCCGAAGGAACAGGGCTTCGTCACGGGCCATGGATTCGGCCGTTCTATCCTTGTCCCACAGGAAGTTTTCTTTTTCATCGGGTTTTGCCGTGGCATCGTCTTCGATGTCTTCGTCCTTGTCCGCAAGGGACTGGTTGTCATCGGCTTCGAAGGTGTGGGCGATATAGGCCGGGCAGTCGTCGTCCCACGCGTCTTTCATGTCCTTTCTATTCTGTTCGGAGAGGCGTTCGAACGGGATGTAAAAGATCCATTTGCGGCCGGATGCCACACGGGCGATGTCGGTACCGAGCAATCCCGGCATATCGTATTCTTCGGCGGTTACTTTGCCTGGGCTGAAGACGGTGCCCGGCATGATTCTGCCCAGAGAATTGAAAGACTGTGTTATTTTTCCACTGTAGTATAATTGCGTTCCGTCGATGGAGGTGCGTTTGACGAGTTCTGCCTGAATGATGGGTACATTGCGGCCCGCAGGGTTTTTTTCGACAGTGTACTGGATGCCGTTGCCGAGTATGACGACTCCGGGTTTGGCTGCATTTTCCTTTAGAAAGCGTTTGTCGCGTTCTGTCTGGCGCGCGATGTGTATGGTTTTGTACCGGCTGATGACGTTCCGGTATTCGTGCTGAAGGGAGGCGAGGTCGATGGGAGAGTCGAGATGGCCGCAACAGGTCTTTTGGACAAGAGCCGGATCAATATCCATGTCTTCGTTGCGTTGCTTGTTGAGGAGGATGTCCCGGGCCATGTCCGCTCCTTGCAGTTCACTGTACTTTTGGCGATGGCCGTTCGCATCGATTTGGAATGGCAAGTGGCGAAGATGGCGGAGTTCGTCGTCCGTGTCGGTATGCCGGAAGGTGTAGACGATGACGGCGTTTTCGTTGCCGATGTATTTGCGTTCGGAGGATGACAGAAGAGCAGCGGGGACGTAGAAGATGTATTCGCCTCCTTTCGGCATGTTGTCCAGTGCCGAGGTGTGTTGCAGGATGTTGGGCAGTTTGTCGCTGAAGTCAGGCGGGCCGCTTGGTGTATTGCTGAATTTGATGGCAGTCACTTCCGTTTCTTTGTCGAGCTGGCGGCCTATGGTTGTGGAGCAGATGAAACAGCCCATTTCTTCCAGCTGGCGGTTGTTTCCTGCCGGGTCGGGAACGACTTCGTACTGGATGCCGATGGGCAGGGAGACGACGCCGGGACGTTTGGCATTCTCCTGCATGAAGGTTTTGTCCCTCTCGGCTTCTGCTGCGATGAGTGCTTGTTTATGGAGCTTGTAGATGCGCTGGCTTTCTTTGTCGAGTTGTTCGGAATCCATCGGTTTGTTGAGATTGTCCAGAAGCGATTGCCGGATGGTTTCCGGATCGGCGAGATACTGCGAGACATGATGCCGGATGGCGTGCTGAATTTCGGCTGCCAATTGCAATCCGGTGTAGATGCTGTATTGCCGGAGAATTTCTTCCTCATCAAGGGTGGCAGTATCGGCGGCTTGAATGGATGGGATCGGCCGGGACGGTTCCAATCCGGCTGTGGCGGGAGGGAGCAGAGTGATGAGGCAGGTGAGTGCGGAGAGTTGCATGGTTTTTGTTTTGGGTCAGGATTTTTTGTCGGCTTCGAGGGTGTAGAGGATGTAATTGGGCCGTACGCCGATGCGCTGTTCGTACCATTCCATGGAGGAAGGGTCAATCATCTCGGCGGGGATGCAGAAGAACCATTTTTTCGCTTCCGGCAGGTCGTCGATATAAGGTTCGATGAGGGGGTGGGTGTAGTTTCCGGTTCCGTCCGGCCTCGTGTTCTGGAGATTGAGGTGGGTATGGCTGTATAGATAGTCTCCCGTGAGTGTTTGAGGCGTCATGGTGTCGATTTGTTTGATGGAGCTGTTGCGGCCATCCGGATCGGTGATGTAGGAATACTGGATTCCGTTGGGAAGTACAGTGACATTGGGTGTTAGTGTGTTCAGGCGCAAGAAGAGAGTTTCGTACCGGGCCAGTGATTCTGCCGTGAGATCCGGCTTTTGCATCAAATCGGATTCAGGAGCAGGAGCGGGAGGTGCGTCGTCTTCGATGGCTGCATCCTTGTCCGAAGGAGGCGGGGGATTCTCCTCGGCTTCGAAGGTATGGACGATATATTCGGGACATTTTTCCCTCCACGAGTTTTTCAGATCCGTTCTATTCTGCTCGGAGAGGCGTTCGAACGGGATGAAAAAGATCCATTTGCGGCCGGCTTCCACGCGGTCGAGATCCGCGCCGAGAAGTTCCCTCATGCCGTATTCTTCGGAATTCTCTTGTCCGGGAGTGAAACCGATTTGCGCTCCCGGATTGGCGGTGCAGCACATGCGTGAGAAGTCGTCCCATCCGCCGTGCAGGCAGATGAGCGTTCCAGACAGGGATCCGTACTGCTTGAGCGAGGATTGAAGGAAGGGCAGGTTACGGTCTGCGGGATCTTTTTCGACAGTATACTGGATACCGCCGGACAGGACGATCACACCGGATTTACGCGCATTTTCCCGAATGAAGTTCCTGTCGCGTGCCATCTGCCGGGTGTGGTGGATGGTATCATATTGCCGAATAATATCTTGGTAACGGTTTTCAAGAGCAGTGCGATCGCAAGGCTTGTCGAGGTGGTCGAAGAATGTTTGGCGGATAAGTACCGGATCGGCATCCTGTGAAGATCCTGCCGACCACTGTTTCCGGATGGCATGGGATAATCGTTCACCCAGCAATTCGCCGTATTTCCGCCGGAGATCGGCCGGTATCCGTTTGATGGTAGAGGCAGCGGTGTGTACAGGGTTGGTGCGTTGGGCGTTGCCGTCTTTTTCTTTATGGGTGAAAGAGTAGATGACGATGGATGCTTTTTTCTCGATACCTTTGGTTTTGGATGGCGACAGTAGTTCAGCGGGAATGTAGAGGATGAGCTCCCGGCCTTTCGGCATGTTTTGCAGGGCCGAGGAAGAAGTCAGGATGCTGGGAAGGATGAGGTCGCTGAGGCTGTGCGAGTCTTGCAATACCCCATCGAAGCATCTTCCGGATGCCGTGGATACTTTGTAGGTGTTCATTTCGTCGAGCCTGCGGTTGTTGCCTTCCGGATCTGGAATGACTTCGTACTGGATGCCGATGGGCAGGGAGACGACGCCGGGCCGTTTGGCGTTTTCCCGCATGAATGTTTTGCCCATTTCTATCTCTTCTGTTTGAAGAGCTTCTTCGTATATTTTGCTGATCCGTTCGAATTCTTCATCGAATTGCTTGTTATCCCTCGGTTTGTCGAGGTGGGCGAGTACCGATTGACGGATGATGTCCGGATCGGCGAGGGATGATGCAGCTAAATCAAGAGGATCATTCTGAAAGATGTCTGCCGTTTTCGTACCCAGGTAGATGCTGTACTGGCGGATGATTTCATTGGCGTCGAGGTTGACGGCAGCTGACGCTTGCCGGATGGGTTCCGGTGATGGTGTTTCAGCGGTGGTTGCTGTGTATGCCAGAAGCGGAAAGAGGCTGGCGAGGATAGGAAGGTTCATGGTTGTAGTATCAGGTTAGTGAGTCGTGTTGGCTTCGAGAGTGTAGAGGATGTAATTGGGCCGTACGCCGATGCGCTGTTCGTACCATTCCACATCTGCAGGGTCGAGCAGGCTGGTGGGTATGCAGAAGAACCATTTTTTCGCTTCCGGCAGGTCGTCGATATAAGGTTCGATGAGGGGATGGGTGTAGATTTCGGTTCCGTCCGGCCTCGTGTTTTGATGATCAAGATGGAGGTGGCTGCCGAAGGAGTCTCCGACAAGGGTGTGCGGCGTCATGATGGAGACGTTTTTGATGGAGCCGTTGCGGCCTTCCGGGTCGATCATGCTGGCATACCGGACGCCGTTGGGCAATACGGTGACATTGGGCGTGAGGTCAAGGAGGCGCAGGAAGTGTTCTTCATCGCGTGCCATGGCTTCCGGTGAGCGGTCCTTTCGTTTCCAGACATCTTCGCAAGAGGAGGGTTTTTCCGTTGCGTCGTCTTCGATATCTTCGTCTTTGTTTGAAGAGTCCGTTTCTTTTTGAGCCGCTACACAGGAGATGGCGACGTATTCCGGGCATGCGCCTTTCCATAGGCTCGTCAAAAGCTGCCGTTTGATGTCGGGGAGTAGCTGGAAGGGGAGGTAGAAGGTCCATTTGCGGCCGGGTTCGATTTGTTTCAGAGACTCGCCGAGCATGTCCGGAATGCCGAAGTCTTCGATGCCGTCAAGATCGTTTTGTGAGGGCTGGCAGTTTTTCCTTCCGGAGATGGTGGCTATGTTTGTGACTCTGGCCGAGGTGAAGGGCAGATTGCCGTTTGCTGGATCTTTTTCGACGGCGTACTGGATGCCGTTGCCGAGGTCGATGATGCCGGGGCGTTTGGCATGCTCCTGCATGAAGACCCTGTCGCGTTCCTTTTGCCTTTTTTCCTGTATGGCGGTGTATTGGCGAATGACGTCCTTGTATTCGTTCCGGAGAGCTGCAGGGTCGATGGTGTCTGAGATGTGATAGCTGATTGTTTGTTTGACGATGTTCCGGTCGATTTCCTGTGCGGCATCTTCCGTCCAGCGGCTCTGGATGTAATGTGCCACTGAGGCTCCCAGGAGTTCGCTGTGTTTGCGGAGGAGGTCGGGCGGTATGCGTTTGAATTCGGCTGGGGCAGGCACGTCTTCCTGTCGCCAGAAGGAGCCGCCTGCATGTTGATGGCGGAAGATGTAGATGATGATGGAGGCTCTATCGTCTTCGTCCTTTCTTTTGGATGGGGAGAGCAGGGCGACGGGGATGTAGAAGATGAATTCCTTTCCTTTCGGCATGTTCTGCAGGGCTGCGCTGTCCGTCAGGATGTTGGGAAGTACGTAGCTGAAGTCGTGTGATTCGTGGGTTGAGATTCCGCCGATGCATCGTCCCGAGGAGGTTGTCTCCATGTAGCCGTTCATTTCGTCGAGGGTGCGGTTGTTTCCTTGCGGATCCGGTATGACTTTATATTGGATGCCGATCGGGAGGGAGACGACGCCGGGGCGTTTGGCGTTTTCCTGCATGAAGGTTTTGTCTCGTTCGGTTTCTTCTTCGCGAAGGGCAGCCATGTAGGCCTGGCTGATATGCTCGTATTCTGCGTCGAGCGCTTTTTGATCGATGGAGGTGCCGAGGTGGTCGAGGGCCGATTGCCGGATGATGTCAAGGTCGGCGGGGCTCATGGCTGCGGCTTCGATGGCATATCTCTGCAGGCCGTACACGGTTTGAAGCCCCATGTAGATGCTGTATTGGCGGATGATTTCATCCTCGTTGTTTTCCGTGGCGGCGGCTATGGCTGCAGGAGGCTTCGGCGCGTTTTCCTGCATGCAAAGAGCGGTGGGTAGCAGCAGGGAGGATGCAAGTGACAGAGGAATGTTCATGGCTGAGGTGCGGTGGGAGTTTGCCGGTTGCGTTCGAGGTGGTCATTGGGTGTCGCGCCGTTGATTTTGAGCGTATAGACAACAACAGATACGCGTTTCGGTATATGTGCGACTGTAGCCTTGTCCAGCAGGTCGACAGGTACGACGATTCTCCATTCAAGAGCGGGAGGAAGGTGGGGGAGTATTTCCCGGATACTTTGGGAGAGCCGTGCCGCAGGGTCGCCGTAGAGGGTTTCCATCACGAAGCCGGATGTGGTGGCTCCTTCGGCAATGCGCGCGGCGAACACGGGGCGGTTTTCTCCTTCTTTCGATACGGTGGCTTTGTACATGATGCCGTTCGGCAGGATGGTCATGCCTTTTTCAGCGGAGCATTGCCTGATGTACCGGGCGTCTTGCTCGGCCTGTTTTTTGGCACATACCTCTTCGTAGAGTTCGTCGAACTCATGGCAGATTGCTTCAAGCCGGGCGATTTCATCGTCGGTGTAGATTTTGTCTGCATGGGCGAGGAAGGATTTTTTAATGATTTCGGGATCCAGAAAACTGGCGGCGGCATTTCGGTCGATCCATTCAAGGACAGCCTTTCGGAATTTCTCCGGTTGATCCCTGTCCGTCTGAAGAGCGAGCCAACGGCCTTGATCGGCGCTGTACTGGCGAATGATTTCCCGGTCGGCTTCTTCATCCGCCTGTTGCCGGGCCAAGGTTTCCGGTGACGGAGGTGCAGGCGGTGCAGCATTTGCACATGCGAGCAAGGTGCAGGATATGAGGGATGGGAGGAACGCGTTCATCGTGAGGATGCTGCTGGGTTATTCGGGGTCTTCGATGTCCGTATCTCGGCCACGGGCGGGTTGCTTGACGGTCAAGGTGTAGACGATGACGGATGTCCATGCGCCGATTTCGGCCTGCATGTCTTCAATGGAACCCCAGCGGTCGGTCAGGGGATAAAGGTCTTCTTTCCGGGTGAGGAGTGAGGTGGGGACGTAGATGTTCCATGCACGAGCCGGGGGAATCTGATCCTGAATGAAGTCGAGGCCTTGCGGAAGGGAGGTGGGGTGCGGGTATCCTGTAAAATAGCGGGGACGGCCTTCAAGGGATGCGATGCCTGTGATCCGTCCTTCTTCAAAACCGGTATCGCTTCCGTTTCCATCCGCTTTGCTGGTATAAAAGATTCCGTGGCCCAAAGGATGCAGTTCGCCTTGTGCGACCTTCTTCTGCAGGATGAGTCGATCGCGTTCGGCCTGCCGTGCGGACAGAATGCGGAGATATTGAGGGAAGATGCCTGAGAGGTTCTGTTCTGGCTGTTCGAGAGGCAATACTTCTTCGTGAAGTTTCAGGTAGGTGCGGATGACGGTATGCCTGTCGATGTCGTTCGATTCGGCCGAAGAATAACGATACAAGCCATGAATGCGCAAGTATTCGAGAGCCAGTGCCATTCCGGTGAAAGCGCTGTGCCGTTCGACCATGCTGCGCGTGATGCCTGTTTCTCCGGTGGCCGTTTGGGCCGGGAGGGGGCGCATGGCGTAGTAGTCCCATGCTGTGTTGTCGTCCTGCAGTGTGACGATGTAAACATAAATGCGGGCGTAGGGGAATGTACGCATTTCTTCATCGGTCAGGAGCATTCGGGGAATATGGAATACCCATGTGCGAGCATCGGGTATTTGCAACCAATAGCTGCGGATGCATGCCGGGAGAGGCGGAGTTCCTGTACCTTTGTTTTCGACCGGGCCACCATATATTCTGAAGGCTTTGCCGCCGAGCGTGCTGGTTCGTACGCCGGTCGCATTTTCGATGCGGGAGGATCCGCCCATATTTTGTCCGAGCGCGATATATTGCACGCCGTTGTCTAGGGTGGCGACGCCGGGCTTGCGGGCGTGGTTCAGCATGAAACCGGCATCCACGGTTTCGTTTTCCTTGTCTGCGGCTTTGTTGTACAGCTTGAAAATCTCGTTCAAAGCTGCATATTCCCGGCTGTACTGCTCATAAAGTTCTTCCGGTTGTTTTGTGGTATCAACGTGGCGGAGAAAGGATTGTTCGACGATGTCGAGGTCGATTCTATCGGGTGGCACCATGGGAATGAAGAACCGGAGTTTCTTGCCGATGGCGATGCTCAGCTCCTGCCGCAATGCGGGAGATACGATGGTTGCCGCAGCCGGGGCGGCTGCCGGAATGGCGGGCGGTTCTGCTTTCGGTTCGGCAAGGTATGCCGTGCAGGCGAGAGTCAGCAGGGTGAACATGGGAAGAGAACGGAAAATCAGGTATAGCGGCTTATGAGAACTAAAGCACGGTTCGGGCGGGTTGTCACGACGAAAGGCGGCAATACGGTGTTTTATGTTCCGCAGGCGGAGCAGGGTGATGGGGCTGCCGTCTATTCATCCGTGTGTTTTTGGCGGAAGTATGCCGGATTCTCTATCCGCTTTGTTTATTCATGTGTTCAATGATTTGAAAAACAGTCGTTTTTCAAATTTTATTCCTGATTAAAATGAGACATCATGGCGATGGCGTATCTTTTTTGCGATTATTTTCAGGTATATGCCGGTTGATGCTTGACGACGGATAGAGAATCCTTTTCCCCAAAGTATGATGGAACGGAGAAACGCGGTTCAGGCAATGATTGCGACGATTTGTCCTTGTGTATTGCGAGATGATGGTGTAGACCAGAGTTCATGCCCACCAAGAAGCGGAAGTGTCGTCGTAATCCTCGCCGTGATGCATGGTGGGGCATAGGGGTGTCGGGGGTGCTGATGCTGGCTTTCGGGACGGCTGCTGTTTGTGATTCGCATAATATGTGGCAGAGCTATGAGGCTTTGCAATGGAAAGCGTGTCCGGTTCAGAAGGTCGAAAAGAAGGTGAAGAGTTCGCACGGCAGGCGTGGGGGCGGTACTTCAACATCGTGGATTTGCCATTACACGTATCGGGGAGTCGCCTATAAGACGAATGAGAAGGGGTGCGGCGAGTTCGATTCCGGCAGGAGTACCCGCCAACTGAAGAAGTGGCAGGTGTATGTGAATCCGGCCAATCCTTCGGAGGCGGTGATGTCTCGGGGAGTATCTGTCTGGCAATGGATCGGGCTGGCTGTGCTTGTTTTGGTGACGCTGGCGCTGGCTGTCGTTTTCGCTCTGATGGTGCGGTTTTACAGGCGCAATTTCGCAGGTCAACCCGTGAAAGCCGAGAAGAAGGTTCGTGCGGATGTGGCAGGGCCGCGCGTCTGCAAGTGGGATTGCTACGGTTCTCCGGAGAAGCTTTTGAATGCGTTGTCGGGTTCTTCCGAGGTGGCCACGGTGGAGAATGTGCAGGACGAGGCGGATGGAGTGCAGGTGGTTGCCCTGAAGGGAGGCAGGTTCCAGTTGTGTACGGGCAGGGATGCCGAGTGGACGGAGGTTCTGGCGTCTCCTGAGATGTCGCGCGATGAGGTGCTGCGGTGGATGCGTGATTATCGGGATGGGGAGTCGATCCGTGTGTTGACGCAGGGCTGGCAGGTTCTTTGATCCATCCGTTTTTCGGAACGGGTCTATCGGTCTTTTGCCTGTTCGGAATATCGCCTTGACTTGGCGCAGGCTGGCTGGCATATTTCCTACATGAGCGATTCTATTCAATCTACGCCGCTTTGCGAGAAACATGTGGAGCTTGGCGGCAAGATGGTTCCCTTTGCGGGATGGAATATGCCGGTGCAGTATTCCGGCATTATGGATGAGCACAAGGCTGTGCGCGAAGCATGCGGCGTGTTCGATATTTCCCATATGGGCCAGTTTATCGTATCGGGGCAGGGCGCGACGGCGTGGCTCAACTATATGCTGACGAACAATGTCGAGAAGCTTTCGCTGAATCAGGGGCAGTATTCCCTGATGCTCAATTACGACGGCGGCGTGATCGACGATCTGATTCTTTACCGCGACGGTGAGGAGCGGTTTTTCGTCGTGGTGAATGCCTCGATGATCGAAGAAGATTACGCATGGCTCGAAAGCAAGAAGCCCGAGGGCATTTTGCTGGAGAACCATTCGAGCGATTACGTCGGTCTGGCGGTGCAGGGGCCTGCCTGCCAGGAGGTGTTCGCCAAGGTTCTTCCGGGTGCGGAGTTGCCCCCGCGCAACGGGATTTCCCATGTGACGGTGGACGGTGAGAACTGCATCGTGTGCCGCACGGGTTATACGGGTGAGGACGGTTATGAATTTTTCTGCCCGGCCGCATCGGGTGTGGCATGGTTCGAGAAGTTCCTTGCAGCCGGATCGAAGCCCTGCGGCCTCGGCGCGCGCGACAGCCTGCGCCTTGAGATGTGCTATCCGCTGAACGGTTCCGATCTGGCTCCCGACAGGACTCCGATCGAGGCCGGACTCGGTTTTTTCTGCGATCTCTCGAAGGATTTCATCGGTGCGGACGTGCTGCGCAAGCAGAAGGAGGAAGGCCCTGCCGTGCGGCTTGCCGCCATCGAGTATACGGCCAAGGGTGCGCCTCCCCGCCACGGTTATGCCGTGCAGCTTCCGGACGGTACGACGATCGGCGAACTGTGCAGCGGCGTGTTGTCGCCGTCGCTCGGCAAGGGTGTCGGTATGGCCTATCTTCCTGCCGAATACGCCAAGGTCGGTACGGAGCTTCAGATCGAAGTGCGCGGCAAGAAGACGCCGGCCGTGGTTGTGAAAAAACCTTTCTATAAAAAGGAAAAGTAAAAAAGACGCATTTTTTGAAAAATTTAAGCTGACAAAGGAGAGTTTTTCAAGCAATCTAGCGTCGCATATCTTATCATTATTCATCATGAGCAACAATATTCCTGACAATTTGCTGTACTCCCGCGATCACGAATGGGTGGACGTTGACGGAGACATCGCTACGATCGGTATTTCCGATCACGCACAGGCCGAACTCGGCGATGTGGTGTTCGTCGACCTGCCCGAACCGGGCACGAGCATTGCCGCCAATGATTCCATTGCCGTTGTCGAGTCCGTGAAGGCTGCCAGCGATGTGTATTCTCCGGTTTCCGGCGAGATCATCGAGGTGAACGAAGAGCTCGGCAACGAGCCCGGAGCGGTCAACTCCGATCCGTACGGCAACGGCTGGATCTGCAAGATCCGTCTTCAGGACATGAGCGAACTCGACAGTCTGCTGTCGCCGGCGGATTATTCCGAGTTCTGCTCCTGAACCTAGCTTTCGAGCCTGCATTCCGGAACGCGTCCCGTCGGAATGCAGGCTGTTTTTTTCGAATGCCTTTCCGGCATGTTTTGCGGGACGCCCTCTTTTTTCTTAACGTTCCCATCAGATGAATTCTCATTCGGATTTCCTCAGCCGCCATCTCGGTTCCGTGGGCGAGACGCAGAAAGCGCTTCTTGCCGATCTCGGTTATCAATCGCTCGATGAGTTGACGCGTGATATCGTTCCCGCCGATATTCTGCTCAAATCGCCCCTTACTCTGTCTCCGGCTCTCAGCGAGCAGGCCGCTCTCAAGGAGCTGCAAACCGTCATGAGCAAGAACAAGCTGCTCAAGTCCTATATCGGGCAGGGGTATTACGGCACTCTCGTGCCGAGCGTGATTCTGCGCAATGTACTGGAAAATCCCTGCTGGTACACGGCTTATACGCCCTACCAGCCTGAGATCGCCCAGGGCCGCCTTGAGATGCTGATGAATTTCCAGACGATGATTTCTTCGTTGACCGGTCTTCCCGTGTCGAACGCCTCCCTTCTCGACGAAGGTACGGCGGCGGCCGAAGCCGTCAGCCTCTGCATCGCCTCGAAGCCGAAGAGCGATACGTTTTTTGTGGCCGATACGTGCCACCCGCAGACGATCGAGGTGATCAAGACCCGCTCCGAAACGCTGGGAACGAAGATCATCGTCGGCGACTGGAAGTCGTTCGATCCTTCCTCTTGCCCCACGCTGGCAGGCGTGCTCGTGCAGTATCCGGATACGTACGGCATCGTTGAAAGCTATGACGAGTTTTTTGCCGCCGTGCATGCCCAGAAGGCTTATTGCGTGGTGGCCACCGATCTGCTCTCTCTGACCCGCCTTCGCGAACCGGGTGCGTTCGGCGCCGATATTTGCGTAGGTACGACGCAGCGCTTCGGTACGCCGATGGGCTTCGGCGGTCCGCATGCCGCCTTCATGTCCTGCACGGACGAGTTGAAGCGCCGCATGCCCGGCCGTTTGGTCGGCCTGTCGGTGGATGCGCAAGGCCGCCCGGCCTACCGCCTCTCGCTGCAGACGCGCGAACAGCATATCCGCCGCGACAAGGCGACTTCCAATATCTGCACGGCGCAGGTGCTTCTTGCCATTCTGGCGACGTTCTATGCGATTTACCACGGCCCCGCAGGCCTGAAGCGCATCGCAGGTACGATTCACGGCCTCGCCATTACGCTGGCGAAGGCGATCGAGGCATGTCCGACTCTGACCCGCCGCCCTGGCGATTTCTTCGATACGGTGGTGTTCGGTGCGCCCGGCAAGGCTGACGAGCTGGTAGCTTCCGCTCTGGCCGCCGGATACAATATCCGCCGGATCGATGCCGATACGGTGGCTGTAGCCATCGACGAGACGACGACATCCGCCGATGTGATCAAGCTCGCCGAGCTGTTCACGAAGGACGATTCCATCGATATTCCGACGGACGATTCCCTGTACGATTACTTCCTCGGCACCTACGAACGCCCGATCTGGGATACGCAGCATGACCGCACGACGCCGTTCTGTACGGAGACGGTCTTCTCGTCGTACCAGAGCGAAACGGAGATGATGCGCTATATCCATCATCTCGAATCCCGCGATCTTGCGCTGAATGAAGCCATGATCCCGCTCGGCTCCTGCACGATGAAGCTGAATGCGGCTTCCGAAATGATGCCGATCACGTGGCCTTCCGTTTGCCAGTTGCATCCGTTCGTACCTGCCGACCAGTCCGTCGGCATGCGTGAAATGCTGAACAAGGTGTGTGACCGCCTGTGCAAGATTACCGGATTCGTCGCGGTTTCTCTGCAGCCTAATTCCGGCGCGGCCGGGGAGTATGCGGGCCTGCTGGCGATTCACCGCTACCATGTGTCGAGAGGCGAAGGCCACCGCAATGTGTGCCTGATCCCCGTCTCGGCTCACGGTACGAACCCCGCTTCCTCCGCCATGGCCGGTTTCAAGGTTGTGGCTGTCAAGTGCGACGAGGCAGGCAATATCGACATGGAAGACCTCAAGGTGCAGGCCGAGAAGCATCGCGACCATCTCGCCGCTATCATGGTGACCTATCCTTCCACGCACGGCGTGTATGAATCGGGCATCCGCGAGCTGTGCGAGATCGTGCATGCGAACGGCGGCCAAGTGTACATGGACGGCGCCAATATGAATGCCCAGGTCGGGTTGACGACTCCCGGCTTCATCGGTGCGGACGTGTGCCATATGAATCTTCACAAGACGTTTGCGTTGCCGCATGGCGGCGGCGGTCCCGGCGTGGGCCCGATCGGCGTAGCCGCACATCTCGTTCCTTTCCTGCCGGGGCATATCTCCCGCGGTGAGGCGAACAAGGGTGCGGGCGCCGTCTCTTCCGCCGAATACGGTTCTGCATCGATTGTCGCCATTTGCTGGATGTACCTGTCGATGATGGGCGCCTCCGGTCTCCGCACGGCAACGGAAGTCGCGATGTTGAATGCCAATTACGTCGCACGTAATCTTTCCCCGCTGTATCCCGTGCTCTATACGGGTAACAAGGGGCTTGTCGCGCACGAGTGCATTCTTGACCCCCGCCAGCTGACGCACGATGCAGGGCTGTCGGTGGATGATATTGCCAAGCGATTGATGGACTATGGTTTCCATGCGCCGACCATGTCGTTCCCGGTGCCGGGTACGCTGATGGTCGAGCCGACGGAATCCGAATCCAAGTTCGAACTCGACCGCTTCATCGAAGCGATGACGATGATTCATGGTGAAATCATGGATATTATCGAAGGCCGTGCGGACAAGGAGGATAACGTTCTCAAGAATGCGCCGCATACGGCGGAGATGGTGACGGCTTCCGAATGGAACCATCCCTATAGCCGCGAGCAGGCTGCCTATCCCGTCGAATCGTTGCGCCGCCACAAGTTCTGGCCGTACAGCGCCCGTATCGACAATGTGTACGGCGACCGCAATTTCATCTGTTCCTGCGATACGGTGGAAACCTACGCGGAAAATCTCTCGAAGCAGGACTGATCCTCCCATTCGGCGAGATATTCGTTTCTTTCAGGCTGCGGTCAGGCGACCGCAGCTTTTTTTGTCGCCATGCCGGGAGTGCGGCACATGGAGGATGCCGCCGGTTGACTTGCCGGAGGCATCCTGCTATGATGGAAAAAACGGAGCATGAGCGGAATCGATCGACAGGAACTTCTCCTTCATACGCTGCAAAACCAGTATTTGCTGGAGAAGGGCGAGAGGCTGGATGTGTTGTCCGGGTTGTGCGGCCTGCAGGCGCAGTTCGCGAATAATCCGCGTTATGCCCTGCGTATCCGAGCCCGGGATTTCTCCGAAAAGAGCTGGAGCGCCGGACTTCTGAAAATATGGTCCCACCGGAATACCATCCATGTGATCCGGGAAGATGAACTGGGGCTGTTTCTTTCCGCCAAGGGGCATAATCTCGCGTGGGGTGAATCGTGGTGGGATATTCCTGTGAAGGTCAAGCCGTACTGGGCCGCTTTCATCAGGGAAAAGGTAGCCGGAGGCATCGACGAACGCGAGGCCGTCAAACGTGAATGCCGCCGGGCGGGGATGGAAGAGTCTCTGGTCAAACGCGTGTTTCATGGCTGGGGCGGTTTGATCAAGGAGATGTCCGACCGGGGGATGATTGCCTACCGTCCCGGTACGGAGAAGCGTTTTTTCCTTCCGGAAGAACCTGCATGGATGGACCGGGATGAGGCCAGGCTCGAATTGATGCGGAGGTATTTCGAGCGGTTCGGTCCTGCAACGGAAGCCGATTGCGCTGCGTTCACGGGGTACAGGATCACGGAGGTGCGTGAGTTGCTGCGCCGGGGAGGTTTGCCGCTCCGGAGTGTGGATATGGGCGGGGCGCCCCATTTCTATCTGGGCAGGCTGCATGCGGCTTGCTCCCTTCCGGATTGCATTTATCTGGCCGGATTCGATCAGCTTGTGATGGGGTACAAGGATCGTAGCCGTTTTCTGGAACATGAAGACAAGCCGCTTGCCGTCAATCAGGCGGGTATTGTCTATCCGGGGATTTTGCTGCACGGGCGGTTGTGTGCTCGTTGGAAGAAGGAACCGGGCAGGCTGTCGATTACGCCGTTCCGTCCTCTGACCTCGGCATTGAAGGATATTGCGGCTGCCGGTGGACGGGAGCTGTTTGCCGATGAACAGGTCGAGATCGTGTTTTTGGAACCCTGCCGCCCGTGACACGGGGAGCGGCATGAAGCCTTGTCCGGAGTTTCCGGAGAGATGCGGACGCTTCGGGTGAGAAGGCGAACACGGCGGCGTAAAACGTACGTTTTTTCACAAGCATTTCTGCTTGATTTGCCTCTAGCCGATAGGTATAGTGGGTTGCAGCCTTATTTCAAGGCTGTCTTGCCGTCATGTATCTTGCCGCTACTCGCATTACTCTCTGCTTTTTCTGTGCTTCGGTCGGGATCATGTCCGCCCATGCGCAGGTGCAGCCCGGCTTGCAGGAGGTGCGCGAGAGGCAGGGCAAGGATACGAATGAGCTGTATTACGAAGCCTGGCTTTTGTGTCAGGAATCCGAAAAGCTCGCGAAGGCGCAGAATTATGCGCAGGCGATTCTCAAGGGGAATATGGCAGAGCAGGTGCTGGCGCGGCTGGTGAGGGATTTTCCCACATGGAAGGAAAACATGGTGAGGGAACGCCGCAAGCTTCTGGCCGAGAATCTGGCGGAATACCGCAAGAAGCAGGCAGAAAATCCCCTGCCTCCTTCGGTGCCTCTTCGCGGGGTGGAGACGGATGGCGGTGACGGCGTGCTGCCGTCGATCGCGGATTTGGAGAGGAAGCGCCAGCAAGGGGCAGGCAATCCGGTTGTGGTTGCCCCTCCCGTGCATCCGTCGCCGGTAGCGACGGCCGAACAGGTGGATATGTACCAGCAGGTGCAACGCCTCAAAAAGGAGTTGAATACGGTGGTGAATGCGTACCGTGATGTGCAGTCCCAGCTGGCCAAGGCGAATGACGATCTGAAGGAGGCGCGGAGCAGGCAGCAGTTTTACAAGAAATCCTATGAGGAGTTGATGGACCGCATTACCAGTGAACGCAAGGTCAGCAACGAGATGGTGGCGACGCTCAATGAGCGGTTGATGCAGCTGGAATCGGATTACAAGGCCAGTGAACAACGCCGCGAAGCGGCCGAACGTTCCGTGGCCGAGCTGGAGCGCAAGCTCGCGGAGACGCAGGATATGTTGGAGGAGGTGACGAGGCAGCGAGATGCCCTTGCCGAGGAGAACAGGAAGCTTCAGCTCATTGTCGAGATGAACAGCCCCGAGAAGATCAAATCCCTCTTGGACCAGAATATGACGCTGGCGGCGCAGTTGAAGGATGCTCAGGCCAGGCTGGCGGCGATGGAAGCATCGAAAGTGGCGTCGGAAGACCAGATGTCCGTCAACCTCAAGGAGCTGGATAAGACGCGCGAGGAGATCGCGCGCCTCAAGGGAGAGATGTCGACGATTTATGCGGAGAATCTGGGCTATCGCCGCCGCATTTCCGAATTGAATACCCGGCTGACGAATCTGGAGGCCGAGCTGGAAAAGGCGGCGACGGATCCGAAGATCGACCCCGTGGCTCTGGAAGAGAACAAGCTGTTGCGCGAAATCATCGCCAAGCAGAAGAACCAGCTTGCCATGAATGAGCAAGGCCGGAAGATGATGATTGCCGCCTACAAGAATTTGAATGCGCAATCGCCCCTGCTGGAAGAAGTCATCAGAAATTTCGATGAAAAATCGTCTCTGGAATTGACTCCTGCTGAACAGTCTCTCGTCGCATCCGTGGCCCAGCCGCTTTCCGCCGTGCAGGATGGGGCGCAGGATGCCGTGGTGGAAGGAACTTCCAAAATTCTGGGTGATGCCGTCCGCGAGCAATTGCGTATCGAGACTCTGGGCAAGAGTGCGGCCGATGCCTTTGCCAACGGCCGTTATGAGGCGGCGGAACAGCTATACGAGACTCTGCTCGATAAGCAGCCCGACCATGCGGCGGCGCGTGTGAACATGGGGGCGATCAAGATGCAGCGCAACGATATGCCGGGCGCCATCGAGAATTTCAAGAAGGCGATTCTGCTCTCTCCGAAGGTGGCGATGCCCTATTTTCTGTGCGGAAGCGCCATGTACCGGGCCGGGGAGGAAAAGAATGCCATCGGCATGTTCCAGAAGACGGTCGAACTTGATCCGGCCAATGCGACGGCTTTCTTCTATCTGGGCAATCTCGAAGGTTCTCAGGGCAACCGGGCGAAGGCCTTGAACTATTTTGCCTGTGCGGTGAAGCTGAAGCCGGATCTTGCCGACGCGCATTACAATATGTCGCGCCTGTATGCGGAGGAGAACAGGATTCCGGAAGCCTGCCGAGCCTATGACAAAGCGGTCAAGGCCGGAGCGGCTCCCGATATGGAGTTCTTCTCGTTCCTGGAGCATCATCCCGACCGCGGCAAGGCTGCCGCGCCCGAACCCGATCCTGATGTGAACAGGATTGCCCGGGGAGATACTCCTGAACCCGATGCCGACAAAGAGCGGAAGGTGGAGAAGAAACCTTTGGAGATGCGCAAGGCAACGGTGCAGCGCCTGCAGAAGAAGGACGGTTCGATCGTCGAAGTCTCGGTGAAGAAGAAGGATGAGGGCAAAGGCAAACCCTCCTCTTCCCGCCGCCGTTCCCGCAAGGGATAAGTCCGTTTGCGGAGGCAGGATGTTTGTTTCCGATTGAAAGATTGGATGGAATTTTACGTATTGATGATGATGCAACAACAAGAATGGCGTAATTGTGGCGGTGTCTCCGGCTGGAAGTGTGCCCTTTTGGGCGGTATGCTGTGTCTGGGCGCCTGCCTGCCGAACGAGAGCCGTGCCGAAGTTCCGAAACCTTATGGAGCCGTGCCGACTCCCGAACAGCTTCAATGGCACGATATGGAGATGTATGCTTTTGTGCATTTCACGCTGAATACCTATACCGGCAAGGAATGGGGCGGTGGCGACGAATCTCCCGAGCTGTTCAATCCGACGGATTACGATCCCGATCAGGTGATCGGTACACTGGCGGACGCCGGATTCAAGGGGGTGATTCTGACGTGCAAGCATCACGACGGTTTTTGCCTGTGGCCGACAAAAACGACCAAACACAGCGTAGCCTCCTCTCCGTGGAAGGGAGGCAAGGGCGATATGGTGAAGGATTATGCCGAGGCCTGCAAACGCCATGGGGTGAAGTTCGGCGTGTATCTGTCGCCGTGGGACCGCAATCATCCGGCTTATGGTACGCCCGAGTATGTGAATGTGTACCGCGAGCAGCTGAAAGAGCTTTTGACGCAGTACGGCCCGGTTTTCATCGTGTGGCATGACGGCGCGGGCGGCGGTGAAGGATATTATGGAGGAGCGAAGGACAGCCGCACGGTGGACAAGAGCTCCTACTACGACTGGCCGAATACGTGGAAGCTCGTCAAGAGCCTGCAACCGCATGCGGTGATTTTCTCGGATGTCGGTCCCGATGTGCGCTGGGTCGGCAATGAGAGCGGGTTTGCCGGTTATCCCTGCTGGGCGACCTATACGCCGAAGGGGTTGAACGGCAAGCCGCCCGGCCCCGGCTGCAATGTGTATCAGGAGGGCGTGCAGGGTACGGTGAACGGCAAGTTCTGGATTCCGGCCGAGGTGGATGTGTCCATTCGCCCGGGCTGGTTCTGGAAGGCGCATGAGAACGGCCGTGTGCGTACGCCAGAGAATCTGATGAAGCTTTATTTCGAGAGTGTCGGGCGTGGCGCGGATTTGAATCTGAATGTGCCGCCGGATTCGCGCGGACGCATTCATGAGAACGATGCCGCTTCCCTGAAGGAATTTTCTCGTTTGTTGAAGCAGATGTATTCTCTCAATCTGGCGGACGGCGCTTCCGTGAAGTTCTCGTCGAACGGGACAGCGAAATCCTCCGAGGATGTACTGGACCGCAAGCGGGCTACGTTCTGGATGGCGGCTGAAGACGACAGGAACCCCGCAGTGGTCGTGAAGCTGCCGGAAGCTCGGACATTTGATGTGATCCGCCTGTCCGAACCCATTCAATTGGGACAGCGCATCCGCAAGTTCTCCGTCTTCGTCAAGGAGAACGGCCAATGGGTGCCGTGGGTGAATGGAAGCAGCGTGGGTCCGCGTGTCCTGTTGCTGGGTAAGAGTGTGACGACGGACGAGCTGAAGCTCGTGGTCGAAGCTTCCGATGCCCCAGCGGCTTTGTCCGAGTTCTCCCTGTGGCAGAAGCCGCAGATCGTGAGCGCTCCGGCTGTGTCCCGCGATGCATCCGGCAGCGTGACCCTGCGTGGCGGAGACGGTTGTACGGTGCGCTATACGCTCGACGGTTCCGAACCGGGATCGTCTTCTTCGGAATATAAGGCACCCTTGAATCTGCCTGACGGCGGCGTGCTGAACGTGCGTGCGTTTGTGGGCAACAGTTCGTCAGCGACGACGAATGCGGTGCTTCCCGTAGCGACATCCGGATGGAAAATCGTGTCGGCCGAGTCCGGTGCATCCGACCCGGCCCGCATGATCGACGGCAAGGATGACACGCTGTGGCATACGCATGCCGGCTCCGGTGAGATTCCTCCGCCCCAGACGATCGATATTGATATGGGCTGTGAGATTCCCGTGGCATCCGTGTTGTACACGCCACGGCAGGATGGCAATACGAAGGGCATCGTGAACAATTACGAAGTTTATGTGAGCAAGGACGGCAAGGAATGGGGCAAGGCTGCGGCTGCCGGAGAGTTCTCGAACATCAAGGCGAATCCCATCCGCCAGCGCATTGATTTGGCGGAGCCTGCCACCGGGCGCTTTCTGCGCTTTGTCGCAAAATCGGCTATCGACGGCAATCATGTGACCGTTGCCGAGCTGGGCATTCTGCCGGCGAAGCCTGCGGGCAAGTGATGGATCACCCCTATTGATCGACTTCCGGTCAAACGGCCATTCGGTATTCCGGATGGCCGTTTTTTAAGATGAATGGTTCGGAAGGTGTTCTGCGAGAGTTAGCGATATGCTGCACGGAGAAATGACCATGCCGGAGTATCGCGGGAAGGGCATCGCCGGATACCGATGGAGGAGGGAAGTGTCAGAGTGTTTGGAGCTGATGCTTGACCGCCTGCATGTTGATCTGAATTTCGCTGTTGCGGCGGAGTTCCCTCTGGTATTTGCCTGAGGGCTGGAGAGAGGCTGCCTTGGCGATCAGTTCAGACGAGCGCGTGAAGTTTCTTCTGCTGCGTTCGATGATGCCGAGCAGGAACCACGGTTCCGCAGATTGCGGTTTGTTGGCGGATGCCTGTTTGGCGAGCTGTTCGCCGAGCGTCCAGTTCCCGGCCTTGCATGCTTCCGCTGCCTGTTCGAGGATGGGGTTTTCGTCGTCCGAGTCGATGGTGACGGTGTAGGTGCTCTGGTGGGGAACCAGGTCGCGCACGATTTTGTCGGAGATTTCGTCGATTACCTCGTCGTGGGCGGCGTATTCGGAGTTGTACGAAGTATCGCTGCCGTAGTAATTGCGGTAGGCCGAGGAGCCGGTACAACGGGAGGAGATGCGGCAGGTGGTGCCGCCACGGACATCGTAGGAGGAGATGCGGCGGTCATCGTCGTACCTGTCCCTGTTGTGTTTTTTGTCGTGGTTGTGATCGTGGTCGTGGCTGGTATCGTAGTTGATGGTGCAGTCAAGATAGCTGCCGCTGAGGGCGACGAGTACGTCCGTATCGGGATCCGGAGAATGGAGCAGGGGCTGGATGCGGTAGAACCCGCTGGGGTGAAGCTTGATGCGTACTTCCCGGGCGATGTCGCGTCCGACGCTGTTGTCGGCGATGATGGCCAGCGTAGAGTTGCGGTTGACATCGATGATGGCCGGGACGGGTTCGTCGAGGGTGAGCGTCGTACCGCACGAGATGACGGACAGGCAGGACACGGCGAGGAGGGCGGGGCGCTTGACGAGGGATCGGAACGAGGAGAGGTCGAACATGGTGGTAAGCGGTGGTTTGATGGTGGGTGCGAGATGAGGTTACAGGGCGTTTTCCAGAAGTTGGTCTTCGCTGCCCCGGCTTTCATCGAACGGTTTGTCCAGGCGTTTCATTTCTTCATGGACGCGTTTTTGGGAGTCGTTCGTGGACCAGAGGTTGTTGATGGTGCGTCCGAGCGAGAAGAGATTGGACGTGTAGAGTTCCTTGGAGACGGCGCGAGTGTCGGTCAGGATGTTTTTCCTGTTGAAGTCGAAGAGGCGGGTGTACACGTCGCCGTTCTTGCCTCCGGCTACGAGGCCTACGCCCATCGGCAGGTAGGCGATGGTGTTGTTGGATGCCTTGCGGAAGCGGTAGATCCAGCATGAGCCTTTGTCATGGTCGAGCGGAACGACGTCGGAAGGTTGTCCGAATGCTTCGAACACATCGTTTTTCGTCGTCTTGCCGGGGCTCATGGCTGCCAGTTTTTCCTTGGCGGTCACAATATCCGTATTGCCGTACGTCACCGTGCAGGAAACCATGGCAGGTGCGAGCAGCAAGAGGGCGGCGATGGAATAGAGATGACTCTTTTGCATGTGTGGTTGAGAATACAGGAGGGAAGCGCCAGAGGCAAGAGGTTCCCATGTCATCGGATAGAGGAGCGGGTGCATGCATGAGTTTGTTTGGTATGAAGCGATTGGAGGCTGTTTTGTATTGCCCGTGCGAAAGCGTTCTTGCAATCGGAGTTGCCATAAGGTAGGATGGAGCCATGAAGTCCGGTTATTTTTCCAAGGTGGTGGTGGTGACTGGCGGCGTGCATGGGATCGGACGCTGCCTTGCCGAGGCCTTTGCTGCGAAGGGTGCGCATGTGGCGGTGATCGACAGGGCCGGGGAGGAGGGAGCACGGCTGGCCTCTTCTTTGCCGGGAGGCGGACATTTGTTCGTGCACGGGGATGTGGGGAAAAAAGAGGATCTGGAGGCGTTTGCCGCACAGGTGCTGACCAGGTACGGGCATGTGGATGTGCTGGTGAACAATGCCTGTTTCAGCAAAGGAGGTTTGCTCGGCGGCTGCTCGTATGATGACTTCTTGGAGGTGTTGTGCGTCGGCGTGGCGGCTCCGTATGAATTGGCCCGCCTGTTCATGGATCGTTTTGGAGAGGGCGGTGCGATTGTGAATATCGCATCCACCCGGGCGGAGCAGTCCATGCCGGATACGGAGAGCTATTCTGCCGCGAAAGGCGGTATCGTCGCGCTGACGCACGCCATGGCGATGAGTATGGCTTCCCGCGGTATTCGCGTGAATTGCATCAGTCCCGGCTGGATTCAGACGGAGGCCGCTGGTGCGGCTTTGTCCGAAGCGGACGAGAGGCAGCATCCTGCGGGCCGTGCGGGCGTGCCGGAGGATGTGGCAAAGCTGGCTTTGTTCCTGTGCGGGCCGGATGCCGGATTCATCAACGCACAGAATGTGACGGCAGACGGCGGCATGAGCCGCCAGATGATTTATCACGGCGAGCACGGGTGGTCGTATTGCCTCGGTGAGACGGCAGGGGAGTGAATGTTTTCCGGCTTGACAGCCGGCAGTTTCGCCGATAAGGTGACCATGTTGCGGCAAGCATGCTTCCGCTTTACATGCTGATTGTTTCCATGGATTTTTCTGATATTGAATCGTTTCTGCCGTTTGGTTGGGAGGTGACGCATTGGCTGCTTGCCGTAGCCGTGACGCTGCTGGTGCTGGATCTTTTCTTTCAGACGGAGGCTCTCTCTCTGGTTTCCGCAGGGGTGTTTGCGTTGTATTTCACGTTATGGGTGGATGCGCCGCTGCAATGGGATGTGCTTGTGTTTCTTGGGTTCGCCCTGCTGGCGCTTGCCCTGTACATGCTGTTCTGGCGGAAATTCGTGCTGCCTCTGGTTTCCCGCCTGCTGTTGAGGAATGCCGTGAGGGAGAGTGTGGAGAATGCTCCGGGTTCGGTCGGAGTTTTCCGGCGTATCGGCGAGGCCTGTTTCGTAGAATGGAACGGCGAATTGTGGGCGGTCGAGGCAAAGGATCTGAATGAGTTTTCCGACCGCGAGCCCGTGCTGATTCAAAATCAGTCGAACGGCACGTTTTTGATTGCCAAGTGCGGGAGTACGGCGTAAACTGCCAAAAATCAGCCCCGACAGTATCATGGATTTTTTTATCAGTATTGTTCCGCAAGCGCATTGCCGCATTATTGAGCGTTTTGGCAAGCCCGTGAGGGTACAGGAGAGCGGTCTGCGTTTCCGCATCCCTTTTCTGGAACAGGTGAAGAATGTGGCGGATGCATGGCCTTCGTCGAACCGTGACGGCGTGTTCATCGAAAAGGCCGAGCAGATTCTCGATACGACTCCCCGCGAATGTTTTACGCGGGATAATGCGAAGGTGTCCGCCGATTGCATTATTCGCTGGCGTATTGTGGATCCGATCAAGGCCGTGTACGAGGTGGATCGCCTGCACAAGTCGTTGATCGAATCCGTACTGAACGAGATGCGCGCGGTGATCGGTTCATCCGATCTGGATTATATTCTCGGTTCGCGTGCCACGCTTTCGGAAAAGATCGTAGCCAATGTGGCGGCGACGGCGCAGCGGTGGGGTATCCAGATTATCAGTATCGAGATCAAGGAGCTGCGGACCGATCAGGTGACGCAGGACGCGATGCTTCAGCAGCTCAATGCCGAGCGACAGAGCCGTGCCATCAGCCTGGAAGCCCGAGGCAAGGCGGAAGCGACGCTTCGCGATGCGGAGGCAGAGAAGGAAGCCTCCATTCTGAAGGCCGAAGGAAAAAGCCGCGCGCTGGCGATTCTGGCGGAGGCGGAGAAGAGTTATCTGGAGGCATTGTCCGCATCCGTCGGCAAGGAGGAGGCAGCCCGCATTCTGATGGCTCAGAAGATGCTGGATGCCTATGCGGTGATCGCTTCGAAGCCGGGCGACAAGGTGTATATTCCCACGGGGATGAATACGCTTCTTTCCCTGAACGACCAGCAGGGCGGCAAGTGAGGAATTCCGATTTTCGGAGAATGGCTGAATCCGCAGCGGGCGGTTTCAGCCTTTTTTGTATTTCTCGGTGAACTGCTGCCAGTCGATGGCCTTGACCAGTTCGGCAAGGTTGGAGTAGTACCATTCATGGTGGCCGAAGGGGCCGTCCGTCAATTCCTGCAAAGCGGCATCGGGAGTCCATCCCTGCTCGGCGATGCGGTAGGCTGCACAGACGATGCCTGTACGGTCGGAGCCGTGCCAGCAATGGACGAGAACGGGGGAGGGAGCTTTTTTGATGGCGAGAAGGCAGGCGAGCAGTTCGTCTTCGGTGACGCTTCCGGCTGCGAGCGGGATGTGGAGGAGTTTGATACCGGTGCCGCGCGCTTCCTTGTCGTCGGAATGGTATTCACGAAGGTTCAGGACGGTTTTGATGCCGTATTGTTCGAGTTTGCGGAAGTCTTTGCGGGATGGCTGCCCGGAACGAAGGAGTTTCGGGGAGATTTTGTAGCAGTTGTCGACGAGTGCCAGTTTTTCGGCATGGGCGGCCGGTTGTTCTTCTTTGGAGGAACAGCAGGCGAGGAGTTGCACGGAGATCAGCAACAGGAGGGAAAGGCGTGTGACGGAGGCAAGCGGAATCATGGATGAAATATTTTTCTACACTAACGGTTTTTTTCCAGGGTGTCAAACGGAAAAGAAAGGGCAAGGGGCGTGCGTGGATTCTGCATTCTGTTTTCAGCAGCAGTTTGGCATGTTGTTTGATGATAAAACCACGATGCTTTTATATAGGGCATATATGATGAATGCTCGTATGCGTCAATGGGCTTGTCCCCGACGGAGGGGTGAGCCGGGATGGCGTCAGGGCCAGTTGTAATCCGGAGCTTTTTCTTTGGGAAACGGTTGGATGCGCCGTTTCAATTCGCGGAGGATCTGGTAGCGGATGTCCATTTGCCTGAGTCGTTTGCAATGGCCGATGCCCGAGTTTTGTCCGACTATGTGGAAGAGTTTGCGGTTTTCCTTGATGAAGGCCAAGTAACGGTCCATGTTGGTGACGATGTGTTCCCAGAGGTCGAACAGGACGGCTTTGTGATGGATGCCAAGGAGCGGGAAGGAGAAGGGGAGCATCCAGATTTCGGTGCAAGCGAGTATCTGTTTCAAAGCCTGATGGACAACATCCGTGTCTTGATGCCGCAGGAGAATGCAGTTGAGAATGGTTTTCTGCATGTCCGACAGGCTGGGAAAATCGTATTTGTGAGGAAGTCTGCGGCGGACATGGGGCCAGTGATCCTCATTGTAACCATGATAGATGGTGGATGGTATTGTCCATGTTTTGCCCTGCTGTGAGGCGTGATATGTGTATCTGTAGGTAGCCGGATCCAGGGAGGATAATGCTTTGATGACGGCGGCTACATCTTCTCCGAGTTCTGGCGGAAAGCAGCCGGGCAGGATTTCATAGGCATTCAGTTCCATGGCGGGGATGGATGTTTCCGCGCACCTTATGCGGATGTGTCCGTATGGCAGGCGGGGCAGGATGGGTCGCGGGGCAGGGTGATGCGGGTGGCCTTGCCTGTGAGGAGGTCGAGGTGCAGCATGGCGCCGATCAGGGGCTGTCCTGCGCCCGTGATGAGTTTGATGGTTTCCATGGCTTCCATGCAGCCCAGAGTGCCGGCGACGGCTCCCATGATACCGAGCTGTGCGGGTGTGGGGTAGGTGCCGGGTACAGGGATTTCCGGTACGGCGCAACGATAGCAAGGGCCTCCGAGGTGGGGGGCGTAGACGGTGACTTGCCCGCCGTATTGCGATACGGCCGCACTGACGAGCGGGATGCCGAGCGCGAGTGCAACACGGTTCAGAGCATCGCGGGTTTCGTAGTTGTCGGAGGCATCCAGAAGGATGTCGTAACCGCGGACGGTTTCGATGGAATCGGCTGTAAACGGTTGTTCGTGCAGGACGATGTCGAGATCGGATCGGAGGCCGGAGAGCCGGGCGGCGGCGCTTTCGAGTTTGGGGGTGCCGACGCTTTGTTCGCTGTGCAGGAGCTGGCGCTGGAGGTTCGAGGCTTCCACATTGTCGAAGTCGCAGAGACCGAGCCTGCCGATGCCTGCAGCTGCCAGATACATGGCGGCGGGCGAGCCGAGGCCGCCGCAGCCGACGATGAAGACGGAAGCCTGTTTCAGCCGGAGCTGGCCTTCTTCTCCCATGCCGGGAAGGATAGTCTGGCGGGCGTAGCGGGTTTGTTCGTCGTCGGTCAGTCGGGAGGTGGGGTGCATCATGGCGTCAGCGGGCGAATCGTTTGCGGAAGGCGTTCAGTTCGGGTACTTTCAATATCCAGGCGGCTGCCAGATAGGCGATGCCGCCTATGCCGCCGACGAGGGCAAGAGAGAGGAGTTTGGGCCAGAAGCCCCATGAGGTGAAGCCGTCGAAGAGGTAGTAATGTCCGATGGCATAGATGGCTGCCATCGGGAGGCCGGCAAGGATGATGCGGATGAATCCGGGGAGGAGCGTTCCGGCTCCGGAACTGCCCATGAGCCGCGAAAGGTAGATGTAGTAGGCGGCGAAGTTCAGCGTGGTGATGATGGAGGTGGTGACGGCGAGCCATGCGGCGTTACAGTGCAGGATGTTGACGAAGTAGTAGTTCAGCGAGACACTGATGCCCAGTGCAATGACGGCCATGATCATGGGAGCCCACGGTTTTTCGACGGCCATGAAGACGGGCTGGACGACTTTGATGCCGGCATATCCCAACAGGCCGAGGGCGTAGGAGGCGAGGACGTTGCCCGTGAGTTCCGAGGCGCCGGCCGTGAATTCGCCGCGCTGGAAGATGAGGGAGACGATTTCCGTGCCCAGCAGGCCGAGGGCGATGGTGGACGGGACGGCGAAGAAGGAGACGAAGCGCAGGGCCTTGGCGATGTGGTCGGAGATGAGTTTGCGGTCCTCACCGAGGATCATGCGGGAGACGGATGGGAGGACGACCATGCCCGTGGCGACACCGAAGAGGCCGACGGGAAGCTGCCACAGGCGGAAGGCGGCGGAGAGGGCGGTGACGGAGCCGGATTCCAGTTGAAGGGCAAATGTGTTGTTGATCAGTACATTGAGCTGGGTGACGCCTGAAGCGACGACGCCCGGCAGCATGAGGAACCAGATTTTTTTACAGCGGAGGTCTTTCCAGTTCCAGTCGGGTTTCCACCGGAATCCGGCCTGCCGGAGCTTCGGCAGCTGGACGGCGAGCTGTGCGCCGCCGCCGAGTACGACGCCGATGGCGAAGCCGTAGAGGGCCATGGGGCCGAAGTGGGGATCGAAGCAGTAGCCGATGGCAAGGCCGAAGATGACGGAGACGATGTTGAATGCCGCTGAGGCCAGCATGGGCAGGCCGAAGGAGCCGCAGATGTTCAGGGCGCCCATGACGAGGGCCGAGAGGGAGGCGAAGCCGATGAAGGGCCACATCGTTTGGCAGAGGCCCGTAGCCAGTGTCAGGTCGCGCGCTTTACCGGTGGCCGGGTACATGGCTTCCATGATGGGTCCGGATACGAGGATGCCGATCGTGATGATGGCGAGCATCAGCGTAGTAAGCTGGGTGGCGATTTTCCGGGTGAGGTTCCACGCGGCTTCTTCGCCGTCCTGCTGCCGCGTTTTGGAGGCGACGCTGGTATAGGACTGGGAGAGCGCACCTTCCGCAAAGAGGTCACGCAGGGTGTTCGGGATGCGGAAGGCGGTATAGAATGCATCGAGCGCTCCCGTCGCCCCGAAGAGGGATGTATAGACGAGTTCTCGCACCAGTCCGGTGAAGCGGCAACAGAATGTGGCCGCGGAGGCGATCATGCTGCTGCGCATCAGGGACATGTTACGGGCAGGGTATGCGTTCGGCCGGTGCGGCTCAGGCGAGCTTGCGGCAGTACGGTTCGATGGGTGTGAGCTCCGGCTGGGCCTTGATGGCCTCTTCGCGCGCTTCCGGGGTGGGGAAGAGGTAGAGGGCGTAGCCGCCGTGGCCGCCGCCGCAGTATTTGCGGGCGATGCTGCCGGAGATGGCGGGCAGGGGTTTCATGCCTTCTTCGAGCTGGACGCTGTAATACAGGGAGACGCCTGCGGCGAGGGTCTGGATGTTGCTTTCCAGTACGCCGGTGCGGGCTATGAGCGAGCTTTGGGCGATGCGGTCATAGTCGCGTTCCTTGCCGACGTTGCCGGGGGTGTCGTGTTCGTAGCCGGTGTAGTAGATGGCCATGCGGCCTTCGAGGAAGTCGCCCGTGCATTTGGCATCGAGGATGGGGCGTTCTCCGGAGCGCCAGACGCAGAGGCCGGTTTCGGAGATGACGGCGGGATCCTGCCAGCCGACGCCGAGGTCGAGTTCCGATTGAAGGGGATTGCGGCCTTCGAGGATGGCCCATGCTCCGCTGCCGCCCATGCCCGATTTCTTTTCGTATTTCCAGTCGCGCAGGGAG
The DNA here is from genome assembly GCF_900097105.1 of Neoakkermansia glycaniphila. GTDB lineage: Bacteria > Verrucomicrobiota > Verrucomicrobiia > Verrucomicrobiales > Akkermansiaceae > Akkermansia > Akkermansia glycaniphila. Next base: position 124,873 of record NZ_LT629973.1, on the reverse strand, counting down.
ACCATGGGGGTGACGGAGCAGTTGACGATGTATGCGCCCGGGCGGGAGTATTTCGGTACGTCGAGCCAGCCTCCGGCGAAGTCGACGCGAAGGGGTACTTCTGTGGGCGCCTTGATGCGGTTGACGAGCAGCGTGGTGGAAACGGGTGTGAATTTCGGCGGTGTTTTGGGGAGGACGAGGTATTGTGCTCCGACTTTGGCGCACAGGTCCTTTTTGACGTCCGCATAGAGGTCGTCTTCGGTGACGGCGAGGATGTCCGGCTTGATTTCGAGGAATTCCTTTTCGAAGTCGAGGCCTTTTGTCATGCATGTGCCGACGATGACTTCATCAACCATGCGGAGGCTTTCGAGCAGCACTTTTTTGTGTTCGTCCGGGATGGAGGGTTTGCGCTGCTTGTGGTGCCAGAGTACGTCTTCCGAGGCGAAGGAGACGATGAGGTAATCGCCCAGGGCGCGGGCTTCCTGAAAGAACTGGATGTGTCCGGCGTGGAGGATGTCGTAGCATCCGGAGACGAATATTTTTTTCATATCGAGAGTGGGTGAAAGGTTATTTGCGAGGCGAGGAGGGAAGGCGTTCGTCGATCTGCTTCAGGATGCTGCGGGCCGTGTCCTTGTCGCGGTCGAGGTGATAGGTGTTGGCGTATTCGCGTACGGCTTTCTTGAAGAGGGTGGATTCGACATCCTTGCTCTGTTTGGTTTTGGCAAGGGTTTCCTGATCTTCTTCGCTCATGGCTTTGATGGTGTCCACGAGGTTTTTATAGACTTTGCGGGCTTCGTAAACCTTTCTGTTTTTGAGGTGTGCGTTGCCGATTTTCAGGAGGTTGCTCAGGCGGCGGCCGTCAGTGTCCTTGGCGATGGCTTGCAGGGGAATATCCGCACGGCGGAACCACGTGATGGCATCGGCGTATTTTTCGTTGTCGAAGTAGTAGTTGCCGAGTTCGCAAGCCATGTCGGCCTTGCAGGCCTGCTGTTCTTCGGTCGGGGCGTCGTTGTCGGGCACCATGTTCCAGCATTCGAGGAGTTTCTGGATGCGTTCTTCTCCGACGGTGTTGTTGCTCAGGAAATAGAATGCCTTGAATTTTTCGTTGGGATCCGTTTCGTTGGCGGCAAGGTATTTGAGGTCGGCAATGGCCTCGTCTTGAGCTCCCCGGGCGCTGTTGGCGCGTGCGCGGAGCCGGGTGATGCGCAGTTTCAATTCGGGCGTCATTTTGTTGAATGCTTCTGCAAAGGCGGCTGCCTGCGAGAGGGCGGAGACGCAGCCGTCGTAATTGTTGAGTTTGTAGCGTATTTCTCCGAGGATGAGTGTGCATTCGGGGAGGCTCTGTTCTTCATCGGGATAGGCCAGCAGGGATTCGCGACAGCGGTCGAGATCGGCCTCGATGTCGAGAAGGGCGTTACGATCCATGCCTTTGTTGTCCTGAAGCCTTTTGCGGGATTTTTCCATCAGGATTTTAGGGATGGCGGGCGATTGGGTGCATTTGGCGTTTTTGAGGATGGTTTCCGCCAGTTGGAGTCCAGATGCGTTGCTGACATCCGAAAGTTTGTCACTGAGGAGTAGCAGGTTGGCGGCTTCGGATGCGATGGCGGCATTTTCGGAGCATTTTTTCTGGATGCCGGGTTCGCTGAGGCAGGAGAGGATTTCGATGGCTTTTTTGTCCTTTTTCAGAGCAAGGAGCGTGGCCGTATGGCGGCGCAGGGAGCGGACGAGGTATTCGATCGGCTCGTTCGAGTTGCGCATGCTTTTCTGGATTTTTTCCTCAAGGCGGATTTGCAGTTCGTCGTCGCCCCGTTCTTTCGCTTCGACGGCGAGATCTTCAAGTTGCGGAATGCGGATGACGTCTTCGACATTCGGCAGGATTTTCTTGGCTTCCTTCCACTCTCCTGCGTCGATGAGGCGGTTCATCAATGTCCATTCGAAGCGCTGTACCGTCGCCTTGTCGTAGATCTGGTTGGATTGGGGATCGGTGGTGATTTCTGCCAGGCGGATTTTGTAGTTTTGCGCGAGTTTGAGGAGTGTAGCGCGGTCGCCGCCGAGGTCGCGCATCAGGGAGGCGAGTTTGGCATTGGCCTCCTGATTGCTGATGATTGTGATGGTGACGGGATCGAACATTTTCTGGATGTTCGATTTCTGGTAGATCAGAAACGCCGCCCCGCAGAGGAGCGCGGCGATGATGACGACGGGGACGATCGTCCGGTGAGTGCGTTTGCGCGGTTTGTAACGGCGATTGATGAGGGACATGGCGGTGGGGGAGATGTGTTCCGGTTGGCGGTGTTATCTGAAAGGGGCGGTCAGCGGCGGCGAGATGTTCTCGTGCTGCGCGGTTTTACGGTTGCTTTGTCGGCAGACGCAGGGGAAATATTGGCGACGCCCAGAGCGCGATTGCAATCCTGAAGCCGGGATTGCATGTCCTGCCTGCGTTCGTCTGTTTCTGGGGTCATGGCGATGAGGCGTTCCCAGTAGGTTTTCGCTTCCTGCCATTGCTTACGTTCCTGGCAGGCGTAGGCGAGGCTCATCAGGGTGAGGGCGAGGTCTTCCTGCGGCGCGGCCTCGCCGAGCCGGTCGAAATAGCCGAGGGCTTCTCCATAGGTCCGGGTGCTTTCATCGGTGTTGCCGTTGATGTCGCAAGCCTGGCCGAGGGAGCGGGCGACGCGCGCCAGTCCGGCGATGTCGGTGGGCAGGTGCTGTTTTCTCAGGCTGTAGGCCTGCGTGAGGGCTTTGTGAGCCTGTTCTCCCTTGCCGAGGAGGATGCAGGAGCGGCCCATGCCTTCATAGGCTTGGGCGAGGGCGGTCGGTTCGGTCTGGAGTTTGATGGCTTTGAAGAAGTCTCGGGCGGCAAGTTCCGGTTCGTTCTGGAGGAGGTGTACCCAGCCGCGCTGGTCGTACAGGCAGGTCCAGTAGGGGTCGTTGTCCGGGAGACGGCCGTGGGCTGCGCCGTCGGCACGGTAGAGGTAGGCGAGGGCGGCGTTGTAGTCCCCCTTTTTGACGGCGAGCTGGGCGAGGGTGCGGAGGCCGCTCATCATGTACCCGGCATCGGCGGGAGTGGCGTTGAGGGAGTCGACGCCTTTGATGAGGAGTTTTTCGGCTTCTTCTTCGCGTCCGGCATCCATCAGGGCTTCTCCGAAGCAGATTTGGGCGCTGCCGAGCTGAAGGCCCTGTTCGCCTTTCCAGAGGCCGAGGGCTTTTTCGAAGTATTGGTTCGAGTCGTTTTTATTCCCCTGCGTGCGGAGCAGCCGGCCGAGCTGGACGAGGGTGTTGGCCTGGAGCAGCCGGCCGGATTCCCCCAGGGTGAGGGCACGGTCGCTGAGGGTTTTCAGGGCGGTTTCGAGTGCCTGCGGGTTGTTTTGGCCCGAGAGGAGTTCGACCTGTTTTTCGAGGCAGCGGATTTCTTCGCGGGTCATGCCGAGGCCTGCGTAGTTTTCCTGCGCCTTTTTCCACCACCGGAGAGCCTGTGCAGGATCGCCCAGTGCGCTTTCGGCGCGGGCGACGCTTTCCATGCGGTGTGTCCACAGGGCAGTGGGTTTGTCTCCCGTACGGTCGAAGAGTTCCTGAAAGAGTTCTCGCCCGGCGGCTATCTGTTCGCGTTGGAGCAGGGAGAGGCCGAGTGTCCATTCCACTTCGGTGAGGACTTCAGGGTCTTTGATCCAGGCAAGTTCCTGTTTGCGGTTGCGGACGAGCTGCGAGAGGCTTTCCGTGTCCGAAGCCGCGCACTGCATGAAGTGCTTGAGGTGGTCGACGGCTTTGTTGTCGCTGGCCGCGATGGCGTTGCTGGAGGGTTTGTTCGATCCTTCGGCAAAGCCGTGGGAGACGCCGAGACGATAGGTGTAGATTTCCAATCCGACGATGGCGGCGACGAGGCCGCCGATCACCAGCCATTTGGCCCAGGGGGCCGGGGCGTATTGTCCCGAATGGTCGTCCGGCGTGTGCTCCATGGTGATGCGGGGTTATCCGTTGACGCGGTGGAGGTTGAAGGCGTCATGCACGACTTGTGCCGCGCGTTCGATGTCGATTTCGTCGACGGTGACGGTGATGCGGATTTCCGAGGTGGAGATCATGCCGACGGCGATGCCTGCATCGGCCAGTGTTTGGAAGACGGTGGCAGCGACGCCCGAATGGGAGCGCATGCCGATGCCGACGACGGAGAGCTTGGCGAGGCCTGCTTCCGTTTCGAGCTTGGCGGAGGAGCCGAATTCGGCGATGAGGGGTTTCAGGGCGGCCTGGGCGGAGCCGAGGTCGTTCATGTGCATGGTGAAGGATTGGCGGGCGACGCCGTCATGAGCGGTGTTGGCCACGATCATGTCGATGTTGATTTCGGCTTCGGCGAGCGCTCCGAGGATTTTCGCCGTGTAGGCGACGGGTTCGCTGATGCCGGCGATGGTGACGCGGGCCTGGTTGCGTTCGATCGATACGCCGCGGACGACGACGGCTTCCATTGCAGGGATTTCTTCTTTCACGATTGTACCGGGATGGGTGTTCATGGAGTTGCGTACTTCAAAGACGACGCCGTACTTTTTCGCAAACTCGACGGAGCGGGATTGCATGACTTTCGAGCCGCTCGAAGCCATTTCGAGCATTTCGTCGTAGGAGAGTTCATCGATTTTGACGGCGTTTTTGACGACGCGCGGGTCGCAGGTGTAGACGCCGTCCACATCGGTGAAAATCTGGCAAATGTCCGCCTTGAGCGCGGCGGCGAGTGCGATGGCAGAGAGGTCGGAGCCGCCGCGGCCGAGGGTATGGATGAGGCCTTCTTCGGTGGTTCCCTGGAATCCGGCGCAGATGAGGATGTTGCCGTCGGCAAGGTATTGGTGCATCAGGTCCGGTTTGATGGATTTGATGCGGCCCCGCGTGTGGGAGCCGAAGGTGCAGATGCCTGCCTGCGCGCCGGTGATGGAGACGGCTTTGCCCCCCATGTCGTGAATGGCCATGCTGAGCAGGGCGATGGATTGCTGTTCTCCCGTCGCCATCAGGACGTCGAGTTCGCGTTCGCTGGGTTGCGCCGTCACGTCTTTAGCCAGCTTGATGAGTCCGTCTGTGACGCCGCTCATGGCGGAGACGACGGCTACTACCTGATTGCCTTCGGCGACCGTTTCCATCAGGCGGCGCGCGACGTTGCGGATGCGATCAATGGTACCGACCGAGGTACCGCCGTATTTCTGTACGATGAGAGCCATGGATGCTGCTGTGTGGGGGATGGTTTAGGTGGAAGATGTGCCGAGTTTTTCGATTCGGAAGACGGCGGGAGAGGGATCGATGTCCGCAAACTGTGCGATTTCCGCCAGTGCGGCCTGAAGCTGTCCCCACGGGCAGGAGTGGAGAATGAAGACGAGGTCGTTCCACATGGTGCCGTGTTCGTCCGGCGCGCCTTTGGTGGAGCTGGTGGCGGAGATGCCGATTTTGTGCCAGGCGAGGGAACTGGCGATTTCGGCGATGGTGCCGGGCCTGTCCGCCACGCGGAAGCGGACGTAGCAGGGGGTGACGGTTTCGTTGATGTTGAGGACGCGGCGTTCTTTGTCGTAGGGGTGGAATCCGGTGTGGTGTTCCGGGTGGAGGGATTCGCGCATGGCCGTGATGACGTCCGCAATGACGGCGGAGGCCGTGGGGTTTTTGCCTGCGCCGCGACCGTAGAAGAGTGTTTCGCCGACAATGTCTCCATCGACGGCAATGGCGTTGAAGACGCCGTCCACCGAAGCGAGGATGTGGTCGTTCGGGATGAAGCTGGGCTGTACGCGCAGTTCGAGAGCGTCGGTATCATCGTGATGGCGGATGACGACGAGCAGTTTGATGTTGTAGCCGAGCTTGCGGGCGAATTCGAAGTCCACTTGCTGGACGCCCTGAATGCCGGAGACGTAGATTTTATCGCTGGTCAGGGGCGTGCCGTAGGCGAGCATGGTGAGGATGAGCGCCTTGTGGGCGGCGTCCCATCCGTTGATGTCGAAGGTCGGGTCCGCTTCGGCGAAGCCGAGCTGCTGGGCGCGTGCCAAAGCTGTTTCGAAGGATACTCCTTCCAGCTCCATGGAGGAAAGGATGTAGTTCGAGGTGCCGTTGATGATGCCGATGATGGATTTGATGTGGTTGCAGATGAGCGAATTCTGCATGCTCTGGATGATGGGTATGCCGCCTCCTGCCGATGCTTCGAAGTAGAGGGGGACGCCCATTGTGGCGGAGAGCTGGAATAGTTCGGAGCCGTATTCCGCGAGGAGAGCCTTGTTGCCGGTGACGACGGGTTTGCGTGCCTGCAGCGCGGCTTTGACGAGCCGATAGGCTTCGGTGGTGCCGCCGATCAGTTCAATGATGATGTCGATTTCAGGGTCGTCGACAAGGTCGCGCCAATTGTCCGTCAGGAGGCCGGGAGGCAGTTCCACATCACGTGGGCGAGAAAGGTCGCGTACGGCGACTTTCCTGATGGCAAAGGGGATTTGCGCGCGGGCTTCGAGGATGGCGTGGTTGCGGCTGATGGTTTCGTAGACACCCGTGCCGACCGTGCCGAGCCCGGCGAGGCCCAACTGTAATGGCTTCTCCATGATATATCGTGCGCGGGGAGTCTAGCGGGAATCGTGTGCTTTTTCAAGCCAATAGTTTGGCAAGAGGCGTTTTCGTCCGCCCGGCGGCGATGCTTCACACGGGCTCGGTTGCAGAGGGACGTGAGCTTTGCATCAATGGACGCATTTCAGACCGACGACTCCGATTAGGATGAGGGAGACGAAGAGGAGGCGCAGGAGGCTGGAAGAATCCCCGAAGAAGCAGATGCCGAGGATGACGGTTCCGACGGCTCCGATACCCGTCCAGATGACGTAGGCGGTGCCGATGGGTATGCTTTTTTGAGCGAGATACAGCAGGTACCCGCTCAAGGCCATGGATGCGACGGCGAGGCTGATGGAATGGCAGAAGTATCGGGGGTAGGTGTCGGCCAGTTTGAAGCCGAGAGGCCAGCCGATTTCAAATAATCCGGCGAAGATGAGGCAGAGCCAGGGCATGATCGGATGAGATACGGGTTATTCCGTTTTCAGGTGGAAGTGGAGGTGGGTTTCGTGTTCACCCGGCGTAATGCTGCCGTGGAGGCTGTCGATGGTTGCATGAATTTGGTCGATGGTTGCCTGCGTGTCCTTCAACGCGTGGTCTTTGCCGTAGGAGAGCAGTGCATGAATACCTTGATCCTGCCAGATGATTCCGGAGACAGGGGATGCTTGGCATTTTGCGAGAAGGTTGCCACTGGTATGCAGGATAACATCCGTTAACGGTGTAGGGACGATAGAGGAGATTCGGTCGGTACCGGGAAAGGCACGAAGTTGTGTGGTTAATGCCTCGTGGAATTGCTGATCAATATGGAAAAGCAGGTTGTATTTTTTATCCGGAATGGTATTGATCATGGATACTTTATCCGTGGAGAGGATTGATTCCTGCGGTGTTTTGGCAATTTTGAGGTCTTTGTCCGGATCGTCACAGAGGCTGACGATCAATTTGTCTCCCTGCATAGTTGCCAGAAGATAGGTTTCTCGTTTGTTCAGTCGACGGAACATTTCCTGATAGTGTGGCGGTGAGTTTTTCTGAACGTATTGCGCCAATGTTTTCCCATCAAAACGTATTCCTTTCCAGAACCTACCTGAGAAAGTGCCTTCGGTATATTTGCACCCGCGATTCCGGAAATATTCCGGAATCAGTCCTTCAATGTTTTGCCCAGAGGATTCGAAGATCATACGAACCTTTGCCGCCCGTTCGGGTGACAAGTCGAAAACAGCAAGTACATTCGGTACAGGTATGACGATGAGGTCTTCAAGTATCGGCAAGAGAGTTTCGTCAATCCAACGATCCTCCTCGGCATAATATGCATCATTGATGACTGGTGGTTGGTCGGGATCAAGCTTGTCTTCGTAGAGTCGCATGTGAGCGTCAATTTGTTCACGGCTACGTACTAGGCGAACATAAATGGAGAGAAATTGTGCGATGTTTCGTGAGGAGCGAACTCCTGTCGCGACCGTGACGGAGGTGATGCCGCTTTGAGAGACGGTGTTTTTAAGGTTATTCAAGGTGTCTTCATCCAGATGGAGTATTTGCGACCAACGGGTAGTGATGAAGGTATTTGTGAATTCGGGAAGATTCGGAATCGTGCAGAAGATTTCTGTATCGGGCGGCAGTAGTGCGAGGTTGTCAAGTTGTGCTGTTCGCTGATTGAGCGTAGTCGACACATGTGTTGTTATGGTATCCTTATGGAGGGAGGATGACGGTGGGGTGATGGATGTTCCTTCCTGTGCGTGTCCGGCAGACATGAGTGAGAAGGCAGAAAAGAATACCGTTATATTGCGAGTAGATGCAGACATTGCTCAGTGAGGGGAGAAAAAGATGCCCGTGAAGCGGGTTCGCCGGGCATCTTCGGATGGTGTCTGTGGGCGATCTGGTTATTTCTCTTTCACGTAGAGGTGGATGCGCGTGCCGTTGGCTTCCGGTGTCACGGTGCCGTAGACGCCGTCGAAGGCTTTGTCGAGGACGTCGACGACTTCACGGACTTCTTTCGTGTCCATGCCCATTTTGTCGGCGAGCGGGAGGTCTTTGTCCACCATGGCTTTGATGGGCGCCATGCGGAGTACGAAGGCTCCTCCCTTGAGCGTTCCCGTGGCTTTGGCTGCCGTTTCGGCAATCTGTTTGTTGAGCGGCTGGGATGCGCTGATGACGAGCTGTTTGTCGTTCAGGTCGGTCTGGATCAGAGACATGGCTTTGCCATCGACGAAGATCGAGGTCGGGCCGTCAGCGCTGCCGATGATGCCTATATTCTTGGATTGCAGTTTGGCGAAGCTGTCCGCGACGGTTTTCCATCCGGCGAGGATGGAATCCCTGTTCTGCACGGAGGCGTAGAAACCGATGCGGGGTACTTGCAATTGAGCCAGTTCCGGCGCGGGTACCATGTCGGCGGGCAGGGAACCCTGATTGTCCACGACGACAGCCATGCCGCCTTGCAGTCCTTCGGTGATGGTTTCGACTCCCATCCAGAGGGTGGCGAGTTCCGGAAGGGCAAAGGAGGAGGCGAGCTGGCGAAGGCTGTGGCCGACGTATGCCAGAGAGGTTTTCAGGCCTGCCTGGGTGCTGATGCTTTCGCCGTAGAGGATGGTGGTGGGAAGGTCAGCCATGCTGGCGAGTTTCAGCGTGGCGTTCGGATCAATGGTTTTATCCTGTCCGTATGCCATTTCGGCGTGGATGCCCTTGTCCTGCCAGATGATGCCGGTGATGGCTGCGGGTTGCACCATTTTCAGCATGTCCACGTAGGAATTGACAAGGGTGTCTGCATTGATGCCGGGAATGGAGATTTTGCCGCTGCCGAGCTGGGTTGCGATGGCGGTGGATAATGCTTCCTGGAATTTCTTGTCAACGTAGAAGAGCAAGTCGGGGTTTTTGTCCAGACGCGCATCGGCAAAGGCGACTTTGTCCGTGGCAAGGATGGATTCCTGCGGGGTTTTGGCGAGTTTGATTTCCTTGGCCGGGTCGGTGCAGATGCTGATGATGAGCTTGTTGCCCTGCATGGCGGTAAGGATGCTGGCTTCACGTCCGGCAAGTCCGGGAGAGACTGCCTGAGCCAGTTCTTTTTCGGAGTCGGACATGCTGTCCCGGTCTTCTTCGAGGAATTTCACGAGCGTGGCTCCATCGAAATGGATGCCTTGCCAGTGGAGGCCTGCATAGTCTCCATCTGTGAAGGTGATGCCTCGCTTGGTGGCTTCTTCTGCGGCATATTTTTCGAATTGATTGCGCATTTCATCAATGCCTTCGCGAGCGGTTGCTGCATTGTCTTCCGACAGTTCGATGATGGCGAGGACGTTCGGCAAGGGCGCTTCGCTGAGGTCCTTGAGGATGGGGATCATGATTTCGGCCTGCTTTTTATCGCGTTCGGCGCGGTATTTGTCCCATGCTTCCATGCGTTTGGCTTCGCGGGCCATTTGTTTTTCGCGGGCCTGTTTCTGTTTTTCGAGAGCTTCTGGAGTCGGTTCCACATCTTCGATGTCTTCGTCGAGGCTGTCACCATCCTCTTCGTCATCGGCTTCCGAGTCGTCTCCCGTGGAAAGTTCCAGTGTTTCTTCGGGGTAGGGGATGTCGATTTTGTCCATTTGCTCGATGCCGTAGGCCATGCGGAGTATGATGGGCATGAGGTGTGCAACGGCCTGGGACGATTGGGCTCCCGTGGAGATCGTGAGGGAGGAGAAGGCATCTTCGGTGAGGTCGGTGCGAAGGTCTTCCATGTAATCCTCATCCGGGTTCAAGGCTTGCAGCCAGCGCGAAGCGGTGGCGCGTTCGAACGATGCGCCGAGGCTGGGGATGGTGAAGAAGAATTCGGTGTCGGCCGGGAGCAGGGCAAGGCTGCCGAGTTTGGCGGCACGCTGTTCGACAGTAGCGGAAGCTGCCGGGGCGGCTGACATTTGCTGGAGGGTGGCGGTCGGCGTGGAAGCGGGGGCTTCCGTTTGGGCGTATCCGATGGGTGCCAGTGCGGATGCCGCAAGGAGCATCAGGGAGCGTCGGGTGTTCATGTGCGTATGGTATGTGGTTGTTGTTGTTTACCTGAGCGGTTCCGTATATGTTTGTGGCGGGAGCCGTTTTGGCGTACGTCGTTATTTTTGTCGATCAGGTGACGGGATGCAAGCAAAAAATCATCCATCAGGGTACACGGTGCAGGTATGTGCGCCATGATCTGTTGCCCGGATGGATGATTGAAGGTGTGAAGCTGTTGTCAGGTTATTTTTCCTTGATGTAGAGGTGTATGCGCGTGTCCTTGCTGCTCGGGGTGATGGTGCCGTAGATGCCGTCGAACAGGGAGTCGAGCATGTTGATTTCCCCAATGGGGATGGGGAAGTGCATGCTTTGGAGCATGGGAGCGCCTTTGTCGAGCATGCTTTTGACTGGTGCCAGCCTCAGCACGAAGGCTCCGCCCTTGAGGGTTCCGGTGGCGTTGGCGGCCGTTTCGGAGATCTGTTTGTTGAGGGTCTGGGATGCGCTGATGACGAGTTGTTTGTCGGAAAGGTCCGCTTGTACCATGGCGCAGTAGGGCAGGAATTGGTCCGGTATTTGGAGGCCCATCGGCTTCAGAGAGTCGTAGGCTTTCAGGATTTCTTCCCACCCGGCGGTGATGGTTGCCTTGTTGCTGATGCCGAAATAGGCAGCCATGCGGGGAACTTCGAGTTTTTCGATGTCGGTGCCGGGCATGAGCTCGGCGGGCAGGTGGCCCTGATTGTCGATGATGAGAGCGCTATCGCCGTCCAGCCCGCCGGCGCTGGTTTCAATGCCGTGCCAGAAGGTGTTGATTGCAGGAAGCGCCATGGATTGGGCCAGTTCTTGGATGTAGCTTCCTATTTCGGCAAGAGAGGCATCGATCGCTTCTTTGGTGTTGATGCTTTCGGTATAGAGGATGGTGGAAGGCAGATCCGCCATGGATGCCAGTTTCAGGGGGCGGGCGGGATCGAAGCTTTTATCCTGTCCGTATGCCAGTTCGAGGTGGATGCCTTTGTCCTGCCACATGAGGCCGGAAATGGGAGCGGCCTGCATGAGCTTGAACTGATTGAGAGTGCCATGGCTCAGGTCGAGCCGGTCCAGAACAGACGGCAGGGCATCCGAGAAGCTTTTGTCGATGAAGAACAGGATGTCGGGGGTCTTGTCCAGTACAGGGTCGGCAAAGGCGACTTTGTTCGTGGCAAGGATGGATTCCTGCGGAGTTTTGGCGATTTTGATTTCCTTGGCCGGATCGGTGCAGACGCTGACGAGGAGTTTGTTGCCCTGTATGGCGAAGAGGAGGTAGGCTTCGCGTTTGGAGAGGTAGGCGGCATTGTCCCTAAAGCATGGTACGAAGCCGGTAGCGTTCGAGGAGGATTCGGTTTGCTGCAAGTATTGGGCGATTTCAGCACCCTGATAGTGGACGCCTCTCCAGAGGATGCCCGCATGTTCACCTTCGTAGTAGGGTTGTTTCATGCCGGAAATTTCTTGCGCAAATTCCTCTTTCATGGCAGCCAGTCCTGCCGTGATTTTGGCGACGGCTTGATCGGGCAGTTCCGCAATGGCAAACGCGGTAGGTAGCGGAGACTGGAGAAATTCCTTGATGACCGGATTCATGATGGCTCGTTCCTGTCGGCAGTGTTCATCAATGTACTGTTGATACGCGGCTTTCTGTTGTTCTTCCGTTTTTTTGTCGAAATCCGGATCCGAAAAACCAGGATTGGGTATATAGATGCTGTCCATCTGGGCTTTGGCCTGAATGGCATGCATCAGAAGAGGCATGATTTGGGCTACCTTTTTGCCTGAATTTGCACCCATGGAGATCGTCAGAGAACGGAGGTCCATGGAGCCGGTTGCCTTTTCACGAGGGTAGTCGAAGATGTCCATCCACGCGGTCGTGATGTCTTCGGGCTTGAGGCCGAGGCGGCCCCATGCGGATTGAGCCAATCGATCGGCGGTGCCGGGGAGGTTGGGGATGCTGAAGAAGATTTCGGTATCGGCCGGGAGCATGGCCAGAGTCCCAAGTTTGGCGGCGCGCTGTTCGACGGTAGCGGCGGACGCTGCCGGAACGGCTGCCATCTGTTGGAGGGTGGCGGTCGGCTTGGTTGAGGAGGCGTCCGGTTGGGCGTATGCGATGGGAGCCAGTGCGGATGCTGCAAGGAGCATCATGGTGTGTCGGGTGTTCATGTTTGTGGTATGTGGTGGTTGTTTGGCGTTTGCCCGGTTTTCGAGGCGGAGCCAATGTGTTCCGTGTACAGGTTGAGTATGGTTGATTTCGGTGGAGGATGCAAGCCATTCATGAAGGACGGCTTGCATTGGAGTGAAGCGTTTTATTTTTCCCTGATGTAGAGATGGAGTTTCGTGCGGTTCGTTTGCGGTGTGGCGGTGCCGTAGATGCCGTCGAATGCCTGGCTGACGTGTTCGATGATTTCCATGATCTGGTCGGGGATGGGATCTCCCTGTTCGGCGAAGATGGGGACGTTGCGGTCGATCATCTCTTTGATCGGGGCAAAGCGCAGGACGAAAGCCCCGCCTCTGATGTCGCCGGAGGTTTTGCCGACGGCTGCGAGTATCTGGTTGTTGAGTGCGTCGGATGCGCTGACGACGAGGTTTTTGTCCGTCAGGTCGGTCAGGAAGATGTCGGTTCCGTTGCTGCGCCAGTAGGGGATGAGTTCGTCGGACAGGAAGTCGTCGGCATCCATCGTTTCGAGTTCATGGACGACGGTTTGCCAGCCCTGTTCGATGTCCTGCCTGTTGCGGACATCGGCATAGAAGGCGATGCGGGGGATGTGCAGTTTGGACATGTTGCCTGCCAGTTCGGCGGGAAGGTGCCCCTGGTTGTCCATGACGAAGGCGGCATCTCCCTGCCATCCGTCGAGGATGGCGGAGAAGCCCCGGCCGATTTTGCGGAATGAGGCGTCCGTCAATTCAAGGCCGTCCGCAAGGGCGCGGGCGATTTCGGCGGCGTAGGGCATGAATGCTCCGATGCCTTCACGGGAGCTGGCTCCTTCCGCATAGAGGATGGTGGTTGGGCGGTCGGCGATGGAGGCTATTTTCAGTATGGAAGACGGGTCGATGGAGCGGTCTCGCCCATAGGCCAGTTCGGCATGGATTCCCTTGTCCTGCCAGATGATGCCGTTGACGGGAGCAGGCTGGATCAGGGTGCGGCATGCCTGGCAGAATTCGATGATGGACGCGGCGTAGAAGCGGGGCTGTATTTTCTTTTCCCGAGCCATTTGTTCGTCGATTTCACGGGCGAGGTGTTCGAAGAAGCTCTGGTCGATGTGGAAGAGCATGTCCGGATGCAAGGGAAGCCGTGCATCGGCAAAGGCGGTTTTGTCCGTGGCGAGGATGGATTCCTGCGGAGTTTTGGCGAGGTGTATTTCCCTGGCCGGGTCGGTGCAGATGCTGACGATGAGTTTGTCCCCGTGCGTGGCGGCAAGGATATAGCATTCGCGGCCGGAGAGGAGCGGTTCCATTTCCTTGAGCCATCGGGCGTATGCCGCGTCCGACGCATACAGGGCGGCAGTCCGTTGCATGGAGCCGTATATTTTGCCGCCGTCGATGCGTACGCCCTGCCAGTGGAGGCCGTCGTATTGTCCTTCGTGGAATTCGCCGAGGAGGTTGAACCAGCCTTCATGCTCGCGGTCATTGCACAGTTGCTGGATTTCCTGCATGACGGCGGGTATTTTCTCCATCTGGCGGGCGGGCAGTTCCGCGATGAGGGTGATGGCCGGAAGCGGTGCGGAGTACAGGTCTTTCAGGATGGGGCTCCGGAAGGGGTGGGTTTGCCTGTGGCGTTTCTGATCGTATTGCTGCCATGCGGCCATGATTTGTTCGTCGGTCATGTTTTCCGATCCGTAGGCAGGCGGCTGCGGGATGCCGAGGCGTTTTTCCCGGCAATCGGCTATTTCCATGCGGCCCAGTATCGGAAGGATGCGGGCGAGTGCCTTGGTGGATCCGGCGCCTCCGGCGATGACGAGAGACCGGGGGTATTCCTTTCCGGCAAGCAGTTGCTTGACGAGATGAAGTTCGGGCAGGTCCGGATAGGCGGTGCGCGCCCAGTGGGATTGCGAGAGGCGCTGCGCGCTGCCCGGCATGTCCGGGATGGAGAGGAAGAATTCGGCATCCTGCGGGATCATGGCAAGGGAGCCGAGGGCTGCGGCACGTTGTTCTGCCGTAGCCGGGGCGTTGCGCGGAGTTTCCGCCATTTGCCGGAGTACGGCTTGCGGAGTGGCGGATGGAGGGGCTGCTCCGGCGTGTGCGGCAGGATGCAGAACCGATGCTGCCAGGAGCATCAAGGTGTGTCGAGTGTTCATGAAGATGATTGGAAAATGGCGTGTGCGCGGGGATACTGTAGCGGGTTGCTTCCCGTAATCAAGAGGAATGCGTGTGCGGATGGCTCAGCATCCGGCCGGATGCCGCGTTTTGCTCTGCGGGCGGAGCTATTTGAGCCAGGCGAGGAATTCCCTGTTGCCTTCCATGCCCGTGATGGGGGAGTCGGCTATGCCCATCCATTGCCTGCCTAGTGTTTCGGTGACGAATGTATGGATTTTGTCGACGGCACGCCGGTGCAGGTCGGGATCGCGCACGATGCCGCCGGGGCCGATGTCTTCTGGCTGGAGTTCGAATTGGGGTTTGATGAGGACGAGGGCGTCGCCGCCGTCGGCCATGCAGGCAAAGGCTGCCGGGAGAATTTTTGTGAGCGAGATGAAGGAGACGTCCGAGACGATGAGCTGGATGGGTTCGCCCAGGTCTTCGGGGGTCATGTAGCGGGCGTTGAATTGCTCTTTGACGATGACTCGGGGATCGGTGCGCAGTTTCCAGACGAGCTGGTTGGTGCCGACGTCGATTGCATGTACGCGGACGGCTCCATGCTGGAGCAGGCAGTCGGTGAAGCCACCAGTGGAGGAGCCGATGTCGAGGCAGACTTTACCTTCGGCGGAGACCGGAAAGGCGGCAAGTGCGCCTTCGAGTTTCAGGCCTCCGCGGCTGACGTAGCGCGGTTTGTTTTTGACGGCGATGGGCAGGGTATCATCCACCTTCATGCCGGGCTTGGTGGCCGGATGGCCGTTGACGGTGACTTCCCCGGCAAGGATGAGCCGCTGGGCCTGCTCGCGGGATTCGGCGAGGCCCAGCGTGGAGACGAGGAGGTCGAGGCGTTGTTTAGGCACGGAATGAAGGTACGGATGAATGAGTATGAGGGGCGGCTGTCTTCAGCGGTGGCGGGAGGTTGCCGGGTAGCGTGAAGGCGAGGGTGAGGAGCTGCCGGAGTGGTTGTCCCGGTTGTTCCAGTGGGAGGAGCTGCCGGAGGAGTGGGAGGACGAATGGCTGCCCGTATTCCATGAGCTGTGGCTTGATCCGCTGCTGCTCGAATGCCATGAAGACGATGAAGAAGAATGGCTCGGCGGCGTGT
This sequence comes from Neoakkermansia glycaniphila, assembly GCF_900097105.1. Taxonomy (GTDB): domain Bacteria; phylum Verrucomicrobiota; class Verrucomicrobiia; order Verrucomicrobiales; family Akkermansiaceae; genus Akkermansia; species Akkermansia glycaniphila. Next base: position 108,999 of record NZ_LT629973.1, on the reverse strand, counting down.
AGGAGGGCCGGTGGCTGGGGCGTGAGGGCGAGTATGCCGGGCGGTTGTTGGGCTGTGGCCTGTACGACGGCACATGGTGGCTCGGCCTCTTCGGCGGCGTGACGCAATGGTGTACGTGTGAGGGATAGCGGTAGTGGCCGCGGTAGTGGGGGGCTGGTTTCCAGCTCGGCACGTAGCAATGCCTGTCGAGACTGTTGTACGTGTAGATGGGCACGCCGACGGAGGTGTAGCCGTAGACGGGGCGGCCGTCATAGTAGCCGTAGATGGGGAAGCCGTCATAATCGTAGCGGGCGTTGCTCCAGCCGTTGTTGTTGTACAGGCCGGTCGACGTACCAGACCATCCGACATCAGAATACATGAAGGAGTCGCAAGAGCTCAACAGAAGAGCCGATGCGGACAGTAGCAGGCATGATATGTGTTTTTTCATATGGGGGGTGTCAGGCGACACTGTCGTATGTGATGCATGCGAACAGTTATTTGTTTAAAAAAAGAAACAGTTTTTGAATAAAAAGTATTTGATGACGTTTTATTGAAGGCTGCGGGCCAGTATGGCCAGAGGTCCGATGGCCTGCATGATGACATAAGCGGCGAGCAGCGTGCCCAGCAGCACGGAGGTGCCGTCCATGCGCGAATCGGGGTCGCGGTCTTCAGCGTCAGGCATGATGCAGAGAAAGGCAATGCAGCCGCAGGCAATCCAGAGAATGATCCAGGAGATGGCGCTGGCCGGATGCTCCATGGGCCAGAGATGCAGATCGGCCAGGGCGAGCTGCGTCGGTATGAAGGGGAGGATGACGAGAGTGGACAATTCCGGGCGGCGGCTTTCGGATGCCAGCCGGAGCCAAACGAGCAGCCAGCATGCCGCCATGGCAACGCATCCGATGGCGAGAGCTGCTCCGGAGCCAAGCGTGCCGGCGAAGTTGGGGACGAGCGTCAGGAGCAGGAAGGCGGGAAATGCCCAGGAAAGGAAGCGGGATCTGTTCATGGCGGCAATGGGGATAGCAGGGGGCATGCGGCTGGCAAGCCCCCTTGCGGGAGAGGCTTATTTGCCCCAAATCCAGGTGATGGGGATTTCTACGTCGGGATGGAGGCTTTTTTTGACGGGGCAGTTGAGCGCTGCCTGTTCGAGCATGCTCTTGTAGGGAGTGTCTTCCGGCAGCGGGACGGTGATGACGATTTCCAGCTTGCCGATGCGGCGGGGATCGGCGTTCATGTGCTTGGCGACGTCAACAGTCATGCCGGTGAGGTCGATGCCTTTGCGTTCGGTCACCATGCCCATGATGGTGCTCATGCAGGCCGCCAGTGCCGCGCCGACGAGGTCGGTGGGGGAAAAGGCTTCGCCCTTGCCGTTGTTGTCCACGGGAGCATCCGTTTCGATGACGGCCTTGGAAGGTTCATGCTGCGCGGAGCAATGCAGGCCGCCCTGATAGGTGATGTGAGATTTGACCATAACGACACTCTACCCCTGCATGGGATTCTTGGCAAGGCGAAATCGTGCCCGGCATGTCCCGGCGGAGGAGGGATGCTTACTTTCAGGCAGCGGGAGAAGTTTTCTCCGGGGCTGGTGTTTCAGGCTGTGCAGGTGCTGGCGCTGGGGCAGGAGTGGCTGCCGGAGTTTGTGCGGGGGCGGGCTGCGCCGGAGCTGCGGGCGTAGCGGCCGGAAGGACGGGGTAGCTTTCCGGCGAGGCGGTGAAGACTTGCCAGAGCTCCGCCTTGCCGTTGCCCGGCGTGCATCCGTTCGTATTCAGCCAGGAGACGAGCGCGGCGAATTGCGGTTTGTCGGCCGCCGGAATCTGTCCGCTCAGGCGGTAGAGGTTTTCCGGATATTTGCGGGAGCAGGTTCCCCATGCGTCGCGGATGTCTTCGTGTTCCGAGCCACGCGTCATATCCCATGCCTTGAGCAGGTCGGCATCCGTGGCGGAGGGTTTGGAGGTCAGCCGGGCAATGCGGTTGGCACGGACCTCTTCACTGAGTTTTTCCGTGTTTTCCTTGTCGCCGAACTGGTTGCGCACGCCTTTCTTGACGGTACCGGAGACCTGTTCGCTGGTTTCGTCCTTGATCGCGCCGACGACGGCGTCCGATATGCCGCTGCCTACGGTGGCCAGTGCCGCCACGCAGCCGCTCAATGTGCCGCACAGGCACAGGATAAGAATGTTCGCCGCTTTCATTGTGATGCTCGAATACGCGCGAACGCTATAGAATTCCCGGACGATAGTCAAGTAGAAAGAGAGCGTTAGCCTTTTTACCTTGACAGTCCTGTCTTTTTTCTGTAAGTGTAAGGAAATAATATTTTACACGGATATTCGACCATGAAATACCATGCACCTCTGCTGCGTCCCGTGCGGCTGGCTTGTTTTGCCGGTTGCCTGTTTGGAGCCTCCCTGCCTGCCATGGCGGCGAACGGAAACGATTCGGCCTCCGCTGCGGCGGAAGTATCCGTTTCGGATAATAAAATAGGCAATGCCTTGAAGGATTTGACTTTCCAGAATGCAGGCAAGGTGACTCCGAAAACGGAGGTTCCCTATTATATTTGCCTGTATTCGGCGAGCTGGTGCTCGGCCTGCCGGGCGGAAATGCCGTCGATCGTCCGTACTTACAATTCGAAGATCGCCAAGGACAAGAATGTCGAGCTGATTCTGTTCAACCGCGACAAGACGGCCGAAGCCGGTGCGGCATGGGCCAAGCAGATGAAGATGAAGTTTCCTGTCGTTTCAAAGGACGACGGTTCCAAGGTACCGGGCTACGGCAATAAGAAGGGCGTTTTGCCCTATGTCTATATTGTCGATAAGGACGGCAACGAGGTGGCGAGCGGTTCGCCCGGACAAATTCTCAAGGATTACAAAAAATATTGTAAGCCTTCCCAATAATCCAACGTATACAAATTTAACATGAAAAACAAATTCATCATTACGGTCGGCCTTGCCGGCCTCATGTTGGGTGGAACGGGATTCCTCGTATCCACGGCGCAGGGAGCAGACAATAAACCGATTGCTGTGGAGGATGCTCCGGGTGCAGTCGGCAAGGCTCTTGCCAAGGTGAAGCCTCTCACCGGCCCGAAGGCCAAGACGAATGCCAAATACTATCTGTGCCTGTACTCCGCCAGCTGGTGCGGCCCGTGCCGCGCAGAAATGCCGCATGTGGTCAAGCTGTACAATGAAGAAATCAAGAAAAATCCTGATATTGAATTGATTCTGTTCAGCCGCGACCAGAATCCGGCCGATGCCAAGAAGTGGATTTCATCGAGCAAAGCGAAGTTCCCCGTTCTGGCTCCGAAGGATCAGTCCAAGATTCCGGGCGCACAGAGCCCCAACGGCATTCCTCATTTGTATATTATCGATGCCGAAGGTAATGTGATCAAGAATGGACATCCTTCTTCACTTCTTTCCCAGTACAAAACATTCTGTAAGTAATTTATCTTATTTATTTTTCAAGGAAAACCCTGCGGTCAGGCCGTAGGGTTTCTTTGTGTTGAAGAGCAGGGGGAGGATTGGGTTCGGGTATGTTTGTCTTCGCTATCGAACAGGCGGATGGGTGGGCGCTGCTGCCGGAAGCGGGATGAAAAAGACTCTTCCCGTAGGAGGGAAGAGCCTTTTTGTTGTTCCGCATGAGGCGGAAAGATCAATACTGGTAGTTGACGTAGAACTGGAATTGTCCGCCGTCGTCGATGGCGTTGCCCGTGCGCAACGGGATGGCGTAGTCCACGGCAAGCGGGCCGAAGGGCAGGTTCAGGCGAAGGCCGATACCGTAGTCGCTGGCTACCTTGCCGCCATTGAATTCGAAGGCGTCCTTATGGACGAAACCGATGTCGTAGAAGAAGGCGAGGCGTACTTCTTCGATGACCGGCACGGTGTATTCGAATTGGGCATAGAAGGAGGAGCGGCCGCCCATGGTTTCATCGCCGGTGAGTGCTGGGTCGTTGATGCCGACGTCACGGTAGCGGAAGCCGCGGAGGTCGTTCGGGCCGCCGAGGTAGCAGCGTTCGAAGATCGGCACTTCCTTGCTGCTGTCCGTGGTGTCTACGGTGGCGGCTCCGAGCTTGATGCTGAAGATGGTATCCCACTTGAGGTTCCAGAAGGAAGAGGCTTCCAGTCCCAGGTTGTACGTTTGTACGGTGCTGCCCGGACCGGACCAGCCGCCCAGTACGCGGACGTTGCCGCCCTTGCGCGGGGTGATGACGGCGTCACGCGTGTCGTATTCGTAGGAGAGTTCGATGTGGCTCCGGTTGAAGTCGCCGCAGTTTTCGCGGAAGAAGGTCGGGGCATCCCAGTTGGCATCCAGCATGTAGCGTTCGATTCGGTATTCGAGGCGCAGGGCTGTGTTGTCGGTGAGCGCCTTGCGGAGGAAGAGCGCGGTACCGAAGTTCTGCTGGGTGTAGTAGTCGGAGAGGTAGTCGGAGTTGCTGTAGTAGAGTTCCGTGCCGAAGGAGAGTTTGCGGTCGAGGAACCAGGGATCCACCCATGTGACGGAGGCGGACTGGTATTCCGTACCGAGTTTGCCGCTGACTGTCATGCGCTGGCCGCCGCCGACGAAGGAGCTCCAGTCGTACAGGTCGAAGTTCGATTGCGTGACGGTGGCGTACAGGTAGGCGTTTTCCACGGTAGAGAAGGCGATACCGAACATGAGCGATCCCGTCATCTTTTCCTGCACGAGGATGTCGATGTCGCGGTAGCCGGGTGTGGCGGATGCGGTCTGGGATACGTCGACGATGTTGAAGTAATTGAGGTTTTCCAGCCTCTTGCGGGCCGTTTCGATGTCCACAGAGTTCAGGTTATCGCCGGAGTGGAGCGGAAGTTCGCGAAGGATGACGTAGTTTTTCGTCTTGGTGTTGCCCTTCACGTTGATGCGGCCCACACGGTAGGGTGTGCCTTCCGAGATGTTGTAGGTGATGTTGATGAGCCTGCGGCCCTGTGCATCGACGCCGACTTCGTCGATGTCCGCATTGGGCATGGCGTCGGCATAGCCGCGCGATCCGTAGTATTTGCGAATCATCGTGATGTCGTCCGAGACTTTCTGAAGGGAGTAGATGTCGCCGTCCAGCATGCTGAGGCCGGGAACGAGTTCGTCGGGCTGGAAGACCTTCATCGGACCGAAGGCTACCCGGTTGACCATGTAGCGGGGGCCTTCGTCGATGGTGACTTTCATGTGGAGTCTTTGTTCATTCCCCTTGCCGCTGTCTCCATAGGTGACGGTTTTGATTTTGGCACGGAGGTAGCCGAAGTTCTGATAATGCTTGATCAGGGCGTCGAGGTCGTCTTCGAGCTGTTCGCGGTCAATGCGTCCGGATTTTGTGATCCATGTCAACCAGCCTTTTTCCTTGGTCTTCATGATTTGGCGGAGCTGCGGGGCATCGAAGGCGGTGTTCCCTTCGAAGTCGATGTCGATCATGTTGACCTTTTTGCCTTCCTGAATGCGGAAGATGAGGTCGGCGTAGCCTTCCCGGGGAGTTTTCGCATAGAACCATTCGACTCGCGCGTCGGGGTAGCGGGCTTCCTGATAGGCTTTGAGAATTTTGGCACGGGCCTGCGCGATGTTTTTATCGTTCAAAGCCTGTCCGGCGACAAGATTCGTGTCGCCCGGTTTCTGCGGCGCCTTGCCGATTTCTTCCGAAAGGTCTTCATTGTCGAATTCGCGGTTGCCCTGATAGCCGACGCCGCCCAGCAGTTTGGCTGCCGAGACTTCAAAGATGACATGAAGGCCGTCGGACATCGGTTCGACGGCTACTCGCGAGTCGGAATCCACGAGGCCTCGCGTAACGAGGCGTTTCAAGTCGTCGTCGACGCGTTTGCTGGAGTATTTCATGCCCGGACGCAGGGCGACCACGTCGCGCAGGCGGTTGGCATCCACCGTTTCTTTCTGGTTGATGTAGTGAACGGATACCTTGGCAATTTTTTGACCTTCGTAGGCGCCTTCGCTGAAGGCGAGCTTGTTCAGTTCCTTGATGCCTTCCTGCTCGGTGAGGAGCTTGGTCGAGTCGCTGTCAATGCGCCGTGCGGGTACGTTCGTCGGCTGTGGGGCATTGGGAGTAGCGGCGGGAGTAGCGGTCGGCGAGGGGGAGAGCATGCCATCCAGCAAAGGGTCGTTTCCGGCGCTTTGGGCGAAGACCGGAGAGAGAGCCAGGACGGAACCGGCGGCGCCGGTGATCAAAAACTGTTTACCACGGATAGGCGAAGACATAATGGATTCGGTACTTTAGTGGGAAACCTGCCTGCGAGTCAAGGATGGAATCAGACAGCGAATGAGTTCCTTGAAAAAAGAATGGGGATGGGGATACGGCGGCCATGCATGGGGCTTGACGCGGCAGGTCTGTTGCCATAGGCTGGGAATGTGGCGGATAGGCAATCTCCGCCGGATTGACGATGATGCAGGATCAACAGATAAGCAAAAGCGGCGGTCCACCGGAGTGGCTGCAATGGGCCGTGGAGTTGCAGGCTTTGGCGCAGGCCGGGCTTGCGTATTCGAAGGATGAGTTCGACCGGGAACGGTTCCGGCGGGTGCGGGCGATTGCGGCGGAGATCATGAGTGCGCGGAGCGGGTTGTCTCTGGAGGTGGTCGAGGGCTTGTTCTGCAATGAGGCGGGATACCAGACTCCAAAGCTGGATTGCCGCGCAGCCGTGTTTGATGCCGGGAATCGGATTCTTCTGGTGCAGGAGAAGGCGGACGGTTTGTGGGCGTTGCCCGGAGGCTGGGTCGATGTGAACGAGTCGATACGCTCCAATCTGGTGAAGGAGGTGCAGGAAGAAGCGGGCATGGATGTGGAGCCTTTGCGGCTGATCGCCCTGCATGATCGCAACAGGCACAATCCGCCTCCGTTTGCGTACGGCGTGTGCAAGGTTTTTGCCCTGTGCCGGTTGCTGGGAGGAAAGTTTGCTCCGAATACCGAAAGTTCCGGATGCGGTTTTTTTACTGAAGATCGATTGCCTCCGCTTTCGCTGACCCGCAATACGCAAGAGCAGATAGCCCTGTGTTTCCGGGCGCATGCCGATGCGGGAATGCCCGTCGAGTTCGACTAGGCAGTTATTGTTCGGCGAGGTCGCGGATCCATTCTTCGACGGTTTGGTACCGGTCGATCGGGTTCGGCTTCAGCGCCTTGTCGATGGAGCCAAGCAGGTGGGGATGGTAAAGTCGCAGCAGTTTGTCGTCGCGGTGCAGTTGCTCGGCGGTGTCGTAGAGGGATCTTTGGGAGCAGTTGGGAGGCGGCGAGCCGGTCATGATGTGGTAGAAGCTGGCGCCTAGAGCGTAGATGTCCGTCCACGGACCGAGTTTGCCGTTGGAGACAGTCTGTTCGGTCGGAGAATATCCGTAGGTTTCTACGATGGAGATTTCCTGATCGTCTTCCTGATGGTAGGCGGCGCCGAAGTCGATGAGGATGGGGATGCCGTCCCGGTTGATGAGGATGTTGTCCGGCTTCAGGTCGCGGTGCAGGAGTTTGTGCTTGTGGACGTAGTCGAGAGCATCGAGCGTGCGGATGAGAAGGCTGTAGATTTCTTCCTGAGAGAAGGGGATTTTGTTCTGGTGGCGGAGGCTGGCCAGATGGTCGAGAGAGATGCCCTTGACGACTTCGGAGACGTAATAGGCGGTGTTCAGGCTTTCGAAGAAGGTGTAGACCCGTGCGATGTTGGGGTGATCGAGTGTAGCGAGAATACGGGCTTCGCGCAGGAAGTTGAGCTTGGCTTTTTCGTAGCTTTCCGTTTTTTCGGAGTCGAGGAAGTGGACGTGCATGTCGTCGCTCCGGCGGTGGCAGAAGGATGCCGGAAAGTTTTCCTTGATGACGACGTTGCGTTCGAGGAACGGTTCATTGGCCAGATAGGTGATGCCGAATCCGCCTTGTCCGAGAACTTCTTCGAGGACGTACTGGTTCAGTTTGAAACCGTCCGGAAGCGCACGTTCTGCAATATCGCATTGGATTTCACGTCCGCCGGCTTTGCCGACACACGTCAGCAGTACGTCTTCCAGACGCGTGTTGCTTGTGGTTCGCTCCCCTGACGAGGAAGGTGGATGACTGTCACTCATATGGAATTTGATATGATTGTAGGAAAACGTGTGAAAGAGTCAAGCAGGAACGGTGTTTGTGCAAGGAAATACCGCCTTCCGCACAGAGCGGAAGACGGTATGGTGATGAAATGGAGCCTGTTTTCTTAGCGGCAGTTGCCAAGGTTCATGAGAACCGGCATGATCTGCTGAAGAGCGGCTGCTGCTTCCGGCGTCATTCCGTTGCCGGAGACGCAGTTCGGACGGCCGACATTAGGGCCGAAGCAGGGCTTGTTGCCTTGCTGGGGAGCAACGTTCACATTGATGATGAATACGTTGATCGTGGGGGCCTGCTTGGCGGCGGGAGCTCCGCGGAAGGTCTTCTGCATGTTGCAGAAGGGAGCGGGTGCCATGGCTGCTGCCTGGAAGGGAGCCATTCCGGCTTTTCGGTTATGATGGAAGCCGCCCTTGCGCATGCCCATCATCGGTTTCTGGCCGGATTGCATGTGGTGATGGCGCATCATCTTGCCTTGGCGACAGGCGGCGGAGAGCCATGCGGCCTTGCGGCACTGGCCGTTCTGGTTGTGATGGAAGCCGCCCTTGCGCATGCCCATCATCGGCTTCTGGCCGGATTGCATGTGGTGATGGCGCATCATTTGACCCTGGCGGGAGGGTCCGCAGAGCCATGCGGCCTTGCGGCATTGGCCGTTCTGGTTGTGATGGAAGCCGCCCTTGCGCATGCCCATCATCGGCTTCTGGCCGGATTGCATGTGGTGATGGCGCATCATTTGACCCTGGCGGGAGGGTCCGCAGAGCCATGCGGCCTTGCGGCACTGTCCGTTCTGGTTATGATGGAAGCCGCCTTTGCGCATGCCCGTCATCGGCTTCTGGCCGGATTGCATGTGGTGATGGCGCATCATCTTGCCCTGGCGAGAGGCGGCAGAAAGCCATGCGGCCTTGCGGCACTGTCCGTTCTGGTTGTGATGGAAGCCAGCCTTGCGCATGCCCATCATCGGCTTTTGCTCGGTAGCGATCGTTACCTGAGCGGGACGCATGGAGCAGGATCCCTTCAATTGACCTTGCGGAGCACGCTGTCCACCCATGCGCTGTGCCGGCTGGCACTGCTGGGCAGGTACGACATGGCGCATCGGCATGGTGCGGGGGCCTGCCTGGCGAGGTGCCGGACGTCCCTGAGTGCGAGGCTGCGAGTCATTCAATGCCGCCGAGAGGCGTTGCATGGCTTGGATGGCTTCCGGGCCTTCAAGCTTGATAACGCAGGAACCGTCGGCACCCGGCTGGGCGGACGCCTGCGCCATGTTCAACAGAACCTGCACGGCCTGGTCGATGTTGGCCTGTTGCGGATTCTGCGGGACGCCTTGCTGAGAAAGCGCCGGCATGGCTGCGATTGCAGTGGTCAGGATTTCAGTAAACATGAGTCTGATTGGTTGGTTTTTCAAGGATCGTAGTGTGGGTGTATTCGAACCTTTTCTTGACAAACCCCCACAGCGGAAAATAGTTTCAAAATAATTAAATGTTTTGCGTTTTTCCTGTTTTTCAGGAAGGGAATATGTATTTTACATGAAAAAACACCCCCGGACTATCTATGAGCCCGAGGGTGTTTCCGTATGGATGCAGGGGGAGGAGATCAGTTCTGTTCGGCGGGGGCTTTGTCCCGCTTCTGCTGCCTTGCCGCCTTGGCGTCTTCGACCAGCACGGCGATTTCTTCTTCCGAGAGTTTTCCGTCGCCGTCCTTGTCATATTTGGCGACGACAAGGGATTCGATCAGGATTCCCGCTCCGGGGATCGGCTGTCCTGCTCCCTTGTGGGGAGATTCGCCGCGCGGGCCTCCTTCAGGACGTTCGGAACGCGGTCCTCTCGGGCCACGCTGGCCGTTGGCTCCTTGACCTTGACCCTTGGGGCGGTCTTTCTGCATGGATTCGCGCATGGCCTTGCGTTCGTCGTCGGAGAGTTTTCCGTCGCCGTCCGTGTCGAACTTCTTGATCATGTCTTCACGGTGCTGGCGAAGCTGCTGCTGGCGTTTTTCCTTCATCTTTTCGGTGACTTCGGGATGGTTCTTGCTCCAGTCTTCGCGCATGGCTTTGCGTTCGTCGTCGGAGAGTTTTCCATCGCCGTCCGTGTCGAATTTGGCGAGGATTTCGGCTTTTTTGGCTTCATGCATTTTTTTGGCGTCTTCCTGGACGGCCTTGCGTTCGTCGTCGGAGAGCTTGCCGTCGCCGTCCGTATCGTATTTTTCGAGAAGGAGGCGATGGCCGATGAGCATGGCGCCGGGAGGCAGGTTGCCTTTCGGAGCACGCTGGCCACGATGGCCTTTGGGGCCATGCTGCTTGGCATTGGAGGGAGCCGGCTGATCCTGCGGCTGGTCGGGGGCTTCCTGCGCCATCAGGGGAAGTGCGGCGCAGAGCGCCAGAAGGAACGTTTTTTTCATGTTGTATGATGTATGGGTTTGCGGTTTGGGTGAAGGAGCGTATCCGTTCATAGGAGGAAACCCCGCAGCGCACGAGCGGTTGCATTTTTGTGCGTGTTTTTCTTTCACCCGTCCGGCAGCCCCTGCAGCAAAGGGTATGAGGAGAAGCCGGATCAGGCTTCGGAGAAGTAGCGGCAGGCAAGCTGCCAGCATGCGATGAAGGAGTGGGCGAAGTCTTCCGGCCTGCGTTCGATCCAGTGGTCGATGAGTTCCGGAGCAAGCGGCAGGACAGCTTCGATTTCCGCCGCCGGGAAATGGATTTTTCCCGTGTAGCCGGCAAGGTAAACGGCGATATGCTCCCAGCCGGTTTGTGCGGTGGGGGGCAGGGTGCCGATGCGGATGAGGCGGGCATCTTCGATGCCGAGTTCTTCCTGCAGTTCGCGTTGTGCGGCGGTGTCGTAATCTTCTCCTGCATCGACGTGGCCCGCTGCCGATGAGTCCCAGACGCCGGGGTGGCGGTCTTTCCGGACGGAGCGTTTCTGGATGAGGCAATCCCTGTTTTTGTTGAAGACGATGATGTGGACGGCGCGGTGGATGAGGTTCTCTGCGTGGACTTCCTTGCGAGTGGCCTGTTTCAGGATGTGGTCCTGTTCATCGACGACGTCGAAGATTTCATCGTCTTTCTGGGCGATGGCCGCCAGCGGATTGGTGTCGTAGGCATTGGTGAGGTTGACCCACTGGGAGAGTCCGAGTTCTTCGGGGCGCGCCGTTTCTGCAGCTCCGATGGAGGCGGCTACGTTTTTCCACGGCGGGTTGTCCGGAAGCTGTTTGTGCATTTGCTTGCGCCTTTGGGAGAAGCAGCGGCGCATCAGTTCGTCCATGAGTTTCGCATCGAAGGGGGGCAGTTCTTTCCGGTCGCGCGGGGTGAGCAGCATGACGGTGGAGTCGATTTTGGGGCGGGGATGGAAGGCTTCGGGCGGGACGGTTTTGAGGGCGCGGGGCACCCAGTCTCGCTGGATGCGGAGGGAGAGCAGTCCGTAGGCATCGTCTCCGGGGAGGGCGAGGATGCGGTCGATGAATTCCTTCTGAAGCATGACGACGGCGCGGCTGACGGCGCTGGGCGAGGAGAGGAAGTTCTGAAGGATGGCTCCTCCGGCAGAGTAGGGGAGGTTGCCCATGAATTTGACGGGCTGTTCCGCAAAGAGGCGGCGAGGGTCCCATTCCGCGCCGTCGGCATGGTGGACTTCCACATGGGGATCGTTTTGCCAGCGCGTGCGCTGGTAGTCGGCCAGCCGGGCATCGAATTCGACGAGGACGAGTTTGCGGCAGAGAGGGGCGATGTGTTCCGTGAGTGCTCCGGTGCCGGGTCCGACTTCGACGACGCAGTCTTCGGGGCGGATGTCGAGCTGTTCGACGATCCATCGTGCGATGTTTTCATCGACGAGGAAGTTCTGGCCCAGTGATCTGCTGGGGCGTACGTCGAAGGTGTCGAGTACTTGTCGGATGTCTTTGGATTTCATGAGTCCGGAGATGGGATGCGGCTGGTGGATGAGGTCAGATGCCAAGCTTGGCGGCCCAATCGGTTTCACGGAAGCCGGGCAGGGCGTAGTTTTCGCCGACGAGAAGGGGGCGTTTGACGAGCATGCCGTTGGTGGCGAGAAGGGCGTATTGTTCGTCTTCACTCATGGTCGGCAGTTTGTCTTTCAATTCCATGGATTTGTAGAGGAGACCGCTCGTGTTGAAGAAGCGTTTGAGAGGGAGGCCGCTCATGCTGTGCCAGTGGCGCAGTTCCTGCTCCGTGGGGTTCTGTTCGACGATGTGCCGGGCCTGATAGGCGATGCCGTGGTTGTCGAGCCATGCTTTGGCTTTTTGGCAGGTGGTGCATTTCGGATATTCGACGAACAGGGGGATCATGCCCGGGATTGTATGCGGAAGCATGTGCCGGAGCAAGAGGAGAGTGCGTATGCGGAAGTTTCGTCCGGAGCGGCGTGCGTACAAAAAATCCCGGTCCGTTGTGCCGGGCCGGGAGGTGGTGTGCGAAGCCTGTTGCAGGGGTTATTCTCCGTAGAGGATTTCCCGGAGGGTGTATCCGGCTACGCAGTGGCGCAGGACCATTTGCGGGTGGCGCTGCATTTGGAATCGAGCCGGTTGTGGTTCCGGCGCCTTGGCTTCCGGTGCATCCGTTTTGTTGCCTGCATTCTTGTGCAGGATGTCGTCCGGTTCCTGTGTGGCGGTATTCTGTGCCGGGGTTGTTTTGTTGGCGAGCATGCTTTTTTCGAAGCCTTCGGGAAGCGGTGTGACGGGCGTGGGGCGAGGCGGCGTGTACAGAGTGGTGGTGGAGGAGACCATGCCGACTACTTCGCCGTTGTCGTTGTAGATGCCGCCGCCGCTGGAGCCGAGAGCGTAGTCGCAGGAGGCGACAAGCCAGGCGATGGGTTCGCTGCGCCTGGACTTGTTTTTATCGACGGTGTATTGGTTGTTGGGCGTTGTGCGGAGCGTGTAGCGCTGGACGAAGCCGCCCGTGTACATGTAGTAGTTGCCTTCCGGGTGGCTGATGAGGTGGAGGTTGCTGCCGACGGGAGCATCGGGGCCGACGGCAAGGGGCTTGAGTCCCTTGGCATCAATGCGGAAGATGGCGACATCGCGCAGTTTGTCGCTGGCGAGTACTTCCCTGATGGGATGGACCTGCCCGTTTTTGAGGTGGACGCATGCCCGGCCGTATTCGGGGAGGTTGTTCAGGACATGGTAGTTGGTGACGAGGATGCCGTCTTCGGAGGCGATCCATGCCGTGCCGGACGAGCGCATGTGCCAGTGGGGGCATTTGTTGCATTTGTAGCCGATGCCGACGACGGCTACGGATTCGCCCACTTCGTCATGGTTGGCCGGGCTTTGGCCGGTCGGGCGGGCGAGGTTCAGTTTTTTGCCTTCCACTTGGCGGAGCTGCCGGACGAGTGCGCCTGACGCCGGAACGGTCGAATCGTTGGCGATGGTTTCAATGCCTTTCAGCATTCTGTTGTTGACGGCCTGGTCGTCAACGGCTCCCTGGGGGATGGGCGCGGCATGGACGGCGGCGGCACACGAGATCAGTATGCCCACTATACAATGTTTCATACATGCTATGCTACAGGGCAAAGCATGATGCCGCAAGTCAAAAATGCCGGCGGTATTGTTTTACGGCAAGTCGTTCCCGCTGTTTGTTGGGGTATTCAACAGGGCGCGATTTCGCCGTAGAGGGTGAAGCCGGTGCTTTCGGTGATGCGCACGGGGACGATTTTCCCGATGAGTTCGCTGCCGCCTTCGATGATGACGGGTTTGTTCTGCGGGGTGCGGCCGGAGAGGCGGTCGGCGTTGGTTTTGCTGGGGCCTTCGACGAGGATGAGCTGTTCCGTGCCGACGAGGGCTGCATTTTTTTCGATGGCGATGGCGTTGACTGTGGCGAGGAGGTCCTGATTGCGGGCTTCCTTGACGCTCTGGGGCAGTTGTCCGTCCATGGCCGCCGCCGGGGTGTCCTTTCGCGGGGAGTATTGGAAGATGAAGGCGTTGTCGAAACCGATGCGTTCGACGGCGCGTTTGGTTTCGAGGTAGTCTTCTTCGGTTTCACCGGGGAAGCCGACGATGATATCGGTGGTGATGGCGAGGTCCGGCCGGGCTTCGCGCATGCTTTCGCAGAGAGAGATGTATTTTTCGTTTTTGTACGGGCGGCGCATGAGTTTGAGGATGCGGTCGCTGCCGCTCTGCATGGGGAAGTGGATGTGGCTGCAGAGTTTCGAGAGGTAACGATAGGCGTTGACGAGGTCTTCCCGGAAGCCGATGGGATGGGGGGAGGTGAATCGGATGCGTTCCAGCCCGTCGATGCCGTTGAGTTGTTCCAGCAGGCGGACGAAGGCGGATTTGCCGTCGACTGCGGGTTCGTCCTTGCCGTAGCGGTTGACGATCTGGCCGAGGAGGGTGACTTCCTTGATGCCCTGCCGGACGAGTGATTCCACTTCGTCGATGATGTCCTGCATGGGCCGGCTGCGTTCTGCGCCGCGTGTGGAGGGGACGATGCAGTAGGAGCAACGCATTTCGCACCCCTGCATGATGGAGACGAAGGCGGAGGAATGCCCGGTCTGGGCAAGGTGGTCGCGGATGGCGTTCTGGGAGCCGGTTTCCTCGTCGGTGTCGCAGACGCTGCTGCCCGCGAGGGAGAGGGAAAGGTCGTCCATTCTTCGCTCAAGTCTTTTGCGAAGGATGTCGTCCACATAGCGGAAGATGTGGTGGTATTTCTGCGTGCCGATGACGAGGTCGAGGCGGGGCAGGGCGCGGAAGAGTTCGTCGCCTTTGCTTTGGGCCATGCAGCCCATGAATCCGTAAACGACGTGCGGTTTTGCTTCGGGGCGGCGGGTAAGCAGTCCCATTTTGCCGAGTGCCTTGAGTTCCGCCTTTTCGCGGACGGAGCATGTGTTGATGAGGATGACGTCGGCCTCGTGTTCGCGGTCGGTCATGGTGTAGCCTCCATCGATGAACATGGTGGCGACTTGTTCGGAGTCGCGTTCGTTCATTTGGCATCCGTAGGTTTTAATGAAGACTTTAGGCATGGCGGGACGCGCGTGAGGGTAGCCGAATTCGGCCGGTAAAGCAAGGAATTTCGCGAAATGTACTGGACAAGCGTTTTTTTTGTGGTTCACTGGGTACAGCTTTGTTTCGATCCCGCCATGGATATTGCCGCTTTACAGAATCTGCTCCGTTATGTGTACCGTGATCCCGAATACCTGCGCCAGGCGCTGACTCATCCGAGTGCGGATAATCGGAAGGCGACGAATCTTGCCTATGAGCGTCTGGAGTATCTCGGAGACGCCGTGTTGGAGCTGGTCGTGAGCCGGGAGTTGTTTCAGGCGTTTCCCAAGGCCGATGAGGGGTTGCTGACGCAGCTGAGGGCTCGCGTGGTGAGCCGAGCCCATTTGGGCGAGCTGGCGAAGAATCTCGGTCTGGGGGGGCATCTGATTCTTTCCGAACATGAGGATCGGACGGGGGGGCGGGATAAGAATTCGATTCTTGCCAATACATTCGAGACTGTGATCGGGGCCGTGATGCTCGACGGAGGGTATGATGCCGCCCGCAAGGTTTCCCTGCGCCTGTTGCGCGACAGTATCAAATCTCTGTCGGAGTGCCCGAAGGATGCGAATCCGAAAGGGGAATTGCAGATTATTCTTCAGGCTTTGAACAGCCAGGGTCCCGAGTATATGACCCGCCCCGTGTCGCCGGACGTGGAGTTTCCTTTTTATTCCGAGGTTAGCTGGAACGGTCGCGTACTGGCGTCGGGAGAAGGACCCACCAAGCGCAAGGCCGAGGTGGAAGCGGCGGCGCAGGCGATAGCGTCGAAAGCATGGGAAGGCTGAAGGCTCCGGAAGGTATGGATATGGTTGGGAAGGAGTGTGTTCTTTTTCACCGTATTTGGTTGACAGTAGTTTCTTGTTCGGCTAGCATTCTTACGTTCTCAACGATTATTATGAAAACATTTCTCTCTGCATGCGCGGTTGCATCCGCTGTTTGTGTTCCGGCATTTGCTGCCGCTTCGCCTGATTTCGAGCGTGAGTATGCCATTTTTTCATCCCATTCCTATACGCCTGCCCAAGGCGCTCCCACAGGTCTGATTACCCAGATCGGCGGAGATACGGATACGCGTTCCCAGACGGTCGGCCTCTGGCTGGATCTGAATGCAACTTTTGCCAATAATACCTACAATCTGTTCAGCGCAACGACCGGCGCGGTAGGTAATCTGAGCGGGTTTGCGTTTTCTCTGGTGAAAGCCGATTCCGGTTTTTCCCTGCAGTACCAGTACGGTGTGGGTGCGAATCGCCTTCTGACGGCGAATATCGGCGCCGATTTGCTGACGGGAGGCTCCACCAAGATCGTGCTGGTGACGGAGAAGAGCGCTTCGGCTCGTACGGCTGCGCTTTCCCTGTATGTCAACGATACGCTCGTTTCATGGAGCGGTACGGGATGTGCCGCCGGTAATCAGAATACGGCTCAGGCATACACGAACAGTACGGCTCCGTATATCAATACCAATTTCAACGGATACGGATTATCGTCCATGACCATCGGCGCCAATGGCCTGCCGCTTTCCTTCGCGAAGGTTTATACCAGCGCACTGAGCGAAGCGGATGTGACGGCCATGATTCCCGAACCTGCTACGGCAACTCTGAGCATGTTCGGCCTGGCGGCTCTGGCATTGCGCCGCCGCCGCAAGGACTGATCGTCGCAGGATGAAGTTTCACCACAAAAAAGACGCTTTCGGAAGAAAGCGTCTTTTTTATTGGGGATGAGAGGTTGAGTGGATGTCTATGCCAGCGGGGAGAAGCGCGGATCTCCTTGCGCCGAGATGCCGATGGCTTCGATTTCGACGAGCCAGCCGGGGCGGCATACGGGCGCCTTCAACATGATATGCGGAATGTTTGCAAATTGCGTAGCCGCCAGTTCTGCGGCGACGATTGGAGCATCGGCCGTATCGCGCAAGTAGACGACGGCCTGTTTGAGGTCGTCGAGGGTAGCGCCCTGCCGTTCCATCAGGGCGCGGATGTTGGCGACGGTGCGGACGGTTTGCAGGGCGACGTTTCCCGGATGGACGATGCGGCCCTCGGGGTCGATACTGGCCGTGCCGGAGATGTAGAACGCGGAGCGGTCTCCATAGGTGATCCGGGTGCCTCGTTCGAAGGCGACGCCGTAATGGTGGGTGGCGGAGAGGTTGTCCGGAGCCTGCATGTATGCGATTTGTTCGCGTTGCAGGCCAAGGATGGAGAGCGCATCCATGCCGACGAGGGCGGAAGGTGTTTCCTGTTGCCCCTCAATGCCCGTGCTGGCGATGAAATGCGTGTCCGGCGTCATGCCGTGGCGCGCGAACCATGCGTTGCGGGCTTCAACGAGTCCGGCGTAGTTGTTGTCGATGTCGCGGCAGTAGAGCCATGTACGCACGGTGTCCCGTTCGACGCAGCCGCCCAGATGATCCAAATTCTTTTGTAGGCAGTCGAAGGCGTCAAGCGTCTGACCGTGGCTGCCTTGCCGGTTCGGTTCGGAGGCTGCCGTAGGGAGGATGGTGTAAGGAGAGAAGGCAAAGGCAAGGCCATGTGTTCCTTCGGTGCGCCGGCCTCCGTCGAGATGCCATGCTTCGAGAGCGAGCCGTGCGCCGCTGGCGGGAGGCTGGCCGATGAGGGAGATGCAGGCATCCATGTGCCGAAGCATGGGTCTGATGATGGCCGCCTGGTTGGCGATATCGCTGAGGTGGAGACGCAGAGTCAGGGTGTTTCCGCATCCTTGAGAGATGTCCGCATACCGTGTGAGCAGGGTTTCCGCTTCGGCGGCAAAGGTGCGGTCCGGCTGGGAGGTGAGTGAGAAGTAGTGCTCATCCGCTCCGGCGGATGAATGGTAGGTAGCGTGATTCATCGCGCAGGTTTTCCGTTACAGGGATTTGACGTATTGCAGCAGGAGGTCGAGCTGGTCTTCCGTCAGTTCGGCGTCCTGTCCGTTTTTCGATGTGCGGCTCCGCTGCCGGATGGCTTCGCGCAAGATACCCGTGCTGCCATCGTGGAAGTAGGGCGCCGTGCGCCATACTTCGGAGAGGGAGGGGATGACGACGGGTTTGCCTTTGTCGAGTCCGCTGGTGGTGCCTATGTCCACGGTTTTGCAGGTGGTGAAGTAGGGGTGCGGATGGCATGAGCTGCATCCGGCTTCGCGGAAGATTTTTCTTCCTTCGTCGGTGGGTTTGCGCCGCTGGAGCGCTGCGCTGTGGCATTGGAGGCAAGCATCCTGGCCGCGGGCGATGGCTCGTTCGATGATGGGGGTGTCGTCAGCCGGTTCGCCCATGCAGAAGGGGTTCGGTGTGACGGGCATGTGTTTGAGGTAGGCGTTGACGGCTTTCAGTTCGTCATCGCTGGCAGAGTAGCATTGGAAGCCGATGAAGCCGGATTTGACAGCTGTTTCCGCATCTTTGCGAATGCCGAGGGACATGACCGGAGCCCTGCGGTGGGAGAGGTACATGGAACGGGTGTTTTTGGGGTTGCCGAATCCGTCGTTGGGAAGATCCCAGTTGAGGGCGTCCACGCGTGCATCGGGATGGCAGCTGGCGCAACTCATCCATTTCTGGTAGCAGAGGGAGGCATCGTTGAAGTGCTCTTCGCCTTTTCTTCGCAATGCTTTCGGTGCGATTTGTTCAAGGAAGGCTTCTTCATTGGTGAGTTCGCGGGGAGCCGGAGCGGGGAGGGCATGGGAGGATGTTTCCGGGAATTCGGCGAGCGTGGCGCCGGCGAGGTTATCCGAGAAGTAGCCGGCTGCATAGGCCGTGTCGTTGTCCGCCAGAACGCAACGGGGGCCGTTCAACGGAAGGGGAACGCGCTGGCGGATGTTGTTGAGGAAGCCGAGCTGGTCCACGGCGGCATCCTTGGCCTTGTGTTCCGAGATTTTTTTGACGAGTGCGGGGAAGTCGATGATGCTCAGTTCATGCGTGCCGGCGTGGGTGACGATGAGTTTGCTGCCGTCCGGCGTGAAGGTGACTCCCCACGGGTTGGCGGCTCCTTCGTTGGTATCGTCCAGCAGGATGGTGTGCATGTCCGGCTGGTTTTTGTCGAGATTGGCGATGATGGTGACGGCGTTGGTGTTGACCCATCCGCGGTCGAGCTGGGTCGGCGGCGTGTGGAAGCGGCTGACGATATGGGTGACGGCCATGTATTTGCCGTCCGGGCTGGCGACGATGCCTCGCACTCCCTGCGAGCCGTTGGCCAGGCTGTATTCTCGGTTGAGTCCGTTCGGGACGAAGACAGTGAGGGTGGCGGCGGATTGTGCGCCGTTTGCCGAGCCCGTGGGGAGGTGGTTGGCGATCCAGATGTTTTTGTTGAAGTCTACCGCCATTCCTACGGGCTGGCTGCACCGGGCGATCCGTGTGGGTGTGAAGACGTTGCCCGCGAGCGGGAGCTGGATGACCTGATCCGCAAAGCGCGAAGCGATGTAGAGGGAGTCTCCCACGACGGCGACGGCGACGGGAGTATGGCCCGCCGGGTATTCCAAGAGGGTGTTGCCGCTGTTGAGGTCGATGGCATAGACTGCACCCGCGAGTGCGCCCATGGCGACGTAGGCCGTGTCGCCTTGAACGCACAGGGCATTCGGCTGGCGCGGGAGCAGGATGCTTTGGGTGACCTTGTCCTGTGCCGGATCGAAGATGTCGAGCCTGTTGGCGCCCGTTTCCGCGATCAGGATTTTGTTCTTCCACCAGGCGAGGGCCGAGGGAGAGAGGTAATCCTGAGCGTGGAGCATGGTGGCCATGCAAGCCAGCATCAGTATCAGGATGCGTTTCATTGTGCTGATCGTGGAGATGGATTCGGTTGTTGCCCGGCCAGGCCGGGCGGAGATGTTCAGTCTTCGATGACGACGCGGAAGCCGACGTTGTACACGCTGCGCCACGCCGGGTATCCCCAACGCCACGAGGAGGTGGCGCGTTCGGGGCGGTCCCTCCATGAGCCGCCTCGTACCGTGCGCACGGTGTCGGCATTGCCGGGAGCATTGCGGCCGTCGTCATCCTTGTAGGGGTAGGGTTTGTATTCGGAGCGGGTCCATTCGGCGACGTTTCCGATCATGTCGTAAAGTCCGTAGGCATTCGGTTTGAAGGAGCCGGCGGGAGCGAGCATGATGTGGTTATCATTGTATTTTTCGCTGCGCGGGACGAAGTCGAAGAAGCGGTCCGGGTTGTTGATGGGCTGCGGATCCACGCCGCGAACGGCGAGTTTCTTCAGCGAGACGTCGCCAAGGTTGGCGTAGGGCGAGAAGTCGTCCACGATGCTGCCGAAGTAGAAATCCTGCCCTGCCGTGTTGCCTCGGGCGGCATATTCCCATTGGGCTTCCGTCGGGAGGCTGACTTTTTTACCCGTTTTTTTCGAAAGCCAGCGGCAGAATTCCATGGCTTTTTCATGGGAGATGCGGATGACGGGGTTGCGGCCGTCGGTGTCCATGTCGTAGCCCGGTTTGACCTGATCCTTGTTGTGCATGTCGTACACGCCGTTTTTGTAGGATGGGTCGAACTGGCGGTATTGGTCGAGTGTGATTTCCGTTTCACCCATCCAGTAAGGTTTCGAGATAGTGCACTTCGTGCGGGGGAGTTCCTGCGGGGTTTCGTACCGGGTGGAGCCCATGGTGAATGTTCCGGCAGGGATGCGGCGCAGGTTCATGGCGACTCCGTTGCCGAGGTCGAGTTTCATCTGTTCGGGTTCTCCTGCGAGCTGGGCGGGTTTGTCGGTGACGGGGGCGAGCCTGGGCGTGTTCGGCGCGGCAGTGGAGGCGATGGGCGTTCCGGGTTTGTAGTCCGTGTCGGTGAGGGTGACGTAGTCGCGCTTCGTGGTGGTGAAGAGTTTCATGTAGTCGTACCTCTTTTTCATGAATTCGGCGTTGTGCGGGCGTTCGCCTTCCCATGCGCTGCGGTAGGGGACGTTCAGGTCGATCCATGTGACGAGGCGATCCATGTCTTCCTTGCCGAGTTTGACGCCTTGGTGTCCTTTGCTCAGGAGCTGGATGAGTTCGGAGGTGTCTGCCGTGAATTCGGCGGCGGTCATGTTGCGCCAGTCGCCTTCGGGGCCGTTGCGCCGGACGTAGGGATGCAAGGCCCAGTAGGATTTGCTGAAGGTGCCGATTTCGCTGCCCGTGCCGATTTTGGAGGTGTCTGCGAAGTTCGGGATGGTTCCGGTGCGCGGTGCGGGATAGGTGGTTTGGCCGTTGTGGCAGGAGATGCAGTTGCGGTCCAGCACGGGCTGGACTTCGGTCATGAAGCCGAAGGTGCGTGCCGGGCCGTACCATTGGTCGATCTGCCGGGGGGCCTGCCGGGAGGCTTCCGTGAGGCGTGCGGGAGGAGCTTCGTTCTGGCTTTCGTGGCAGCCGATGCAGCTGAGTTTTTCACCGGGCATGGCGGAGAACCAGCTGCGCATCTGGACGAGTTCCTTGCCTTCGTCGTCGAGCACCTGCAGGGTAAGGGGAAGGTTGGCCGGTACTTCGAAGACGGCGGAACCGTCCTTGTTGATAGGGGTGGTGCCGTACAGGACTTTGACGTCCCAGTTGCTTTCCATGCCCATGACGTAGTGGCCGCCGGTGTTGCGCGGGCTGTATTCGGACATGAAGACGCGGAGAGTCTTGGCCTTGCCTTCCGGTACGCCCTTGATGGCCCGACCCTGGTAGATGTCCGAGATGTAAACTGTGGCCTTGTCCGTGTCGAGCTTGACCTTGTCCGGGATGACGGCAGGTTTTTTCGTGGGCTGCAGCAGGCGCGGTTCCGCATAGATGCAGTACGAGGAGGCGGTGAGGGGGACGATGTTGTCGAATTTGTCGCACAGGACGATGTTCATGGACGGTTCGCCGGGGCGCAGGTTGCACGAGGCGAGGAAGTAGGCGTCGCTGAGCGGGCTCGGTTCGGCGAACATGGGGGTGCTGAGTCCGTTGACGAGCTGGTCCTTGATGATGTTGGGCACTTCTTTGCCGTAGCCGGGTATTTTCTGGACGGCTCCGTCCGTTTCGGTGCGGCCTTTGTTGATGTCGAAGATGACGAGTTCGCCGACGCGTTTTTCACCGTGGTGGCCGGAGACGATGCCGGCGAACATGCCGGGCTTGCCGGGAATGGCCTGGGCATCGAAGAGGCTGTTGGGCCAGTAGGAGTTGGAGCCGTAGTATTCCTTCTGGTCGGTGCCGTCGGGGTTCATGCTCATGAGGATGCGGCTGAAGTAGTGGGCGCTTTCCGTGTATTCCCAGCGGAGGAAGAGGACGCGGCCGTCCGGCAGCATGGTGGGGCACCAGTTGTTGTCCTGGTCGAAGGTGATGCGGCGCGCGTTGTTGTCCTTGCGGTCGAGGATGTGTGCGTTGCCGACCCAGTCCGATCCGGTGACGCAGGGAACGCCCTGGTAGCCGGAGGTGTTCATGAAGATGATGCGTCCGTCGGGCAGGTAGCAGGCGTCGGAGCTGTCGGTGTCTTCCGGCATGAAGGAGGTGACGTTCTGCGTGTTGCCTGTGGCGAGGTCGAGTTCGAAGAGGTCCCATGCGCGGCGTTTTTTGTCCGGGTCCGTCCATGAGGTGAAGAGGATTTTGCCACCGCCGAAATCGAGGTCGGTGTATCCGCACCATGTGTTGCGGGCGTGGAGGATATCGAGTTGGTTCGGCAGGGAATCCGTTCCGGAATTTTTGGTGTGGAGGCGGATGATTTCGCTCCGGTAGTTTTTGCCGTTGCCGGGCATGCTGGTGATGCCCTGCCAGTTGGCCGGACGATCCTGCGTGCGGTTCGTTCGGTCTCCGGAGAGGGCGTAGCGGCGGACGGCCATGATGTTTCCTTCGGACATTTCGGGGTTGTCGTGGACGAGCGCCTGAAGTCGGAAGGTGACGAGTCCGTTCAGCTTGTCCATGTCCTTGGCCTTGGCGGACCGGATGAAGGATGCCGGATCCGGGATTTCCTTGCGGTACCGGGCGAGCGTGGAGAGGTGTTCCTTGCCGCGTGCGTAAGTTTTGGAGTATTTGCGGGAGAGGTAGTCGATGGAGCGTTCCATCGCGTCGTAGTCGTAGTTGGAGGCCGCAAGTTTGAGTTTTTGAAAGCGTACTGCGTTTTGGATGTCGTTGGCGAAAGGAAGAAGGTCGTTCAGGGAGGAGATGTTGCCTGTTTTGTCGCGGGGAAGGCCAAGGATGTCCGCCAGTTTGGCTCCAGCCTGTTCCGGCTTGTCCATGGAGCCTGCCACGGGTGCAAGGAGGACGGCGGCATCTGTCATGCACAGAGCGTCGCCGAACAGGGCTGATTTGCTGTTTTGCGGCTGGGCGGCCAGTGCCTTGGAGGCGGCCTGGTAAAGCGCGGCCTGGGGTTTGCCTCCGTTTTTCTGCATTTCCTGCAGGGCGAGGCCGATCAATCCGACGACGGGATCGGCTTCGCGTATCCGCATGGAGGCAGCGGGGGCGCCGGCTGCTTCTTGGGCATGAAGGCTGGCAAGAGAGATGGCGAGCAAGGACGATATGGCGAGCAGAGATGCCGTGTTCATATGTTAAAGGAATACGAGGTAGGCAGGGAAATTCTATCGGATATTCGGATTTTCGACGGTTTTTTGTGAAGAATGGTGTATTTTTTCCAACAAAATATGGGCGCGCCCTGTGGGAAAGGCGCGCCGGAATGAATATGTGCGTTCTTATTCGGGTGAAGATGCCTGTTCCTGAAGATAGTGTTCCAGATTATCGATGTAGGATTGGATTTTTTTGGCGTCTTTCGATTTCGGATCGACGGCGAGAGCATCCTTGAGGCATTGGAGAGACTTAGGTATGTTTGCTACCATGGCATAGTTGGTGTGCTGGTGGAGCAGCGCTTTTTGCCTGACGGCCGGAAGCAGGTCGGTTCTGTTCAGGAATTGGTCGGTCAGGTCGATGCAGGTTTGCATTTTCTTTTCACGATAGGCCGTTCTGCATTCGTCCAGCAATTTTTCGTATTCGCTCCTTTGTTGTTTGCCGATCCGGGCACGGTCTGCTGTGCCTTTGTAACCGAGGGTGTTTTGGGGATCAAGCCGTTCGATTTCCTGCAGGACGTCCGGATAGAAGGGGTGGAAGGTCGGATCGACGGTTTGCAGGGCTCTGTGGAGCGCCTGAAGTTTTTCCGCATTGCCGGAGGCGTGGGCGGCTTCGTCGAATGCCTTGTTGCGGGCCGTTTTGATGGCCTGCGCCTGGTCGAGGCGTTGGAGGTAGGCTTCGACGTTTTGGGCGCTTCCCGGTATGGCGGCATAGGGGCGGCCTTGTTCATCGAGCAGAAGGACGGTCGGGAAGCTCGTGATGTCGTAGAGGGATCTGATGTCTTCGTTGTAAGCTGCCTGCTGTTCGGGAAGTTTGATTTTACGCGGGAAATCGATCAGTACGCAGATGTAGTTTGTGCGTGCGCGGTCTCGGAAAGCCATGGTCGCCTGAACGGTGTTTTTCAGATGAATGCATCCCGGGCACCAGTCCGTTCCCGTGAATTCGAGGTAGATGTCCTTATGATCCTTTTGAGCCCGGGCGATGGCTTTTTCCAGATTGGTGTGCCATGTCAACGATTCGGCCGTGCTCAACGGAGGGTCGATGCGGACGGCTTTTTGCTGTTCTGGTTCCGCCATGCAGGGCAGAACGGCGAGCAGGAGAGCGGTAGGGAGAAAAGATGCGGCATTCATGCTGAATCCCATTAAAGTATGCCGGATGCGGGAAGTCAATGTGAAAGTGAATGCACGGATGTTCCGGATGGTCTGTCATACGGCCGCCATTTGCCTCTCGACATGAATCGGCGAAGGGGGTACCATGGCGAATAGAGGCCTGCGCCGTTTGATCCAGCTTGTAGGCCTGAACATAAAATAAATACCATCGCACCATGAAACAATCGCATGTATACGGATTGATCGTCTCGGGGTTGATGCTGCCTTCCTTTGCAGCCGCCGGAGATGTGGAAATGACGCCCAGCAAGGTAGCCCTGTTCAAGAACGGCTACGGTTACCTGACGCTGGAAGGGAAGACGGGAGCCGACGCTTCCATGAATCTGGTGAATTTGCCCGTGCCTTCGTTCGGGACGTTCTGGCTGGATGTCGAAGCTCCCGCCCAACTCAAGCGGCTGGTGAGCCGGAAGGCGACGCGGAAGGTGCCGATTGAACAATACACGATGGAAGAGCTGGTCAGGGCAAATACGGGTGCAGCCGTGTGGGTGGTGTGGGCCGGAGGTTCCGAGGACGGTGTGATTGTTGCCTCCGCACCGAAGCAGGGCAAGGAGAATCCCCGCCTGATCGGCAATGTGAATGATGCTTCGGTTCCGGGGATGATGAATGAAGGTATGCTTGTTTATCCTCCCGGTCGCCCGGGCAGTTCTGCATCGAACGTGATTCTGCTGAAGACGCAGGATGGCAGGACGGTTTCCGTACCCTTGGAGAAGGTGCAGCAGATCGAGTTTCTGAGTCCTCCGACGCTTCCGACACGGGACGAAGATGTGCCGACGGTTTCTCTGGAGTTGGCTGCTCCACAAAGCGGCAGGACGATCAGGGCGAACTGTATTGCAGGCGGCGTGTCGTGGGTGCCGGAATACCGGGTCGATCTGGGCGATGCGGGCAAAGCGGTGTTGACGGCACGTGCGACGGTCATCAATGAGTTGATGGATTTCAACGGTGTGGATCTGGATTTGATTACCGGATTCCCCAATCTGAAGTATGCGGGGGTGCCTTCGCCGATTGCCATGAGGCAGAATCTGAATGCGTTTTTCCAATCTCTTTACAATGTTGAGAACGGCTATATGGGCGACCGGGTACCGATGGCCGCCATGCAGCTGGGGAACGGTTTAATGACGGGTGGCCTTCGATCCGGTACCGGAGCCACCAGCTCGGATTCTATCGACCGGTTGCTCGCTTCCGGTACACCAGCCTCCGTGACGCAGGCGGAAGATCTGTTCTTTTATCCTGTCAAGAATTTCACCTGCAAGTATAACGAGACGGTGACGACGACGCTTTTTTCGGGCGAAGTATCGTATTCCCATGTGTACACGTGGGATATTCCGGACCAGAACGTTGCTCGCTCCTACAATCGCAGTAATGCGGGCGATGACGGCGAGCAGGACGTCTGGCATTGCATCCGCCTGAAGAATGGTTTCAAGCTGCCGCTGACGACGGGTATCGTCGAGTTTACGTCGAACGGCTACATTTCCGGTCAGGGAATGATCCAGTTCACGGCTCCGGGGCAGGATGCCACCGTGAAGATCAACAAGAGCCTGGAGATGCTTGTCAAGCAATCGGAGAATGTGCTTGAAACCACTCCCCTGCCGAAATCGAACGACAAGAAGCTGCTGGTGGAGGGTACGCTCCAGATGAAGAACCTGTCGGACAAACCGATGGAAATGGAGATTACAAAGCAGATTATCGGAGAACCCAAGGAAGCATCGGATGGCGGCGAGTTCCGCCAGCGGCCCGACCGTTTCCTCGGAGGTCAGAATACGGCGGGAACCTTTGTCTGGAAGATTCAGGTGCCTCCCGGTGCAACGAAGTCCGTGACGTACCGGTATACGTTCATCGATTGATTTCCGGGCCATGCCCGGCAAGGCGGAAGGCGCATCCCTGCCATGGGATGCGCCTTCTTCCTTGAAGTTGCCATTATACCTGCTTGCCGCGCCATTTCGTCAGCTGCAGGAAGCCGAAGCAGAGGACGAACATGGTGAGGTAGTAAACGTATTCCGTCG
This sequence comes from Neoakkermansia glycaniphila, assembly GCF_900097105.1. Classification (GTDB taxonomy): domain Bacteria; phylum Verrucomicrobiota; class Verrucomicrobiia; order Verrucomicrobiales; family Akkermansiaceae; genus Akkermansia; species Akkermansia glycaniphila. Next base: position 82,405 of record NZ_LT629973.1, on the reverse strand, counting down.
TCCAGCACATGGCGAGGCTGGCCTTGCCGTTTACGAGCCAGATGAGGTACCCGGAATAGACGGCGAGGGTAGCCATTTCCATGAAGAAGGCGGCTTTGGCATTCCCTGTGCCGGAGACGCAGTTGTAGACGGTGTGCGAGAGCATCGAGAGGAGGGAGGCGCTCGCCATGATGTAGAGAGGGGCGATGCCCGCTTCGATCAGGTGGCTGCTGTGTTCCTTCATGAACAAGGCGAAGACGGTTTCCGGGAAGAGGAAGATGAGCAGCAGCAACGGGATGAGGACGACGTAGCCGAGTTTGATCGTCTTCCAGCACGTATGCCGGATCTGGTGGCCCGCTCCCGCTCCGATCTGGTTGCTGACCAGTGATTCCACTGTGGCTCCGAATGCGCCGATGACGACGTAGGAGAGCGATGCGACGTTGCGTACGACGTTGCTGATGGCGAGAGCGTCTTCACCCATCTGTTCGATGGAGATGAAGAAGATGAACCAGACGGAGACGGCGAGGAAGTATTGCACCATCGTCCAGACGGACAGGTTCATGATTCTTCGGAGTACGCGGGGTCGGAAGGTGAAGGCATGGGTGAAGCCGTACTTCCTGAGGTTGACCGTTTTCTTCGTGTACATGATGAAGAAGAGCAGGGAGATCAGCTCGGCGATGGAGGTGCCCAGCGCCGCCCCGGCGATGCCCATTTTGGGCAGCCCGAAGTTGCCGAAGATGAGGCCGTAGTTCAGGACGACGTTCGAGAGTACCATGATGAGCGAATTGACGGTGAGGATGCGCGTTTTAGTGATGCCGACGAAGAACGCCCTGAACATCAGAGCCGTGAAGGCGAAGAAGAAGCCGTAGATGCGCCAGTCCAGATAGGCCAGCGTGGCATCGTAGATCGCATCGGAGGTGATGGCGGAGCGCAGGATGGTGGGGGCCAGGCATTTGGAAAGGACGAATAGTGCGGCAGCCAGTGCGAGCATGAAGTAGCAGCTCTGCACGAGTACGGAGCCGATGCGGTACTGGCGGCCTTCGCCGTTGCGCCGGGCGATGATGATTTGCGCGCCGATGCTGAAGCCGAAGGCGATCATCAGGAAGGCCAGAAAGTACACGCCCGCCAGAGCGGAGGCTCCGATTTCGACCTTGCCGACGTGGCCGAGGAAGATGGTATCCGTGATGCCGAGCGCATGCTCCATCAGCAGGCTGAAGAGTAGCGGAAAGGCCATGACGGCTATTTTTTTGTAAGTGATCGTTTCCATGACGAGAATATGTTGTGTGCGGTTGTGCGCAGTGCATGGCTCCGCGCAGGTGGATCGTGCGTGTGTCCGGAGTCGGAGGAGAATCCCGGTGCCACGCGCAGGGTGATGCCTTTGCCCATGAGGTGCCGGAAACGGCGGCAACCCATGCGTATGAACTCGAATCGTCCGCTGTTTCGGTTTCGTGCTTCCCTGCAGCCAATCGGGAAGATTCCGGCGGGAACATCCGCACCATGCATGCGGAAGGCAAGTTCCGCCGGGAAACCGATCGCCGGGCCGGAGGGTGATGCAGCCGCATCACCGGATTGTCCGCAGGCGGTCAGCGGTCGAGGTCAATGCAATTTCATGGCGGAGACACTAGGGAAACGTTTTTCTGTTGTCAAGCCGTTCCTGTTGTGGGGCCGTGTCATACACGGAGGCGCAAAGTGAGTCCTGTCGGCGGACACTCCGGAGGAATGAACGGAAAAACGCTTGCATTGGCAGCGATCGGGCGTAGAATCTCCGCCTCCTTTCCCGCAGCGGTTCGCCGGGTCGGTTTTCCATGTATTCTTCCGTCATCAAAGGCCATGCGGCCATGGCAGCAGCAGCCGTCATGTGGGGCTTCATGCCTCCGGTCTGCAAGCTGGTGGTGCAGGGCGGCGAGGTTTCCGCCCTGTCTCTGGCCGCCATGCGCATCGGCGGTGCATGCGTACTGTTCTGGCTGGTCTCACTGTTGACGAAACGCGAACGCGTGAGGCGCGAGGATTTGAAGTGGCTGTTTCTGGCGGCTTTGTGCGGGGTGGTGTTGAACCAGGGCATGTTTACCTGCGGCATGGGGTTGACCTCTCCCGCCGATGCCGCCATTATGGCGACGACGGCTCCGATCGTGACCATGATCATGTCCGCCATGTATTTGAAGGAGCGTGTGACGGGGAGAAAAGTGGCGGGGATCATGTCCAGCGCATCCGGGGCGCTGCTGCTGGTGCTGGGGAGTGCGCAGGCTTCTTCCTCGGGCAATGTATGGGGGGATCTGCTGTGTCTGGCGTCGCAGGTGAGCGTTTCGTTCTATTTCGTGTTTTTCAAAGGGCTGATTTCCCGGTATTCGCCCGTGACGCTGATGAAGTGGATGTTCCTGTTCGCCGCTTTGTGCAGCCTGCCGCCGATGGCAGGGGAGCTGGCAGCCATTCCGTTCGGTGAACTGGGTTGGGAGTGTCTGGCAGGCATCGGCTATGTGGTGGGGTGTGCGACGTTCGTCTGCTATCTGCTGATGCCGATTGCCCAGCGAGCCTTGCGGCCGACGGCGGTTTGCATGTACAATTATGTGCAGCCCGTGATTGCGACGCTGGCCGGGGTGGCATGGGGGCTGGAGGCGTTCGGATGGTGGAAGGCTGCGGCGGTATCGTTGATTTTTGCCGGGGTATCCCTGGTCGTAAAGGGCAATGCCCGGGGAAGGGTAACTGCATCTTTGCGGGCGGACAAGGCCGGAAGCGTGCGGCGGAGCATGCGCCTTGCGTATGTGCGCCGCCTGCGCGCGCTTCGGCGCATGGCTCGGGGCTTGTGGTCGCGATAGCCATGCCGGGATTGTGGTTGCAAGGAGGTGGACAGTATGCTATAAGGTTTCCAAGTTATGTGGGATTCTTGGAACTGGCAGGAGATGGCGAGCGCATTCGTGATGCTCTTTGCCGTGATCGATATTATCGGCAATATGCCGGTCATCGTCTCGTTGAAGGAAAAGGGCAAGTCCGTGGAAGCGGGCAAGGTGGCACTGTCCGCCTTCGCGCTGATGCTGGGGTTCTTTTATGCGGGGGATATGATTCTGCGCCTGTTTCATGTGGATATTGCGTCGTTCGCCGTGGCCGGGGCTTTCGTACTGTTTTTCGTGGCGCTTGAGATGCTGCTCGATGTGGAGATTTTCAAGGGGCAGGATCATCATCATACGACGCTTGTTCCTGTGGTGTTTCCCCTGCTGGCGGGTGCCGGCTCCTTTACGGCGCTGCTTTCCCTCCGGGCGGAATATGCCGATATCAATATTGTAGCAGCTCTGATTTTGAATATGGTGCTGGTGTATGCCGCCATTCGCGGCACGGGGCTGATCTCCCGCATCATGGGCAAGACAGGCATTTACATGTCCCGCAAGTTCTTCGGCATCATCGTGCTGGCGATTGCGGTGAAGCTCTTCGCCTCGAACATCACCCAGCTTCTGGGGCGTTGATGCGTGCATGAACATGCCATGGGGCGTTCTGCATGGGTGCGTCCGCTTTCTGTGTTCAGGAAGTATCGACCGGATGTTCTTTCGAGAGATTCCTTGAAAAAGATGCGTTAAAATGGCAAAGTGCAGTTACATAAACTCCAACAATTTACAATGGGTTAATGCTATTCCGGTGATGATGTCTTTTTTGGGATACTGCTTCCTTGCAATCGGTGCTGGATATATCTTTTCCAATCAAGCATCAAAAATTGCTATTTACTCCAGCTGTATAACTGATTACTATTATCAAATGAAAGCACAAAAATTTATTGTGTGCATTTTACTGTTGTTTTTCAATATATTGCATGCCGGACAAGTACCAACAGCCGAATGGAAAAGGGAAACCATTTATGCAACGCGCTGCGACGGCCTGAAGTATTCTCTGCCACTCGGAGTTCACGACAGCGCTCATGTCTACGAAATTGAAACGCTGACACCGGCAGGCGAGACTTCATCCACTCAAGTTTTGACGAAAAATTTTCCTGTCTGGTTTTCCTCCGAAGACGAAGTCTTGTCTCATGTACCAGCTGCCGTGCGCCGTATCGTTCAATTGGGGCAGGATTCCGGTTCGAATCAAGAGGCTTTTCGTCAATACAGATCGCTCCTTGATTCTTTCACGTTTTCCAATACTCAATGGCGGATGCGAACACCTGTGATTCTTACGGATGCTGGAATACCTTTTGTCATTGTTCCTCAAAAAATGCCGGAAGAGTCTCTCCATGTACGACACCCGGAATGGGAAAAGCTGTCTCTCGTCGTTTGTGCTCGTCATGCCCATGATGGGCAGCTTCCGTTGGTTGTAAAAATCGAACGCAATCCGCATCAGGAATATATTCTATGCCTCATGTCACTGTCCACCGGACAGCTGCGCGAAGTGTGCCCGCTTGCCCATGCTCCATGTTCGATTAGGTTTTGGAAGGATGGGAATATTCTGTTGCTCTATAAAAGCATTCCGAGAATGCACTTTGCAACGGGATGGAGTGTGATTGCTCCCCAATCTGGGCAAATCATTGCCTCGGATCACTATCTGGAAGGACAAAAACACGCCCCCTTCATCGTCGATTATTGCATTGGCAATCACATTCTTTACGGAATTTCCGATAAAAATACGGTTATCCGGATTTATCCAGAACCATGATGGGTGTGTGAAGCCCAAGCGCCTGTGGTTGGTGAATGGCCTTTTACTGGGGTCATCCGTGTGATCGGGCATCTTCCAGACCAAATGTAAACATTGCTCTTTACTCCGTCTTTCTAATCGAATATCGTTTTTGTATGAAGGTGCTATTTGCCGGTTTTGTCGCAATGTTTTTTGTCGGAATCAGTTTCGCCGCTGAACGTTTGTCACCGGAAGGTGCTGAAGCGATTCCTGCCCATATAGAAAAGATGTGTGCCCAGGCGGAAGATATTGTTATCGTCGCTGTCTATAAATATGTTTACAGAGATCAGAAGGTTGTTTCCTATGCACGCGTCACGGAAAATATGAAGGGAGATATACCGGTCGAATCACTTGTTTATTGGGTATCAAATGCAGCGGGCCAAAAAGATCACATTACGTATGTTGATGCGTATCCTCTTATTCTTTGTCTTGGCGCGAAACAGAAAGAGATGATAGCTCCTCCTTATGCTGCTTCACTTGTTTGCAAGACGTCCCACAAAAAAATGGATCAAGGACACGTCTTGAAATTACCTGATGGATTTGAAAACGCCGCCTTTTATGCGGGAATTTACCGCCTTTCGCCAACTCCGATCGCTTTCCCTAAAACCGAGAGCGATGCAGGGAAAGCGATACAGGAGTTTTACGAGAAAAAAAGGCATGCATCATGTGTGAAGTAAAAAGCATTCATCATATGCATGTCTTGATGATGTTTACGGAAGTTTGGGTGTTGCAGAAGATTCCCAAGCCGGGCGGTTCAATATTCAGATATTGATTGTGTCAAAATCGTTGTGGAAGTCGCTATCCCGGAGTCCGTTTTGCGCTGCTTCCATGCCTACATGCCCGGCATTCGAATAATAGGCACCGTACAGATATATGTTTCCTATTCAAATTCGGAACGAAAAAACGGGCGAGGGATTGTTGGTGTCCCTCGCCCGTTTGCGTCGGCACGGCACCGGGTTGGCGCGGCAGCTGCCGGAAATTCCCAATGGCAAGAGGTTTCCTGAGCTGCCGCGACAGTCGATTCAACTGTGGATTTCCCTGCGGGAGACTTCTTCGTCTTCCCGGGTCATTTCGCCGAGGATACGGCGGTATTCCATCGGGAAGACTTTGACGAAGTTCGGCAGGGCGTTGTCCCAGTCGGAGAGGATGCTGCGGGCCCGTTCGGAGCCGGTGAGGTCGGCGTGGGTTTCGATGAGGGCGCGCAGCCTTGCGATGTCCGCCGGGTGTTCGACGGGGTCGAGGTCGATGGTGTCGAGGTTGCAGCGGAGGTCGAAGAGGTGGTCGGGATCCCAGACGTAGGCGTAGCCGCCGCTCATGCCCGCTCCGAAGTTGACTCCGGTGGGGCCGAGTACGACGACGCAGCCGCCCGTCATGTATTCGCAGCAGTGGTCGCCCGCACCTTCGATGACGGCATCGGCCCCGGAGTTGCGGACGGCGAAGCGTTCGCCGACCTGTCCCCGGATGTACGCCTTGCCGGAGGTGGCTCCGTAGAGGAGGACGTTGCCCGCGATGATGTTTTCACAGGGCGGGTAGGGGGAGTTGTCGAAAGGGTTGACGACGATGGTTCCGCCCGAGAGTCCCTTGCCGAGGTAGTCGTTGGCTTGTCCGGTGAGGACGAGTTTGACGCCGTGGGCGAGGAAGGCTCCGAAGGATTGCCCGGCGGTTCCACGGAGGTTGAGCGTGATGGTGCCTTCCGGAAGTCCGGCGTGGCCGTACTGGCGCGCGATGTAGTAGGAGAGGCGCGTGCCGACGGCGCGGTCGGTGTTGGCTACGGTGAAGGTGGCTTCCATGGGGCGCAGGTGTTTCATGCTGGGGGAGCAGAAGGGCAGGAAGCGTTCGTCGTAGGGGCGGATGTCCGCATGGATGCCGGGCCGGGCATGCACGGGCAGCGGTTCGGGGCGCAGGATGGCGGAGAAGTCGAGGTTCCGCGTTTTCCAGTAGTCCACGGCGTGTTCGATGTGCAGGAGGTCGGTGCGCCCGATGGCTTCGTCGAGAGTTCGAAGGCCGAGCGCGGCGAGGTATTCGCGGGTTTCTCGGGCGACAAAGCGGAGGAAGGTTTCGATGTTTTCCGGCGTGCCCTTGAAGCGTTTGCGGAGTTCGGAATCCTGCGTGGCGATGCCGACAGGGCAGCTGTTTTTATGGCAGACGCGGGCCATGATGCAGCCGAGGGCGATGAGGACGGATGTGGCGAAGCCGTATTCTTCCGCGCCGAGGAGGGCGGCAGTGACGACGTCTCGCCCTGTTTTGAGCTGGCCGTCCGCCTGAAGGCGGATTTTGTCGCGCAGGTTGTTTTTGACGAGGGTTTGGTGGGTTTCGGCGACGCCGAGTTCCCAGGGCATGCCCGCGTGTTTGATGGAGGTGAGGGGGGAGGCTCCCGTGCCGCCGTCATGCCCGGAGACGAGTACCATGTCCGCTCCGCCTTTGGCGACGCCCGCCGCAACGGTGCCGACGCCGACTTCGGAGACGAGTTTGACGGAGACTCGGGCTTCCGGGTTGGCGTTGCGGAGGTCGAAGATGAGTTCCGCGAGGTCTTCGATGGAGTAGATGTCGTGATGGGGCGGCGGAGAGATGAGGGAGACTCCGGGTGTGGCGTGGCGCACGCGGGCGATTTCTGCGTTGACTTTCGGACCGGGGAGCTGGCCGCCCTCTCCGGGTTTGGCTCCCTGTGCTACCTTGATTTGCAGTTCCTTGGCATGGGCGAGGTATTCCGCCGTGACTCCGAAGCGGCCGGAGGCGATCTGCTTGATGCCGGAGCAGCGGGAGTCGCCGTTGGGTTCGGCGATGTAGCGGGCGGGGTCTTCGCCGCCTTCGCCGGAGTTGGAGAGGCCGCCGAGGCGGTTCATGGCGATGGCGATGCTTTCGTGGGCTTCGCGGGAGATGGAGCCGTAGGACATGGCTCCGGTGACGAAGCGGCGGACGATGTTGTCTTCGCTTTCGACTTCGTCGAGGGGGATGGCGTGCGTTTCGTCGAAGCCGAAGAGTCCGCGCAGGGTGCAGAGGGTTTCTTCGGATTCGTTGACCATGGAGGAGAAGACTTTGAATTGGGCGTAGTCGCGGTTGCGGAGCGATTTCTGGAACTGGGCGATGGTGCGCGAGGTCCAGATGTGTTTTTCTCCGCCTTTGGCGTATTTGTAGTTGCCGGAGTTTTCGAGGGTGTGTTCTCCTGCGGTGCGGTCGATTTCCTTTTGACGGTCGAAGCGCATGGCGGCTTCGCGGGCGATGTCGTCCAGGCCGATGCCGCCGATGCGTGTGGCGGTGCCGGGGAAGTAGGTTTGTACGACGTTTCTGCCGAGGCCGATGGCCTCGAAGACCTGGGCGCCCCGGTAGCTGCGGAGGGTGGAGATGCCCATTTTGCTCATGGTTTTGAGCAGCCCCTGGTCGATGGCTTGCAGGTAGTTTTCGAGGGCTTTCGTTTCGGAGAGTTCGTCGCCGAGTGCGCCTTTGCGACCGCAGTGGGTGATTGTTTCGAAGGCGAGCCAGGGGCAGACGGCGGTGGCTCCGTAACCGAGGAGGAGGGCAAAGTGCATGATTTCACGCGCTTCGCCGGTGTCTGCGATGACTCCCGTGGAGGTGCGGAGGCCGAGTTTGGCGAGGTGGGCGTTGACTGTGGCGACGGCGAGCAGCGAGGGGATGGGCGCTTCTGTGGCTTCAAGGTTCCGGTCGCTGAGGATGAGGATGCGGAAGCCCTGATGGACGGCGCGTTCGGCCTGTTTGCCGAGTTCGGCAAGGGCTTCGGCGAGGCCGTGTTCCCTGGTGGGAGAGAAGCCGAGGTTCAGCGTGGCGGAGCGGTAGTCCGGTTCCTTGCATTCCTTGAGGCGTTCGAGGTCGCAGGTGGTGAGGATGGGGCGTTCAAGCCGGATGATGCGGGCCATCTGAGGCGTTTCCTCAAGGATGTTGGCAGGGTTGCCGATGTAGGTGGTGAGGGACATGACGAGTTCTTCGCGGATGGGGTCGATGGGCGGGTTGGTGACCTGTGCGAAGAGCTGTTTGAAGTAGTTGAAGAGGAGCTGCGGCCGCTCGGAGAGGATGGCGAGGGCGGCATCGTTGCCCATGGAGGCGACGGGGTCGTGCCCGGTTTTCGCCATGGGGAGGAGGAGGGTGTCGATTTCGTCCTGCGTGTAGGCGAAGAGCGTTTGCCGGGAGAGGAGGGTGGCGGAGTCGACATCGGGCGCGGTGATGGAGTCGAAGAAGCCGTGGATGCGGATGCGGTTTTCATCGCACCAGCGGCGGTAGGGCTTGCTGCGGGCGATGCGCGTTTTGATTTCGGCATCGTAGGAGATGCGCCCGGTGGCGAAGTCGATCCAGAGCATCTGGCCGGGGCGGAGGCAGCCGCGCTTGACGATGGTGGAGGGTTCGTGATCCACGACTCCGGCTTCGCTGGCGAGGACGAGGAGGCCGTCCTGCGTGAGTTCGTAGCGGGCGGGGCGCAGGCCGTTGCGGTCCACGAGGGCGCCGGCTCCCATCCCATCGGTGAAGCAGACGGCGGCGGGGCCGTCCCACGGTTCCATGATGCCGGAGTGGTAGTCGAAGAAGCCGCGTACGTCTTCGCCCATGAAGTGTTTGCGTCCCCATGCCTGGGGGATGAGCATCATCATGGCGTGCGGGAGGCTGCGTCCGGCGGTGACGAGGAGTTCGAGGGCATTGTCGAGGCTGGCGGAGTCGCTTTGTCCGGGGCGGATGACGGGGAGTATTTTGCGGATGTCGTCGCCGAAGAGGGGAGAGGCGAGGCTGCCTTGCCGGGCGGCCATCTGGTTGAGGTTGCCGCGCAGGGTGTTGACTTCGCCGTTGTGGGCGATGTAGCGGAAGGGGTGGGCCAGCGGCCACGAGGGGAAGGTGTTGGTGGAGTACCGCTGGTGGACGATGGCGACGGCGGAGCGGAAGCGCGGGTCGGTGAGGTCTTCGTAGAATCTTGGAAGCTGCGGGGCTTTCAGCAGTCCTTTGTAGACGACGGTGCGGCTTGAGAGGCTGGAGATGTAGAAACGGTCGCCGAGGCCGGGGATGGCTTTTTCCACGGCATTTTCGATGCTGCGGCGGAGGATGTAGAGGCGGCGTTCGAGTGCGTCGCCTTCAAGGGCGGTTTCGTCCTGTGAGGGGGCGAGGAAGCATTGCTCGATGGCTGGCGCAGTGAGGCGTGCCTGTTCGCCGATGCTGGAGAGTTCGACGGGGACTTTGCGCCACCCGAGGATGAGGAAGCCTTCCGTTTCCGCCGTGGCGGCGACGATGGCGCGGCAGGCGTCGCGTTCCTGTTCCTGCTGCGGAAGGAAGAGGGAGGCGAGGGCGTAGCGTCCGGGGGCCGGCAGGTGGATTTCCGGGCAGGTTTCGGTGAAGAATTCGTGGGGGATTTGCATCAGGATGCCTGCGCCGTCGCCCGTTTCCGGGTCGCTGCCGGCAGCTCCGCGGTGCAGGAGGCGTTCGAGCACGGTGATGCCTTTGAGGACGATGTCGTGCGAGGGGCGGCCTTTCGTGTCTACGACCATGCCGACGCCGCAGGCATCGTGTTCGTATTCAGGGCTGTAAAGGCCGTCAGGCTGGGGATAATAGGTGCTTGTGTTCACTGTGTTCGGGAAAGGTTGTCTGGTGGTTGTCTATCTGTTGGGCGATGAAAAAGCCGTCCGACGCGTTGGCATCGGACGGCTGAATGAGCTTTTCTCAGGCGATGCCTGCCTGATCAGATGAAGAGAAGCTGGTCGTAGTTCGGTACGGGCCACAGGTTGTCGGCCGTTGCCTTTTCAAGGGCGTCGATCACCTTGCGGGCATCTTCGAGAGCCGTTTTGATGTCTTCGCTGGTCTTGGTGCGGGAGGCGCGGAGGTTGTCGAGGAGGCCGGGGAGCTGGTCGTACAGCGCACCTACCTTGTTGGCGGTGGAGACAGCTGCTTCGAGGCCTGCCGAGATGCCGCTGGCCTTGATGGCCGTGATGGTTTCGGCAAGCTGTTTCATCTGTTTGGTGACGGCCGGGAGGTAGAGCGTTTCGATCATGTCGATGGCGGTCTTGGCCTCGATGGCGATTTCCTTCACGTAGATTTCTTCCTGCACTTCGCGGCGGGCGTGGATTTCGGCTTCATTCATCACGCCGTACTTGGTGAAGAGGGCGAGTGTTTTGGCGGAGTCGAGTACCTTGAGGGCTTCCGTGGTGGTGCGAATGTGCGGCAGGCCGCGGCGTTCCGCTTCTTCGATCCAGGCGTCGTTGTATCCGTCTCCGTTGAAGATGACGCGGTCGTGCTTGACGATGATGTCCTGCAGGAGTTTCTGAAGCGTTTTCTGGAACTCGGGCTTTCCGGCGACGGGTTCGAGGATGCTGGCGATGCGGTCGAGGGATTCGGCCACGATGGTGTTCAGTACGGTCATCGGCCAGGCGCAGGTCTGCGAGGAGCCGACGGCGCGGAATTCGAACTTGTTGCCGGTGAAGGCGAAGGGCGAGGTGCGGTTGCGGTCGGAGGTGTCCTTCGGCAGGTCGGGCAGGGTATCGACCCCTACGTTCATGGTTCCGCTGGCCTTGGAGGAGGTGGCTCCACCCTGCTTGATCTGCTGGATGATTTCTTCGAGCTGTTCTCCGAGGAAGATGGAGATGATGGCGGGCGGCGCTTCGTTGGCTCCGAGGCGGTGGTCGTTGCCGTATTTGGAGATGGAGGCGCGGAGCAGGTCGGCGTGCAGGTCGATGGCTTCGATGACGGCGGCGAGGAAGGTCAGGAAGATGGCGTTTTCATGCGGGTTCTTGCCCGGGTTGAAGATGCTGCCGAGGCCGTCCGCACTGAGAGACCAGTTGTTGTGTTTGCCGGAACCGTTGATGCCCGCGAAGGGTTTTTCATGCAGCAGGCAGACGAGGCCGTGCTTGGCTGCTTCCTTGCGGAGGACTTCCATGATGAGCATGTTGTGGTCTACGGCAACGTTGAGCTGTTCGTAGTTCGGTGCGATTTCGAACTGGCCGGGAGCCACTTCGTTGTGGCGCGTTTTGGCCGGGATGCCGAGGCGCCACAGGGCGTGGTCCACTGCGGTCATGTATTCGAGGACGCGGTCCTTGATGCAGCCGAAGTAGTGGTCTTCCATCTGCTGGTGTTTCGGCGGGACATTGCCGAACAGGGTGCGGCCGCACATGATGAGGTCGGGGCGGTTTTTGTACAGTTCCTTGTCTACGAGGAAGTATTCCTGTTCCGCTCCGAGGTTGGAGACGACTTCGAGTTCCGGGCGGCCGAAGCAGGCGAGGACGCGCGATGCCTGCCGGGAGACGGCGCACATGGAGCGCAGAAGCGGTGTTTTCTTGTCGAGGGCTTCTCCGGTGTAGGAGCAGAAGGCGGTCGGGATGCAGAGGGTGGCGCTGTTGGGCGTGCGCTTGATGAAGGCCGGGCTGGTGGGGTCCCATGCGGTGTAGCCGCGGGCTTCGAAGGTGGCGCGGAGGCCGCCGGAGGGGAAGGAGGAGGCATCCGGCTCGCCCTGGACGAGGTTCTTGCCCGTGAATTCGAGGATGAGGTTGCCTTCGGCATCGGGTTCGAGGAAGGCGTCATGCTTTTCCGCTGTAGAACCGTTCAACGGCTGGAACCAGTGTGCATAGTGCGTGGCGCCATGATCCACGGCCCACTGTTTCATGGCCTGGGCGATTTCATTGGCGATGCTGGGGTCGAGCTTGTGGCCCTTGCGCATGGTTTCCATGAACTTCTTGTACACACCTTTCGAGAGGTAGCTACGCATGATCTTGATGCTGAAAACATCGCATGCGTATTGCTCGTCGAGCATCTGCGTGATGGAGTTCGTGACGTGTCTTTTCGATTCTGAGTGGTGCATGGTGGGAATGTGTTGTGTGAGACGCTTGTTTTATAGCAAATGGCGTGCCAACTTTTTTAATTATTTGTTAAAATGTTGATAATGTAGTGGATGAAAAGTTTATCGGAAATGAATGTGAAAGTGATGAGATGACAATTTTGTCATATTTGAAAATTCGTCCGGTTTAGATGTTACATTTTTGTGCGACAAATTTGTCATTCAGGTGGAAGGTTTTTCTGATTGTCCGGTGGACGATGTATATTCAACTCACTGGCGACGGAAGGGTGGAGCCAGCCGGAAGGAAAGGGGCTGGACGAGGTAAGGCTTTGCCGGATGGCGCTGGAAGAGGCCGGGTGGTGGCCGTCGATGAAGAGGGCTTCCACGCCGGGGCGAGGCCGCGGAGCCGTGCCCCGGTGGTGGACGATGAAGGTGACCATGGAGGCGATGTATTGCCAGCGGCCCCATTGCTCAAGTTCTTCCCACTGGTCGGTACCCATGAGCCAGTAGAGGTCGTGGCCGGGATGAAGTTCGCGCCAGCGTTCGATCAGCCGCCAGCTCCAGGAAGGCCGTGGCATGTGGAGGTCGAGCGTGTCGATGCGCGCCCAGGGGCAGTCTTTCAGCGCTTTTTCAAGGCAGTCGATTCTCTGGCTGTCGGAGAGGAAGGGGCTCGTTTCCTTCAGCGGAGACTGGGCGCAGGGAAGGAAGACGATTTCGTCGAGTCCGCAGGTTTCATAAGCCCTCCGTGCGATGGCGATGTGGCCTTCATGTACGGGATCGAAGGATCCTCCGAACAGGCATGTTTTCATCGCGGGAAGGTCATGGCGGTCGCCGGTTGGTGTGTTGCCGGGTGGGTTACATGCCTTCGGTTCCCTTGTAGGGGAGGAAGCCGCCTACGGGTACGCGTACTTGCTTGGTTTCGGGGTTCAAGCGGCGGAAGCGCTTGATGAAAGGTTCGAGCTCCCCGTAGTTTCTCTTGGTTTTGGGGATTCCCTGCTGGCCGCAGTTGACATCGATATTGAAGTGCAGCTCGGCATGAAGATGGGCGGGATAGCGGCCTTCTGCCGTGCCGATGGTGCCGACCTTGTCGCCGCGCCGGACGATCTGTCCGAGTTTGACGCTGATTTCGTCGAGGTGGGCGTAGAGCGTCTGGCAGCAAAGTACCTTGCCGCTTTTCGGTTCGCGGAAGGCATGGCGGACGATGACGACCTTGCCCCATGCGCCGCGGGGATCGTCCGCATAGGTGACGACTCCGGTGCCGATGGTGTAAACGGGGTCGCCGAGGTCGGAATCCCGTCCTCCGGCTCCGTTCCAGTCCTCTCCCAGATGCCGGGGGGAGGCGAGGCGCAGGCCGCGCGATTTATAGTAGCCGTCGCCGTTCGGCTTGCCGACCGGGTAATCGAATCCGTCGCAAAGGGGCACGACGGCGAATTTGCCGTCTTTCGTCTTGGGAGCCATTTCGACGCCCTGCGCCGTCATCACGATCGACGACGTCAGGCAGCACACTGCCAGCCCCATCATGAAACGGGAGAAAAAGTTCACGAGCGCATACTACCAGAATCCTGCGCTTTTTCAACTGTTTTTTCCGTTCGAAGAGAGGTTCTTCCGGTCGGACGGAGACGTGTCCGCTTTTCCGCAAAAAACCGTTCTTTCGTCAAGGTCAGGGAAGGACGTTGACGCGCGACCCGACCGTCAGCTTGTTAAAGAGAATTTTGCAGGCTTCAACGGGGATGCGAACGCAGCCGTGGGAATTCGAATCGCGGTACACGGCGCCTTCATGCAAGCCGACCGGGCCGTTGATGCGCATCCAGTAGGGCATGGAAGCGGGGATGTAGCGTCCGCCCGGTGGGATTTTTGAGGAAGGGGTGGCGTCCGCGTTGACGGTGTCGTCCTTATGGTCCACGACGTAGCCGTAGGAGCTGGAGTGGTGGTCGCGGTCCTTTTCCTGAATGCGGAAGGAGCCGAGCGGGGTTTCGTGGCCGGCCTTGCCGGTGCAGGCGGGGAAATCCAAAGCTATTTCATCGTTGACGTACAGGCGGCCGCGCTGTACGCCCACCAGGATATCGACGCGCGAATTTTTTCCGTTGGCGGCGGCGAGGCGGTCGTCGTTGCTCCACATATCCCGGGTGAAGCGGTAATCCGGGCTGTTGATGAAATTGGTATGTGTAAACGGTCTGGTTGCGTTTTCATTCCGCTTGGCCGCAGTGATGGGGCGGGCCGCATTCTGGCACGAAGGGGCAAGGATGGCAAAAACCGTGCAGGCCAGCAAGACTGCAATATTGCGTTTGTATAATTTCATGACCGTCAAAGGAAAAGTGTGGAATCGCCTGATTTCCGGGCGCATGGTAGCAGGTTTTTTTCGTTTTGACAAGGATATAGAGAAGTCCTTCCTCGGTGTTTTCCGGCGTCGTTGCCGCAGGGCGCAGGCAATGCCTTTTTCGCCTTCCGGTGCGGCGAAAGGACTACACTGTAAAATTGCAGGAAAAATCATTTTTCCATCATTCGGAATTCAACGTAACGGCTGTAATCGGTGTCATAAAAAGCATGACGAACAATCTAACGACGAAATTTATGGAAGCCTTGCAGACAGCGCAGAAATCCGCTGCCGCTGCCGGGCGTCCCCAGATATCTTCTGCGGAATTGATGCTCGCTTTGCTGGAGCAGGAGGGAGGAATTCTCGTTCCGGTGCTTCGCAAAGCCGGAGTCGAACCCCGCGATTTGATCCGGGAAGTGAAGAGTGAACTCGACCGCGCTCCCCGTCAGTCGGGACAGGTCGCTTCTCCGGGCTTGAGCACGGAGCTGGATGGCATTCTGAATGCTGCCGACCGCGAGCGCGAATCCCTGAAAGACGATTATCTCAGCGTCGAACACTTCATTCTGGGGGTGTTCGCTTCCGACAATCCGTTGCGCCGCATTCTCGAACGCGCCGGGTTGACGCGCGACAAGTATCTGGCCGCCCTCAAGGAGGTGCGCGGCAGCCAGCGCGTGACCGATCAGGAACCGGAAGACAAGTACCAGACTCTGGAAAAATACGGTACCGACCTGACAGCCCGTGCCCGTGAAGGCAAGATCGACCCGGTGATCGGCCGTGATACGGAGATCCGCCGCGTGCTCCAGATCCTTTCCCGCCGCACGAAGAACAACCCTGTGCTGATCGGTGAACCCGGCGTGGGCAAGACCGCCATTGCGGAGGGCCTCGCACGGCGCATCGTGAACGGCGACGTGCCGGAAAGCATGAAGGGCAAGCGGCTCATCTCGCTGAATATCGGCTCCATGCTGGCCGGAGCGAAGTACCGGGGCGAGTTTGAAGAGCGCCTGAAGGCCTTTCTGAAGGAAGTGACCGATTCCAATGGGGAGATCATTCTCTTCATCGACGAGCTGCATACCCTCGTGGGGGCTGGTGCCGGAGGCGAAGGAGCCATGGACGCGGCCAACCTGCTGAAGCCTGCGCTAGCACGCGGCGAGCTCCGGACGATCGGTGCAACGACGCTGGACGAGTACCGTAAGTATATCGAGAAGGATGCCGCGTTGGAACGCCGCTTCCAGCCCGTTTACGTCAGCGAGCCGAGCGTGGAAGATACCATCGCCATTCTCCGCGGTCTGAAGGAACGCTACGAAGTGCATCACGGAGTCCGCATTACGGATTCGGCCATCGTAGCCGCCGCCGTGCTTTCCGACCGCTACATTTCCGACCGTTTCCTGCCGGACAAGGCCGTGGACCTCGTGGACGAAGCCGCCGCCCGCCTGAAGATCGAACTCGACTCGATGCCTTCCGACATCGATGCCTTGAACCGCACAGCCATGCAGCTCGAAATGGAGCGGCAGGCTCTCGCGAAGGAAAAGGATGACGACAGTAAGGCACGGTTGGAAAAGATTACCAAGGAATTGGCTGACACGAAGGAAAAGGCCGATTCCATGATTGCCCAGTGGCAGAGCGAAAAGGCCGTGATCGACAAGGTGGGTTCCGCCCAGGAACGCATCGACCAGCTCCGCACCGAGGTCGAGCGCGCCCAGCGGCTCGGCGACCTGCGCCGGGCTTCCGAGATCATGTACGGGGAGATTCCGAAGGCCGAAGAGGAAGCCAAAGAGGCCCAGAAGGAACTGGCGGCCCTCCAGTCTTCCGGCGACGGCCTGTTGAAGGAAGAAGTCACCGAGTCCGACATCGCCAAGGTCGTCTCCACATGGACGGGCATTCCCGCTGCGCGCCTGCAGGAAGGCGAACGTGAAAAGCTGATCCACATGGAAGAACGCCTCGGTGAACGCCTGATCGGCCAGAAGGAAGCCATCCGCGCCGTGTCGGATGCCGTGCGCCGCGCTCGCGCCGGGCTGCAGGATGAAAACAGGCCGCTCGGTTCCTTCATCTTCCTCGGCCCCACGGGTGTCGGCAAAACGGAATTGTGCAAGGCTCTCGCCGAATTCCTCTTCGACGATGAAGCCGCCATGGTGCGCATCGACATGTCGGAATACATGGAGAAACACTCCGTGGCCCGCATGATCGGAGCGCCTCCCGGATACGTCGGCTACGATGAAGGCGGCCAGCTTACGGAAGCCGTTCGCCGCCGCCCGTACAGCGTCGTCCTCTTCGACGAAATAGAAAAGGCGCATCCCGATGTGTTCAACGTCCTGCTGCAGGTGCTGGACGACGGACGCATCACGGACGGGCAGGGCCGCACGGTCGATTTCCGCAACACCGTGCTGATCATGACCTCCAACATCGGCAGCCAGTACATTCTGAACGAGCCGGATCCCGTCAAACGTTCCGAGAAGGCCATGGAGGCTCTGCGTGCCCATTTCCGGCCGGAGTTCCTGAACCGCATCGACGAAACCATCATCTTCGACCAGCTCGGAGCCGACGAGTTGAAGAAGATCGTCGATATCCAGCTCAAGCGCGTGCGCAAGCGCCTCGAAGACAAGGGCCTCAAGCTCGAACTCAGCGATGCCGCTGCAGAACTCATCGCCGAACACGGTTTCGATCCCGTCTATGGCGCGCGACCGCTCAAGCGCGCCATCCAACACGACCTGCTTGACCCGCTCAGCATGCAGCTTCTCGCCGGGAAATTCCCGGATGGCAGCACGATCCATGTGGATGTGCATGACAGCAAGATCGTGTTCAACTGATGGGCGAGGCAGGCTTGCCCCTGATGGCTCTTTTATTGTCCGTACCCGGTCGAAAGGCCGGGTGCGGCATTTTGTTGCATGACACAATCCGAGATTACGGAGTGTTACGGGAAGGAGCTATACTTATACCAGTATGAAAGCTACCTTATCTTTCTTTGCAAGTATTTGTGCTTTGGCATGTTCCGTGCATGCCGAACAGTCGTCTCCCTGGGAAAAAATGCCTGTGTATATCGTCAAGGAGGGGCATTTATATAGTGTGGATGCCCTGTCTCCGGATTTGCCCGGGTATGTCGGCTATTCCATCTACTATGATCAGGCCGGACAGGCCGCTGGCGTTACGGGAGACGATTGGCGGGAAGCATTCGCCAAGGGGTATTACGCTTACCGCAAAACGAACGATTCTTTGAAACCTTTCGAACGTGTGATCCTGCCGTCTCCTCCGGACATCGTGCGACAGGTGCAGGCTTTGCCCCGGTTTACGACGGAGAAGGATTATACCAAGGAACCGCCTCCCCGTTGCCTGATGCTTCCTTCCGATACGTACACAACATATTGGCGCAGGATCGACGAGACGCTTGGCATGGCAAATTCTCTCGGGCGTGTCTTCTTTTTTCCCGGCAAGCCCGGGCAGGAACGGCGCGTGGCATGGAAGGGAGATGAAGCGTTTTCCTTGCACGATGCGACGCCCCTTCCGAATGCTGAAGGCTGGCTGGCCATCCGGTATGCCGGAGCCGAAGGTAAGGAGGCGTTGGCATGGCTCCATCCGGTGACGGGGGAATTCCGACCGTCCGCGGCTCGTCCCAGTGAGGAAAACGAGTATTTGAGTGTGGATCTGGAGCGGTCGTCATGGCTGAATGATGATACCGTCGTTACGCATTTCGGCATGCGGTGGTGCGATCATTTGAATGTCGTCAGTCTTTCTACCGGGGAAAACATGCTGACCAACAGGCTAAACGGCATGGGACACGATGTTCTTTTGTCCGACAATCAGGTGTGGGTCGTCGATGGGCAGGGATTCGCCGCCCAATTGTATCCTGTACCTCTCCGTCGTCCGGAGGCTCCCTTGCAAATTTCGCTTGAGCATGAAGGGAATCACGCGGAAGAGGGGCGTATGGCTGTGATGAATCTGAAGGTGACCGTCAGCAACCGGGGAACAGAACCCATTGCTTTGCCGCAAGGCTGGGGTACTTTCGTGTATCGTTTCTCCGGTGATAACGCTGACTCATGGAAGGGGGCACTCGTGGAACAGGACAAGGCGGAAGATGCTCCGTCCGTGACGCTGAAGCCGGGCGAAACATCAAGTTTTCTCCGGAAATACGAAATCTATGATTACCGCATCTTCCCCCATTCGAAACAGGTGAAGATCATGGTCAGCCTGACCCCGAAGCTTGCGCCCGGCACTCCCGGGGCTGAAGTAACGACCGGTGATCCCATCACGATCCCGACGCCGATACTGTGAGCCTTGCAAAGATCCGATAGAATAGAACGATGATGAAAGAGGAAGAAAACAAGGTAGAAGTCGAAAAACAGGGTTCAAAAGGCTGGAGAGTTCTGAAGAAAGTCGCTTTTTGGATGCTTTTTCTGGGTGTTCCGTTGGTGCTGACTGCTCCTATTTGGATTTGGGGTGTTCTTTATGTAAAAATTATGCTGGATCCTTATGATCTGACTCCTTCGGATGTAGAAGGTATGATAGATGCTCGGTTCAAGAATTTTCAGGAATTCAGAATCGAAATGGGCAATAAGCACAATAAATATAAAAAAGAGTCTATCACACTGGAAGAAGCTAAATCTCTTTTGCAACCATTTGCTTGTAAAATCATTTTATCGGAGTATGCTGATGTAGATATGAAAAAAGCTGTGTGGTGTGATTCCAGTCATTCTGAGCAGTTGGTGGAGTATATTTATCCTGTGAGAACGCGATCGATTTATGATCAAACGTTTTCCATGGGCACAGGCGTGAAACATTATTATTGCCTGCTGGATAAGGATTGCAGGATTCTGGGCTGGGTATTCCCGGAAGAATGATGCTGGTTGCTGCGTGCCCGCTGCGGTTCACGGCTCCAGCTGCTTATTCGGGCAGGCCGGCGATGTGCGGTGCGTTTTTTGACAGAACGCGGGCGACACGGAACAGCGGGAGGCACAGCGCGATTTTCAGCGCGCACTGGACGAAGACGAGCCACGGATAATCGGGCACAGGAGTCGCGATCGGTACAAGTACCAGAAGGGTGGCCACGGCGACAAGCCTGATTTTCAACGGGCGGGGAGCTGCATCATAGTACGGCAGGGCGGCCAGGATGGTGACGGCCAGCATGGTTCCGGAAAGGATGCTGTAGAACAACTGCCCGTCGATGATGCTGTGGTATTGCCCGGTGAAGAGCAGGTAGAGGGTGTCCGCCAGCTGAATGAGCGAAAAGAATGCCGCCATGTAGGCAAAGATGCGGATGATGGCATTGCCGCCTTTCGCCAGCAGCACGAGGCAGCACCATGGAGCCAGAATGCCGCATAAAATCAGCAGCCACATGTAGAATCGCTGGGAGACGAAGTCGAAGAGGAAGCCGCCCCGCAGGCACAGGCTGCTGCCGAAGGTGGAGCCGATGATGAAGAGCAATGCTTCCAGCAGGCTGAAGACGGCGCAATGAATGGCGACGATGGAGACGATCCAGCCGATGCGGGCGACGATTTTCTTGACGATCGGATAGATGAGCCACATGGCGGGCGTTACGGTTCTTGGGACGGGATGGCGGGTGCGCCCGCGATGGGGAAGCGTCGGATGCCGTTCAGGTCGGCGAGCACTTCCGCGTGCCTGTATCCGAGCCGTTGCATCATGGACAGGACGGCATCTCCCTGATCGTGGCCGATTTCGAGCGCGACGATGCCGCCGGGAGCCAGTCGGGCAGGGGCTTCCCGAAGGAAGCGTTCGATGATTTCCGTGCCTTCCGCACCGCCGAACAGGGCCGAGTGGGGGTCGTGCAGCACTTCTGCGGACAGTTCTTCGGCATCGGGGATGTAGGGGAGGTTCGCCACCATGAGGTCGAAGCGTTCCGGCGGCGGAACGGGGGCGTGTTCCGCATCCGCTTCCTGCTGCCAGGCGGAGAAGAGATCGCTGCGGAAGGTGCGTACCTTCGCGCCGAGAGCTGTGGCGTTTTCCAGCGCGAGGCTGAGAGCCTGCGGGGAGATGTCCGCGAGCGTGACGTCGGGGGTGGCGGCGGCGAGTTCGAGGGCCAGCGTGATGCCGATGATGCCGGAGCCGGTGCCCATGTCCAGAATGCGCATGCCGGGGCGGGGGGAGATGCGTTTCAGCAGCAGTTCGACCAGTTCTTCCGTTTCGGGGCGTGGGACGAGGGCGCGCGCATCGGTGATGAAGTCGCGGCGGTAGAACTCCGTCGTGCCGAGCAGGTGCTGCAGCGGTTCGCCGGAGCCGCGCCTTTTCATGAGTTCTCGAAGGGGAACGAGCTTGTCTTCCGGGACGGCGTCTTCATGGTGCAGGTACAGCCAGGTCTTGTCGCATTGCAGTACATGGGCCATGAGCCTCTGCATGGAGTGGCGCGCGTCTTCACAGTCTTTGCCGGAGAGGTAGGCCGTGCCGGCATTCAGCACTTCGAGAACCGTTTTCATCATGCGAGGCCCTCTTCGGCAAGGCGTTCCTGCATCTCCGCATGCTGGAGTACGGCGATCACTTCGTTGATTTGTCCGGCAAGGATGCCGTCCAGATTGTAGGATGTGTACCCGACTCGGTGATCAGTCATCCGGCTTTGCGGGAAGTTGTAGGTGCGGATTTTTTCTTCGCGGCCTCCGGAGCCGATCAGGCTGCGCCGCTGGGAGGAGTACTTTTCATGCTCTTCGCGCTGTTTGGCTTCGAAGAGTTTGGCGCGAAGAATGCGCATGCCTTTTTCGCGGTTTTTCATCTGGCTGCGTTCTTCTTCGCAGCGTACCATCAGGCCGGTAGGAAGGTGGAAGATCTGGACGGCGGATTCCGTGCGGTTGACGTGCTGGCCGCCTGCGCCGCCCGAACGGCAGGTTTCGATGCGAAGGTCGTCGGGGCGGATTTCGATGTCCACTTCTTCGGCTTCGGGGAGGACGGCGACCGTGGCCGTGGAGGTGTGGATGCGGCCCTGCGTCTCCGTGGCGGGGACGCGCTGCACGCGATGCACGCCGCTCTCGTACTTCATGAAGCGGAATACTTCTTCGCCGGATATGCGGCAGACGGCTTCCTTGAACCCGCCGACATCCGACGGGCTGGCTTCCATCAGTTCGAATTTCCAGCCTTTCGCTTCGGAATAGTGCTGGTACATGCCGAGGAGATCCCCGGCGAACAGGGAGGCTTCGTCGCCGCCCGTTCCGGCGCGGATTTCGACGATGGCGTCGCGGTCTTCCGTCGTATCGCGGGGCAGGAGGCTGTATTGCACTTTTTCTTCCAGCCGGGAGATTTCCTGTTCGAGAGGTTCGATTTCCATGCGGGCCATTTCGGCCATTTCCTCGTCGTCGCTTTTGGAGAGTTCCTGATTGTCTTCCAGTTCGCGGCGGCATTTGAGCAGCTGGTCCCAATCCTGCATCAGCTCCTGTACGCGGCGGTGTTCGCGCATCAGTTCCGATGCCCGTTTCTGGTCGTTGAAGAAATCGGGGGCCGCAATCAGGGCCTCCAGTTCGGAGAGTCTTGCGCGGCGTTTTTCGATCAGGGGGCTGTAATCCATGAGAAGGGGGAAAATGTCTGCGGCGAGTGTACAGGGAAACGCGCTTTCCCTCAAGGGAATTTTGAGAAATGCAATTTTTATCTTGCCAATTTGCAGCAAGTGTGATTAAATGCGCGCGCACTTGACCCCGGTAACGGGCAAGTCATTCGTAGTCCTATAGTGTAATGGTAACACACCGGATTTTGATTCCGTTATTCTAGGTTCGAATCCTGGTAGGACTACCAACTTTTTGAAACCCGGCTGTGCGCCGGGTTTTGTTGTTTCTTCCGCCTGCATCCGGCGCGGTATTTTGGGATCGACATCATGGGGCTGCGCGGTATGATGGTAAACGGTATGCCACGGTGAACAGGTGTGCCGAATGCAATGAACCGGATGGAATGATGAAAACGATGATTTTTTTTGCATGTTTGCTTGCCGTATGGTTGGGTCTGGCAGCAGGGGAGGATGTCCGTGTGATCCGGCGCGAGGCGTTCGCCTTGCTTGATCTCGACCGTCCGGGGCTGGAAGATGTGAAGGCCCTCCACGAACAAGGAAAGGATCATGAGGCTGCAAAAGCCTTGCTCGCTTACTACCGGAATCGTGCAGGTGTCAGGATTCCGGGGAAGGTGTCCCTTTCGGAAGAGGAGGAACATTGGGCGAACGATGCGGTGAAGCACATTTTTTATGTGCGCGGCGTGCGTCAGGATTCGCTGTTTTACGGAGAAGAGATCGATTGGACGTATTGGCCGGTCAGGGATAATGAGCTGCGCTGGCAGTTGCATCGCCACAAGTGGTTTACGCCGCTGGGGAAGGCCTACCGCATGTCGGGGGAAGAGATGTATGCCGAGGCGTGGGTGCATCAGTACAGGGACTGGATCAGGAAGAATCCGCTGTTGTCGGATGAAGAAAGGAAGAAGAGGCGGCAGGGCAGCCAAGGTGAGATTGATGAAGTGGAAAATATGCGTTTTGCCTGGCGGTCTCTGGAGGTGAGCCACCGCCTGCAGGATCAGATCATGCAGTTCCGGCTGTTTCTGGATTCGCCTTCTTTCACGCCTGAGTTTCTGACGGAATTTCTGGTGAATTACCACCGGCATGCCGCACATATCATGGGGCATTATTCGCAACGGGGCAACCACCTGCTGTTCGAATCCCAGCGTATGATCGCGGCAGGTTCCTTTTTCCACGAATTCAGGGATGCTGCGGCATGGAGGAAAAGCGGCATCAATATCCTGAACCGAGAGATTACGGCACAGGTTTACGAAGACGGCGGCCAGATGGAGCTTGATCCGGGTTATCATCTCGCATCCATCAATCTTTTTCGGAAGGCCTTGGAGCTTGCCGAGAAGAACGGGTTCCGCGACGAGTTTCCTCTCGGTTATTCGGATGTGATTGAAAAGATGATCATGTTCCACGCCAATATCTCTTTTCCCGATTACTCCAATCCCTGTTTCAGCGATGCCAAGCTGCATGGCAGAAGGGTGATGCTGCGCAATTATCGGGTTTGGAGCGATCTTTTTCCGAAAAATGAGGCCATCAGGTATTTTGCCACTGAAGGCAGGGAAGGTGCGCTTCCGGGTTACTTGTCGAAGGGTTTCCCCGATTCCGGTTTTTTCGTTTTCCGCAATTCCTGGGGGATGGATGCCACGCAGATGGTGGTGAAGGCCGGGCCGAAGGCTTTCTGGCACAATCAGCCGGATAACGGTACGTTCGAGCTGTGGTTCAAGGGCAGGAGGCTGTTCCCGGATTCGGGTTCCTATATGTACGGCGGCGAGGGGGAGATTCAGGAACAGCGGGACTGGCATCGCCAGACGTGCGTGCACAATACCGCGACGCTGGACGACAGGAATCTGGAAAATACGGAATCCGTGACCCGGCTGTGGCAGCCGGATGGGGAGGAGCAGGTGCTTGTGACGGAGAACCGGAGTTACAGGGATTTGAAGCATCGCCGCTCCGTTTTCTTTGTGGATGGCCGCTATTTCGTGATTGTGGATGAACTGGATGGCAAGGCCGTGGGTACGGTGAATCTCCATTACCAGATGCCTGAAGGGGAGATCGTGCACTCAAGCCGGGAGATGGCGTTTTCCACGCAGTTTGAAGACGGCAGCAGGATGATGCTGCAATGTTTCGGCCCGGCAGGAATGAGCGTGAGGCAGGAGGATGGATGGTATTCCGAAAAATCCCGGAACCGCAGAAAGCGGATGAGGATTTCGTTCGATGCAAGGAAGGATGGCGAGGAAGCCGTTCGTTATGTGACGGTCATTTGCCCGGTGGATGCCAAGGGGGATGTTCCCCGTTTCCATGCGGAATTCGGCAATGCGAAATTCGATGAATACGGGTTGAAGGTGAATGTGTCGGTCGATGGAAAGAGCCGTGTTTTGGCCTATGAACTGGATCGGCCTTGAATGGCCGGTTGATGGGGATGCGGCAAGAAAAAGCCCTGCAAGCATGGCCTGCAGGGCTGGGTGAATGAGAAGCGGTATGCTTGCCCCGGATTATGAGGGGTTCACGTTGAAGCTGAATACCTTTCCGTTGAAGGAAGGTGCGAGCGTCTGCAAGGGGAGAACGAAGGTGGAGCGCACGCCCTTGGTGCGGGGACCGAAGTTTTCGTCCGGGTTGCGGAAGCTCTTGAGCGTCATGGTGCCTTCGGACTTGCCGTCGATGAGCAGGCGGGTGTTTTCCGGTTCGCCGATGAGTTCGATCTTGACCTTTTTGCCGACGGGCAGTTTGGTGCCGAAGGAGAATTCAAGCGTATCGTCGCGGCGGAAGCCGATGGTGCCGTCTTTCATCACGGCGAGCAATTCTCCCTCCGGAGCGGAAAGGAGAACCTGTTCCTTGCCTTCGGGGGCGGCAGCCAGTTCAACTTCCATCGTGAGGTGGTAGTTGGGGCCAAGAGCAGGCTGGTTCAGCTGCTGGGGCAGCTTGCCGGGCGTGACGGTGAAGGGTTTGGCATCCTTCCATTTATGCAGCGGGTTGGTCCGGGGGGCATCGCCGATGGCAGCCACGAGCTCGCGGTGCTGTTCGAAGGTGTCGGGAGCTTTGGCCTTGCCCCACATCTTTTGCCCGAGGATGTCCATGGAATCGGAGACGATGCCCCAGATATCGTAAGGAGCATAGCCGGAGTGCTTGATGTCCGTTTCATCGTTCCAGATGGCAAAGGATGCGCCGATGAGCTGGGGATGGCCGGAGGGCAGGGTTTCGTTGCCGATGCGGTTGGGAATCCAGTTGTTGTAGAGTCCCTTGTGGTTCTTGTCCATGCGGTAGTAACCGGCATAGGGTACGACATAGAGCGCGCCGTCATTGGTATTGATGACGTCGTAACCGAGATCGACGGCTTCCTGCGCCTTCATCCAGCCGGTGTTCCAGAGGTTCATCTGTACGCCTTTGCTGACTACGGGCGTTTTGCCGGGCTTGGTGCTGAGGCTGCCCCAGATGCGCGGCGTATGGCCGCGCTTGAGCGCGTGTTTGAGGACGGCGTCGGCAAAGTGGCGGTAGTCTTCCTTGTCGCCGTAGAATTCGTCGGCACCCACATGGATGACATCGCAGCCTTCAAAGACAGGGCGGCCGAATTTGGGATCTTTCAGGAGGTATTCGTCAAACACCT
The DNA here is from genome assembly GCF_900097105.1 of Neoakkermansia glycaniphila. GTDB lineage: Bacteria > Verrucomicrobiota > Verrucomicrobiia > Verrucomicrobiales > Akkermansiaceae > Akkermansia > Akkermansia glycaniphila. The sequence goes on along the minus strand of NZ_LT629973.1, from coordinate 56,637 downwards.
GGCTGACAAGCTTGATCGTTTCCGGGTTGGCGGCGTCCAGCATCTCGCAGCGGCGCTTGTCATGGTTCATCGGTCCCTTGTAGATCAGATCCGGGCGCAGGCGGGTGAAGGAAAGCGCGTGGCCGGGGGTGTCGAATTCCGGGACGATGTTGACGCCGCGGCTTTTGGCATAATTGATCAGGTCGACGAATTCCTTTTTGGTGTAGAAAAGATCCTTGGCCGTCAGGGGAGTGCCGTCCGGCCCCTTCATGTCGGATTCAAGGCGGAAGGCGGTGTAGCTTTCCTTGAACGGGTCGCGGCCCTTGTCCACATACTGTTCGTGGAAGATGTAGTTGTTGTTGATGACCAGATGGAGGTCATTCATCTTGTACCAGGACATGGTGCGGATGACATCCTTGATGTAGCTGAGAGGGTAGGGGGTGCGCGCTACATCGAGCATGAAACCGCGTACCTGATAGCGGGGGAAGTCCACTGCGGTGCCGCAAGGGATGCTGCCATTGTTCTGGCGCAGCATCTGCAGCAGGGTGCGGGTACCCCAGTACTGGCCCGTGGGGGTGGCAGCGGCGATGGTGACGCCTTTCGGCGTGACGTCCAGTGTGTAACCTTCCTCGCCGATGTTGCTTTCTTTGGTGGTGCCGAAGGAGATGTCCGCCTTTTGGCCGGGAGCAACGATCTTCACCTTGCAGCCCAGAATGTCCGCCAGATCGGCGACAAAGGTTTCGGCAAGCTTTTTGTCGGAGCAGGCAATCGTCACGGTATCGCCCGGTTTGTATGCGCCCTGGCCGCCTTTCCATTGGAGAATTTCCGGGATGACGCGGGGTTTGGGGTTGCCCTGGTCGGCTGCCGGGGCTTTCAGCATGATTTCATAGTCCTTGCTGACCGCTTCCTTGCCGTCCTTGGTGACCTTGAAGCTGACATTGACCGGGGTATCTGCAAGCACGGGAGCTATTTTCCCCTTGCTGTCGATAATCTGTTCGTAATCGGCTCCGAGAAGCTGGATTGTCGCGCCGGGTGCATGAGGCATGGGCAATTGCCTGGCGCCCGCTTCGATCTGCGGAATGGTGAGCGAATCCGCAATTTGCCGGGCATCCTGCCCCATCAATGGAGCTGCCGCGCATGCGGCAAGCATCAGAAGGGTTTTCTTTTTCATGATCTTATATCGTTCCGAATAACGGAATGTCTGAATCCGTCCTCAAAATACGTGGAATTCATGCGTTTTATTTCAGAAAAAATGAAAACAATGAGGATTTTTGCATGGCCGTTGTTTTACAAGATTTTGGTTTGCATCGCATGGGGGATCTTGATTTGAAAGTAAAAATGATCATGGGTTGAATTCGAATCCACCTTGGATACAATCAATCATTTTTCATTGGTAGTTGCTTGGTATCATTTCTTTTCTCATGAGTCGCTATTTCGGTATTCTTTTTGTACGTTATGGTTTGACACACAGTTTTCCGTTTGCTATAGTCGTTGTGTTCGGAAATTATATTAAGTCGGATTGAGTGTCCGTCTTGGTGTGTCTGGATCGGGTGATTGTATGGAACGCTTGAAATTCATGCGGTTATCCGTTTCTGATGCGGATTTTCGAACAATGCATTATCAGCTCCTGTTATAATAGTTCTCATTTTAGTCCTCATTTTTCATCCATATGAAATTGCATCTCCCCCTTGCGTTGCGAACAGCGATTCTTTCCTGCCTTGCCGTTACGGTATGTTGTACGACAACGGCTACGGCTTCTTCCCAAGATTTGAATTGGGAATCGTCCTATGTGGTACCGACCGCGTTTTCTGCGGCCGTGTTGCCCATGGCTGCATTCCCCGGACCGGATGGCGTGACGTATGATAATGTGAATTCAGGCACGGCTTCGAGAGGCGATATTACCGTGACAGCCAATTCGGTGATCAATTATACGACCGAAGGCAATACCGGATCCTCCATTACGGCAACGGGGCGTGATATCAAGTTGATGACATTGACGGATCCGAATAATGCGGGATCCTATGCTCGCCGTCAAATGACGCTCAATGGCCCGATTACGGCCAATTCCGTCTGGTTTGCACAAAGTCGTTATTTGATGACTGCCAATCAATTGACGAATGCTGGAACGATTTATGTAGCAGGTGGTCAGTTGTGGATCGATGGTGCCCAGACCCTGAACAACAATTTTCATTTGGGCGACAGTTCCTTGTTTACGGAAGCCAATGAATACGGAGGAGCTGCTTTGCGTATAACAGGTAATACGACGTTCGCTGGTACGGTCAATATTCTGAGTGACGGTTCAAAGATCACGGTGGCGAATGGTAATACATTGACTGTGAATAATGCGATTACGGGTTCGGGTACATGGCAGATCGCTGCTCCCGGGGCCACTGGCACGGTGAAATTGAATGCTACCAACCATGCCGGTTTTACGGGCAATATCCTCGTTTCCGGTAGTGCGGCTTTGACATGGGGTAATGGTAATACGGGAGCGGCAGCAGCAGGGGCAACTTGCGGTTTGGGCAATACGATCGAAATTCAGAATGGTGGTCGCATGAATCTGCATCTTTGGACGGCCGCGCAATCCAACAAGGCGCAGACGGTTGCCATCAGTTCGCATGTCAAAATGTCGGGAACATCCATGCTGCATTTCGAGGACGGTTCCTATACCTTCAATCAGGGTATTGAATTCGCGGCGGGTAGTAATGCCACGTTGAACAGCCAATGGGCCAAGCATTATTATTTGACCAAGCTGGATGGAGCCGGCACGATCATACTTAATCGTGGGGCGGGAGACCTCGCAGGCGTCAACAACTTTTATCTGGATGCTGCCGGTTCGTTTACGGGAACCATCAGGCTGACAACGAACAATACCAATGTGAATGTCAGCCGCCTCGTATTGCAACATAACGAAGCTGCCAGCAATGCGGTGATCGATATGGCTCAGAATACCGCCCTCTGGATCGGTACGACGAATGCGACGATCGCCGGGCTTTCCGGTGTAGGCAATGTGCTGAACGGTACGGCCGGAAATACGCTGACGATCAATAATACGGGAGATTACGTGTATGGCGGCAATATTGCTGCCGATGTGAATATCGTCAAGTCCGGAACCGGTTCGCAGACATTATCCGGAACCAATCCTGATTTCAATGGCAATATCACCGTGAATGGCGGTACCTTGGTTCTGTCCATGAGCGGTACGCATACCCTGGCGAATGTGGCCGTCAATAATCAGGCATCGATTGCATTTGCAAACGGTGCATTCACGGCCACGGCGTCGTCCATGAATATGGCCAATCTCGGTCTGTCTGATTCGACCAGCCTGAACCTGACGGGCAATCAGAATTTCAGTTCGGTCGTTGTCGGCAACGGCATGAACAGGCTTGTTCTGACCGGTGCAACGGAAGCCCGCTTCGGCGATGTATCCGGTACGGGTATTCTGATGGTATCCGTCGATGATCTGAATGTCGCGAAACTGTATGCCGACAGTTTGACCGGTGCGAAACTGTATCTGACCGATGGTACTCGTACGGGTGTTGCTACCCGGCAGGCTTCCGGCGAATTGGCTTTTATGGCGCTGCCCGAATTGACCGGAGCCACGGTCAATGATCCGACTCATGAATATATTCGTGTCGGCGGCAATGTGACCCTTCAAAAGGATCTCGTGATCGGGGGCCTCATTCTGCAGGATGTAGCCGGAGATGCCAACCGATTGACCGTGACCGACACGTTCACCGTGAACGACAATCTGTTGTATTCCGGCTCGACGGCCAATGGCTTTTCCATTGCCGGCGGCAATATGATCGTCGACGGTTCGTTGACGCTGACGGGCGGCACGCTGAAAGTGGCGACCGGCGCCACCTTGACGCTCAATGGCGGTGTGATGCAAAGCGGCGGACAGTTGATGCTGGATGGCGGCACGCTTGCTCTCAATCAGGCTGCTTACGGCACATGGAATGTAACGGGTAACGGCAGTCTGAATGTCAATCAGGATGCCAGCCTCACGACTGCGGGATTGGGTACTATTTTGTATACGGTGAATCAAGGCGGCACAATGACCTTGTCTTCAGTAACCGGAACGACGACGCAAGTGATACTCAATAGCGGAGGCAGACTTGTACTGGCCGGAGGCGTGAATTTGTACACGGGCCCGACTCAGTTGAATGCGGGCGGTACGATCGAATTGCAGGCCAATGCAGCTTTGACGATGCATGGCGCAGCCGTAGCCAGCCGTATCAATATGCTGGGCGCGGGCACGTTGCGCGTATGGGGCGGCAATCAGGGTGTTGTCTCCGGCGATGTGTCGGCGGCAGGAGCCGTCTCGCTGTTTTCTGAATCCGTTGATGCTTCTACTTCCTCGCTGTCCATCGTATCCGATGTATTCAATGCAGCCGGTACCGTGACTGTGAATGCGGGTAACGGCTCTTCAGTCAGGTTTGCCGGTCGTAGCGTAACGATGGGCAGTCTTGCGCTGGCTGGCAGCAATCAGGTGACATTTGCCGATGGAGTCAATGCCAATGTGACAGGCAACTTTGCGTTCAGCAGCGATACGGCGGGAACGGTGCATCTGGTAAACAACGGTTCATTGTCTGTCGCGGGGGCTTTCTATGTTTCCGGCAATATGACCTTGGGTGCAGCCGACGGTTCGGAACGCGGTGTGTTGACGACGGGACGTTTTGCGATGGCCGTTGACAACCGAGCCAGCGCGACAACTGTCAATCGTGGCATTGTGATGAATGTGACGGGCAATACGAATGATGCATCCGCCGGAGTGGCTTCGTTCATGCTGGCCAATTATCCCGGTAATCATTCGATGACGGTTTCCGGCGTCCTGAATGTCCTGAATGCGGGCATTTCTCTGCGCGACGGCAATGGTACGCTCACGATTAATGATGGCGGTATCTTTAATATCAATTCCCTGCAAATTACCAGAAATGCAGGGACACCCGGTTCGGTGGCGACGATCGTCTTGAATGCAGGTGCGATGATGAACGTCGGTACAGGTGGTTTCGGCACGTCATTGACGAATCTGACCTTGAACGGAGGTACGATCGGTATTTTGAATAGTACGACCAACTGGACCGGCGCGAAAGATTTGGCGTTTGCGGGCGGTACGACCGTGACGTTCAATACGGACCGTTATGCCCCATCTGCAACGACTGTGGCAGGAGCCTATACGGGTACCGGCGGCACGATTACCCTCAGCGGGGCATTGAGCGGCGCGGGAACACTCGTCAAAGACGGTGTCGGTACTTTGGTTGCAAGCGGAACGAGTGCTTTAACGGGCAATGTTATTGTGCGCAACGGCACATTGAATGTAACCGGTACGCTGGGTACGCTTTCCAACCTGAATATGCAGGGAGGCCAACTGACAGTCGGTGGAACGACTGACGTGAGCTTTGCTGCCTATACATCCGGTGCAGGACGTTTCGGTATCAACGTTTCGGCGAATACGCCCGGTGTTTTGAACTACACGGGAACAGCTGCCTTGGGTGCCTCCAATACGCTCAATTTCAATTTCGATTTTGCCAATCTGACGAATGCAAAGACGCTGACCGTCTTGAAATCGACCGTGGCAGGCAACACGGCTGCCACTGTATTCAATACCGATCAGATTGTTCGAGGCCAGAATGCAACGCTTGCATGGGATGCGACGGGTACGAATCTTGTTCTGACCGTTACGGGTACCAAAGCGTCCGCCAATCTTGTCTGGAATGGAACGGCGGGACAGGTATGGGACAGTAAAGCCACGGAAGCATGGTTGAACGGAACCGATGCTTCGATGTTCTATGCGATGGATACCGTGGAATTCACTGCCGCTTCCGGTATCAAGAACATCGTGTTGCAAGGCCAGCTCCAAACGGCTGGCATTACGGTAAGCGGTGGCGATTATACCTTCACTTCGGCTACGGGTGGTTCCACACTGAGCGGCAACATTACGGTGAATGCCGGAGCATCGCTGACGGCGGGCACGGCTGGCGTACTCGGATCAGGAGCGATTGCGAACAGCGGTACGCTGTCTATCGGAGAAAATGTGCAGTACGGTACGATGTCGGCAGTGACCGGCAATGGTACTCTGCGTCTCAAGGAAGGTTCGTCGGCTTCAGTGGCATATGCTGATGCACAATCCTATGTCGCAGATCAGAATGCTCGTCTGACACTGACAGGCATGGGTGGCTCTGGCAATGTCAATACCAATTTCAAACTTGCAGGAAACGGCAACATTACCTGTGTGTATACCGGTAATCCGGTTGTCTTGACGACAAACAATGCCTTTACGGGTACCTTGACTCTGTCTACGAACAGCACCAACAACCAGTGGGTCATGAATCAGGCGAATGGATCGCAATTTCTTGCTCCGGTAGATGGCAAATATGGTTCCATCGTTCTGGCTGCGACCACCAAAATGACGCTTGGATCCGCTTACCACGGCAAGGCGAACGGCTTGCTTCTTGGCGGTCTTTCCGGTGATGCTTCCAGCCGCATTGAAGGGCGGTTTAATACAAATCCGTCCACCAGTGAAAATTATAGGTATATTACTTTAAGGCAGGATACGGATACGGTTTTTGCCGGTGTTTTCGAAGCGCAAAATGCACCTCGCGACATAGGCATTATCAAACATGGCTCTGGCAGGTTGACCCTTACCGGTGCAAACGCTTCCCCTGCGGATCTGGATGTTCATGAAGGTATCGTAGCCATCGGTAATGGCGGTACGACGGGGCAGTGGTCGGGCAACATCAATGTGTACAGTACTGATGATGCGACAGGTACCCTGATCTTCAACCGTTCGAACGCTTTGACGTATGGCGGTGCGCTGGGCGGCAACGGTGTGATTGAGATCGAAAACGGCAATATCACCTTGAGCGGTACGGCAACCAACTTCACGGGCGAGATCAAGGCGCAAGGCGGTACGCTTATCGCCGGTAGCACCGGATTTGCCGGTACGGGCACAATCGTGGCCGATGGGGGTACGATCAATCTGGGAACGTTTGCCGTCACAAGCGCGATTCGGATTGATAACAGTGCATCCGTGCTGACGGCCGGTACAGGCGGAACCGCTGCGGGAGGTATCACCATCAGTAACGGCGTGACCCTGAACACTCGCAACTTCTCTCAAACGGGAACAATCTATTACACGAGCGCCGACAACTTCTGGAATATCCGGGGGGATGCTCCGGCAGGTACGGTCGTTGATTTCAATGGAGTGACCGATTTCACCATCGGCGACCACCTCAAGGTGGCTCTGTGGGATGGAGGCGTACTGACGGATGCCATGGTATCTGCAGCGGCTTCCACCACGGATCTGACCTATACGCTGGAGTACATGACAAATGGCGAATTGTGGTTGAAGGTGGGGCTGAATCTCGCCAACGCCTATGTGTGGAGCGGGCAAACGACCGACGCCAATCAGGCAACCGCATGGACGAAACAGGGCATTACCGGACCGCCTACTGTGACCGACAGTATCTATTTTACCGACGACGCCTTCACTGCAGAAGGTACAAACTTGCTGAATGTCGATACGGCAGGCTTAAGCGTGAAGGATATTCTTGTCAGTATCTCCGCGGATAATACCTACAACTTCAATGCTGGCGCCGGTTTCACGACGACTGGGTCATTGGTGAAGAACGGTGCTGGCACTTTGGTTGTAGGAGTGAACAACCACTTTGCGAATGTAGAACTTCGGGATGGTACGACGGAAATCCGGACGGCGGGAGCGCTGGGCACGGGCACCGTCACCATGAGCGATGGGGCGACGCTGAAATACGGGGCGAACGCCTCGGGCTGGGAAGACGACATCCTCTCGGGCAACCTGACGCTGGCCGCGGGCTCCACCGCCGCGCACATCGACATCTCGCAGGCGGCAGGCATCGTCACATGGACCGAGTACCTGGGCACCACCGCCATCACCAAGAGCGGAGCCGGCACCCTCAAACTCAGCCAGACGGCGCTCACGACCGCCGCCATCACCGCCACTGACGGCGTACTGGAACTGGCAGGCGCCACCACCTACAGCGGCAGCATCACCCTCAACGGCACGGCGAGCGCCCTCAACCTCACGGGCACCACCACCTTCGCCAACGGCTTCACGCTGGCGCTGGGCGACAAAACCATGACCCTCACGGGCACGCTCACCGACCGCAATGCGGCCGTCGGCTACGATGCCACCGTCAACGGGGGCACCCTCACCTTCGGAGCTGCCGCCAGCACCTACACGGGCAAACTCACCATGACGGGCAACGCCACGCTCAGCACGGATGGCAACGCCACTCTGGCCGGCACCATTGCACAGGTAGCGGGCAGCACGCTCAACCTCGCGGGCACGGGCACCTTCATCGGCACGCTGGGAGCGGCGGACGTCGCGCTCGGAGCCGGCACGGGCCTCCAGCTCAACGCGAACGCCACGATGGACAACCTTGTCATGACGGACACCTCCCGCCTGAGCGGAGCGCACACGCTCACCCTCTCTTCGGGCGACCTGAACGGCACGGTGGACAACGCCACCGCCATCGCCATGACGGGCGGCACGAACGGCACGGGCAGCCTGAACCTGAACGGGATCGACATGGGCGCCCTCACCGTCACGGGAGGCAACATCACGGGAGCGACTGGAACGATCGGACAGGTCCACATCAACGTGGCCCGTGCGCTGACGACGAACTTCGGAGGCATGGACGCCGCCAAAATCACATCGCTCCGCACCACGAACGGCGGAGCGCGCATCACGGGCCTGACGGGTACGGCAACGCTGAACACGGCCTTCCTGACCTTCGGCACCGGAACGGCCAGCATCAACGGCGCAGGTGCGGACACCGCGAAAAGCATCGTCACGGGAGCGAACCTCACTGTCAACGGCGCCTTCACCGCCAACCTCTCCGACGAACTCGTGGCAGCGCTGAAAACGGCCATCGGCAACGACTCGGCCACAGTCAGCCTGTTTGCCACGAACGGAACGCTGACGGCGAACATCGGCGACATCGTCTTCGGCAACTCGATGTCTCTCAAAGTCGCGGACACGCAGATCCAGGGCGGCAACATCAACTTCACCGCCCGCCTGAACACGGTCTTCGTGGCTTCCGTGGACGGAGCCTTGACGCAGCCGGACGCCTACACGCTCGCAACCTATCAGAGCCTGGACGGCTTCACCGCCGTCCAGATGGACCATGACATGCTCATCGACCTGCCGGGCACGGCGCCTGCCGACAAAACGGACGGCCTCGTCATCAACCAAATGTACGGCAACGGCGAAGCCAGCCGCACGGCCACGCTCACCTTGCAGAGCAGCGTCGCGGGCGAACAGACGCTCGTCACCCTGCGCAACGGCACATCGGACACCACCTACCTCGGCAACCTCACCGCCACCGACACGAAACTGGTCAAAGACGGAACATACGGCCTCGGCATCGGCGGCAACGTCACGATTGGCAGCAACAGCCTGCTTCAAGTCAAAGAAGGCAAACTCGCCCTGACGGGTGCAGGCAAAACCAACGACATCTCGGCGCTGCAGGTGGATGCGCACGGCACCTTCGCCGCCACGGGAGCGCAAAGCCGCACCACCCTCGGCACGCTGGACCTGCAGGGCGGCCGCATGGAAATCGGAGGCAACCGCAGCACCCTCACGGTAAACGGACTTGCCGCCGGATCCAACGGCTCCATCGACGTGGCCGACAACGCCACCATGATCCTGGCCCTGCCGCAGGCATCGATGTACACCGGCAGCCTCGCGAGCAGCGACAACACCGGCAACCTCGACATCCGGAACGGCTCGCTCATGCTGGCCGCGGACAGCAGCATCCGGGGACTCTCCCTGAACCTCGCCGCCTCCACCGGCCTTGACCTTGCAGACGGCAGCTCCGCCACCGTACGCGGCCTCCAAATGGCCGCGGGCAGCAGCCTCACGGGCACCGGCGACGTCACCACCACGGCCGGAGGCACGATCGAGGGCGACCTGCACAACTACAGCGGCACCCTGGCCAACACGAACGGCACCCTCGCCATCAACGGCACGGGCGGCCTTGAAACCGCACTGACCGCCACGGGAAGCGGCACGATCGCCCTGAACTACGCCGGAGGCAACGCCAGCTACCGCCAGGTCAACATCGGGCAGGGCGGCACAGTCATCCTGAACGGAGCCAACGGCAACGGACAGAACAACCAGCTTCGCATCGACGGCGGCTCCATCGCAGCGGGCGGCACCCTCGGCTTCATCGTCAACACGGCGGCGGCCGGACTCTTCCCCAACAGCGACAGCCCCCTCATCAGCAACACCGGCGTCCTGAACGTATCGGACGGAGCCCGCTTCAGCTTCTCTGCAGCGAGCAACCAAAGCATCATCAACGGCAGCATGCCCATCGACATCACCCTGGCCGACGGAGTCGTCCTGACGGGAGACGGCAACTACACCATCTCCTACGACAAACTCTTCAGCAAATACTTTGATGCGAACCTCTCCACCGTCCACGTCAAAAACGGCAAACTCGTCCTCACCACCTCCGCCAACACGCGCGGCTTCTACGTCCATGAAGCCACGACCGTCAACGGACGTGCCGGCGGCGCCCTGCTGGACAACATGCTGGTCACGGTCAACCCGCAGGCGACGGCTGCAGACAGCAACCTCTCCAGACTGATGACGGAACTCGACAACCAGATCAACCAGAACACGGCATCGGGCAAAGCGGCAGCCAACACCATCATGGCGGCGGCTGCAGGGGCCACGGTCACCACCCTCAACGCGGCGCAGCTCGGCACCCAGGAACGCAACATGCGAGCCATCCGCAACCGCACCGTCACCATGGGAATCGACCCCTCCGTCGTCCAGCAGGACCTCCCCTACTGGAACGCCTGGGCCAGCTTCAACGGAGCCAACAGCGACATCTCGCAGAACGGAGACCAGCCCGGCTACAAACTCAGCAGCTGGGGCGGCACCATCGGAGCTGACAGCGACATCAGCCGCCACATCACCCTCGGCGTCGCCTTCACCGCCAACTACGGCAAACTCACCGCCACCGGAGCGGACACCGCCAGCGGACATGTCGACAGCTACCTCGCCAGCCTCTACCTCCGCGGACAGAGCGGCAAATGGTCCCACGTCGGCATCCTCACGGGAGGCACCGCGAAAGCCGACCTCGACCGCACCGTCAACTACGGCGCCGGCCAGTACAAAACCAGCGGCACCACGGACGGCAGCAGCTTCGGCGCCATGTACGAACTCGCCTACGACATCGCCCTGGACACCGACTACAAATCCCTCGTCCAGCCCCTCTTCAACGCCAGCCTCAACAGCGCGCGCATGAAAGGCTACACGGAAACGGGAGCGGGCAACGCCAACCTCAGCGTCGAAAACATGGACACCACCTACGGCACGGTAGGAGTGGGCGGCCGCTACATCGCCTCCGTCGGGCAAAACCTCTTCAACCGGACGGCCACCCTCGAAGCGCGGGCCATGCTCCTGCAGGACGTGGGAGACCGGCAGGTAGAAGCGGACGTAGCCTTTGCGGACGCGAAAGGGTACAAACGCACGGTAGAAGGAATCAAACCCGGAAGCACGGGAGTGGAAGTAGGCCTCGGACTCACGATACCGGTCGAACTGCAAAGCAGCATCTTCATGGAAATCAACCTTGATGCGCGCAGCCGGAGCACGGAAGTAAGCGGAGGAATCGGCTACCGCTACAACTTCTAAAGGAACGGCGCAAACCAACCGACCGCAACCACGCAACGGCAGAGCCGGAGGGGAACAGCCCCCTCCGGCTCTCTTGCATACCGGAACACGGAAACGAGGGAAATCACCCTCTTCCTCCCATGTATGGCTCGCGGATTCCTTATCCGTCGTCAATATGAAAGTTTCGTAAAACGATATTTTTTTGTATTTTATCCTTCATCCATGTTTTTCCTTTTCGGGATCTTGCCCATGAGAAACAAAAGATATATATAGTAATGTTATAACGGATAAGGAATCCGGTAGGTTTATCCATCTTAATCATTTGTCTGTTATGAAATTTTTGTTTTATCCATCAATGATTTGCGTGTTGACGGCAGGATTGTGTTCCAGCGTGTCTGCGGTAGAAATCAAAACCGGCGATACAACGGCCTACCAGTCTACCGTACAGGATTATACGATCGAAGAAGGCGGCGCTCTTACGTTTTCTCAGACGCAGAATACGTCGTTCAACCAAATCTTTACCTTTGCTGCAGCATCTGCCGCTGTTCCTTCCGTGATCGGAGAGGATGTCGCCGTGATCGGTTGGAGCAATTCCGAGAATTCCGCATCCCGGACAGTGTCGTTTGCGAATGCGACGTTTGCGGGGCATGCCAATGTCCGTGTGGCGATCAAGAGTACCAGAGATACGACGGTCAATCTTCAAGGTGTTTCCGGCCAATCGTTTTCCGGTTCCGTTTCCGTGACGAACGGATGGAATGGTGGTGTTACCGTGCAGTATAGAGGGACTGGCATGTCTGCTGCGCAATATATTTTCGGTACTGCAGCCAAGGCGTACGATACTGCTTCGGCGAAGTACGGATGTACGCCCAATCTTGGTTTCAGTACATTGTCCATTACAGGCGATGCTTCTTTTGCGGGTATTACCGGCAGTACGAATCTTACCGGGAAGGAACGTTTGACGACATCGGGAACGGATCTTGTATTGACGCTTACCGGGGCTGAGTCTTATGTTTACGGCGGAGCCATGGGTGCTGCATCGGCATATCTGAATCTCTCCATGACGGGTGGGGGTACTCAGTCCTTTACGGGTTCGACTTTTCTTGGGGATATTCTTCTCGGAGGAGGCAGTTCGCTCATTCTTACGCAAAATGCGACCATTAACGGCAATATTACGATTGATCTTACCGGACTGTCCGCAGGTACGTATGAGTTTATTACGGGTAAGGATGTGACTCTTGCCGAGAGCAATCTGACCGGTCTTGGCGCGAATATGAGAGCCATTATCGACGGAGGGACAGTGACGCTGCAGATGGTGCCGGAACCGGCAAGTGCGGCTTTCGGTCTTGTTTCTCTGGCCGGATTGATGCTGCGCCGCCGCCGCAAATGATTCTTTTCTTCCGGGTTTTCTGGCAGTAAATAAGGCAACGGCCGCAGGTATTATGCTGCGGCCGTTTTCATTTTGAATGCTTGAAAGGATTATTCCGCAATGGCGGCGGGCCGTTGCGGGATGAGATGTGTTGAGCGGGGGTTATTTGTCTTCGATGGAGAAGTCGAGTCCGAGGTCGAGCGACGGCGCCGAGTGGGTGAGTACGCCAAAGGAGATGAAGTCCACGCCGGATTCGGCCGCGGCTGGTGCCGTTTCGAGGGTGATGCCGCCGCTGGCCTCGTAGAGGGGGAGCGAGCGTTGTCCGCGCATTTCGACGGCTTGTTTCATTTGCTCGGGACTCATGTTGTCAAGGAGGATGTGGTCGACTCCTTCAAGTTTGAGGAAGGCGGCTACCTGGTCGAGGTTGTCCGCTTCGAGCTGGACTTCAACACCGGGTTTTTCTTCCTTGAGTTTGCTGATGCAGGCTTGTAGGTGTTCGGTGTTGCCGTCGGTCATGAGGTGGTTGTCCTTGACCATGGCGCGGTCGTAGAGGCCGAGGCGGTGGTTGGTGCCGCCTCCGTGTGTGACGGCGGCCTTTTCGAGGAGCCGGTAACCGGGGGTGGTTTTGCGGGTGTCGAGCAGTCGGGTGCTGGTGTGGCTGATGGCTTTGACGTATCGGCGCGTGAGGGTGGCGATGCCGGAGAGTCGCTGGATGAAGTTGAGGGCGGTGCGTTCGGCTCCGAGGATGGAGCGGGCATTGCCTTCGATGAGCATGACGATGGCCCCGGGGCCGACGATGGCTCCATCGTTGAGGTAGATTTCGATGTGAAGGTTCGGATCGACGGTGCGAAATACCTGTGCGGCGACTTCGACGCCGGAGAGTACGCCTTTGCTGCGCGGGGTGAGGACGGCACGGGCCTTGAGATCGGCAGGGACGAAGTATTCGGAGGTGACGTCGCCCGTGCCGAAGTCTTCCTTCAGGGCGAGGTCGATCAGTTCTGAAATGTTGTTGCTAACCATGTCGGTAGGGTCAATAATTGCGGTTGAGTAGATAGTCGTTGAGTGCAAGCAGGCGTGTGCGCTGCTGTTCGGGGAAGATGTCGAGAGCTTTGCAGGCTGCTACGGTGAGGTCGCGGGCTTCCTGCCGGGCATGGTCGATGCCGACGAGGGCGGGGTAGGTGGCTTTGCCTGCCTGTTCGTCTTTGCCGATGGATTTGCCGAGGGTTTCGGGGGTGGAGGTGATGTCCAGAATGTCGTCGATGATCTGGAAGGCGAGGCCGAGGTTTTGCCCGTAGGCGGTGAGGGCGGCGAGTTGTTCGGAGGCAGCGGCGGCACTCATGGCTCCGAGGCGGATGGCTGCGGTGAGGAGGGCGGATGTTTTGCCGTTGTGGATGGCACGTAGTTCTTCGATGGTGAGCTGGCGGCCTTCGCCTTCGAGGTCGAGTACCTGGCCTCCGATGAGTTGGCGGCTGCCGGTGGCTTCGGCCAGTTCGCGTACATAGTCCGCTACGCTGTAGCTTGCATTTTCCGGAAGGCGGGCGAGCATGGCGAAGGCTTCCGTGAGGAGGGCGTCGCCTGCGAGGACGGCGATGCCTTCGCCGAAGACTTTGTGGTTGGTCGGTTTGCCACGGCGCAGGTCGTCGTTGTCCATGCAGGGGAGGTCGTCATGGATCAGGGTGTAGGTGTGCAGGGTTTCGACGGCACAGGCGGCAGGCATCGCCGTGGCGGCATTTCCTCCGCAGGCTTCGGCCGCCGCGATGCAGAGGACGGGGCGGATGCGTTTGCCTCCGGCGAAGATGCTGTAGCGCATCGCCTGATGGATGGTGGCGGGGGATGCGGTGTCCGGCGGCAGCATGCTGTCGAGCGCCTGGTCGACTTGCTCCGCCGTGGCGGCGATGTATTCTCGGATGGTCATGATGAAAAGAGCGTGCAGCCGCCGGAGCAGCCACACGCATCAGGTTTTTCGTTTTGTTATCTGGAGGCGAGCAGTTCGGCGATCTGCACGGCGTTGAGGGCAGCCCCCTTGCGTACCTGGTCGCCGACGACCCAGAGGTTGAGGGCGTTGTCGACGGCGAGGTCGCGGCGCATGCGGCCGACGTAGCAGGTGTCGCCGTTGGTGCTGTCGAGCGGGGTCGGCCATGTGCGGGTGGCGGGATCGTCCATCAGGGCGATGCCGGGTTTGCCGTCGAATGCCTTGCGGGCAAGTTCGAGGTCGACGGGTTTGTAGAACTGGGCGACGACGGAGATGGAGTGCGAACGGTATACGGGGACGCGGACGCAGGTGCAGGTGACGTTGAGTTCCGGAAGGCTCATGATTTTGCGCCCTTCGTTGAGCATTTTGAGTTCTTCCTTGGTGTAGCCGTTATCCGCAAAGTTGTCGATCTGCGGGATGAGGTTGAAGGCGATTTGCTTGGGATAGACTTTGCTTTCGACCGGGTGGCCGTCGACGATGGCGCGTACCTGGCCTTCGAGTTCGGCGATGCCTTGCTGTCCGCTGCCGGAGACGGCCTGATAGCTGGAGGCGATGACGGTTTTGAGTCCGAACTGGAGGTGGAGGGGGTAGAGGGCCATCAGGGTGATGATGGTGGTGCAGTTCGGGTTCGCAATGATGTTGCGCGGATGGTCGAAGGCGGCTTCCGGGTTGATTTCAGGGACGACGAGCGGTACGTCCGGGTCCTGACGGAAGGCCGAGGAGTTGTCCACGACGACGCAGCCAGCAGCAGCGGCGATGGGTGCGAACTGGCGGGAGATGTCGCCGCCGGCGCTGAAGAGGGCGAGATCCACTCCGGCAAAGGATTCCGGCGTGAGTTCTTCGACGGTGAGTGTCTGACCGCGGAAGGCGACCTGTTTACCGGCTGAACGTTTGGATGCCAGGAGTTTCAGGGAAGCCAGAGGGAAGTTTCTGGTTTCCAGGCAGGAGAGAATTTCGACGCCCACCGCACCGGTGGCTCCGACAATGGCTACGTTCATGTTTTTCATGTTTGGATGGATCTACTGCCCGGGCAAGGGCAGTGCGCGGGAAGTATAGGTAAAAACAACGGAATTGCAAGGATAAAGTGTGGATTCCGAGAGCCGGAAATGGCTTGTATTTCCGGAGCGATACGCGGTGTTTGGGCTGGCGGACGGCGGGGATTCGGTTTATACTGCTTCTCTGCACAAGCAGTGCCGCCGATGCGTGATATATGCGGCAGCAGGAAAGAAGCGAGAATCGACATGAAAAAGGTATTGATATTCGGGGCGGCTGGGCGTGTGGGAAGCAGGGCCGTGCAAGGGTTTCTTGAAGGCGGTTGGGAGGTGTCGTCCTGTGTTCGCGGCGAGGTCGATTTGGCTGATGGAGACGCAGTGGAGCGGCGCGTAGCGGAAGATTCCGCAGAGGCTGTGGTGAATTGTGCAGCAATCAGCAGTCTGGAAGCATGTGTGGATGATCCGTTGGCTGCCCATTTGGTGAATGCGGTGGCTCCGGCGATGATGGCCCGTGCCTGTGCCCGGGAGGGAAAGAGGTTCATTCATCTGAGTACGGACTACGTGCTGGATGGCAGGCGGCCGGGGTTGAAGGGGGAGGATGCTGGCTGCAAGCCGGTTTGCGTGTACGGCGAGAGCAAGCGGGAGGGAGAGCTGCAGGTGCTGGAGGAGTATCCCGATGCGGTTGTGGTGCGGGTGTCCTGGGTTTGCGGTCATCCCGGCAAGCCCGGTTTTGCGGAGGCCGTCGCCCGGAAGGCTTTGGCTGGCGAGCCTTTGACTGCGGTGGCGGACAAGTTTTCACTGCCGACGGATGTTGATGATGTTGTGCGTATTCTGTTGGCGATGTGTGAGCGGCAGGTGGATGGCGGTGTGTGGCATGTATGCAGTTCCGGCGAACCGATGTCCTGGTATGGTTATGCGTCCGTCGTGCTGGAGGTTCTGGCGGAGATGGGGTTTCCCGAAGGAAAAAGCGTGATTGTTGAACAAAAGCTGGACGAAATGCTTTCTTTCCGCGATACTCGACCGCGTCACACGGCGATGGGGAATGAACGTCTTCTGCAGCTCGGCATACGGATGCCCGATGCACGCGAAGCAATCCGCCATGCCGTGCTGCGCTACGTCCATTCCCGATCATGAGAGAATTTCACAAGCCACGCTATCAAGACCGCCCGTTCCGTCCGAAACCATCCGGCAATCGCCCGGTACAGCCTGTGAGCCGCATGCGCCGGGAAGATGCTCCCGAGGGCAGCGAAGAATGGACGGCTCCCTGGGTGCAGTTGAAGTATTTTTCGTATAATCCGGCCATTTTCCCCCGCATGCTGGGCGCGGTGAGTCCGGATGCCCGGGACGGCCAGTTGATCAATGTGTACGATAAGAATGGCGAGTTGTTCGGCGGCGGGTTCTGGAACGAGAAGAGCCGCACTCCTCTGCGCGTGCTGGCCCATGGCCGCGATGTGCTGACCGAGAAGGCGCTGGATGATGCGATCCGCAAAGCGGTGGCGTGGAGGCGCGATGTATGCCGCCTCGACGAGGTGACGAATGCCTACCGTGTGCTGCATGGGGATTCGGACGGTATCGGCGGGCTGATCGTGGACAGATATAACGATGTGTTGAGCCTCGAAGTGTCGACTCTCGGCGCGTGGCTGAGGCTTGACCGTTGGCTGCCCCTGCTGCATGAACTGTGCGGTACGAGCCGCCATGTGGTGCAGGTGGATGAATCCATTGCCCGCATGGAGGGTATTGATACGCGGCAGGCTCCTTCGAGTGATCCCGTGCGGCTGGTACGCATTCATGAGAATGGCGTTCAATTCGAAGTGGATTTCGCTCAGGGACACAAGACGGGCTTTTTCTGCGATCAGCGCGATAATCGGTTGAAGCTTTCGCAGCTTGTGCAGGGTAAGACTGTTCTCGATTTGTGTTGCTACAGCGGAGGCTTTTCCATTCTGGCCAAGAAGTTGGGAGGAGCTGCCGAGGTGACGGCAGTGGATCTCGACGAGAAGGCGATCGCGATGGCGAAGCGCAATGCCAATATCAATGGGCAGCAGCGTATCGATTTCGTGCATGCGGATGCCTTCGTGTATGCCCGCCAGATGGTGAGGAACGGCCGCTTGTTCGATGTGGTGCTGCTGGATCCTCCCAAGTTCGTACAGGGCAGGGATGAGGCCTACGAAGAGGGTATCAAGAAGTATCATGACCTGAATATGCTGGGATTGCAGTGCGTGCGCCCCGGTGGGTTGTTCGTGACGTGTTCCTGCTCCGGTCTGGTTTCGCCCGGAGAATTCGAGAAGACGGTGATCAAGGCCGCGCAGCGGCTGGGTCGCCGGTTGCAGATTGTGCAGATGTCCGGCCCCGGCTGGGACCATCCCTTCCTGAGTACCTATCCTGAGGGCCGTTATTTGAAGGTTCTTTGGGCACGGGTGCTGTGAACGCGGTTGTTTTCCATGTTCAGGTGAAGTCAATCGCCTGAACGGCAGCAAATCTTCGGGAATAAATCTTGCATTTTTTCCGGTCTGTTTGTATGTTTCCGTGCGCATGGCAGGAACCCGGACACAACAGTACGCCAAAAATTTTACGGCGACGCTGATCAGTTTCGTTGGGACGGCCATTTATTCGATCGTCTGGCGCAAGATGTTCATCTCCATGCTGGGGGTGGAATATCTCGGCATCGGAAGTCTTCTCGGCAATGTGCTCGGCATGTTGTCGCTGACGGAACTGGGTATCGGGACGAGTATCGTGTTCAGCCTGTACAAGCCGATTGCCGAAGGCAATCAGGCGAAAATGCATACGCTGATCTGGCTGTACCGGAAGATTTATGCATGGCTGGGGCTGGTCGTGTTCGTTTTGGGCATGATTCTGATGCCCTTTCTTCCGGATATCGCTAAGGGTTCGGAGAATATCGAGCATGTGTACTGGATTTATTTCATTACGCTTTCCTCGACGGTCGTTTCCTATTATTTTTCGTACAATTCGACGCTTTTTTCGGCCACGCAGAGGGAATATGTGCTGACGTATTTCGCGCAGATCTTCAAGTTCGTCAATCTCGGCGTCGCCGTAGCCGTGCTGCTTGTTTTTCAAAATTATCTGGCATTGTGCATTGCCGGCTTCGTGGTGGCGCTTGGAGATCGCATCATGGTCTATTTTCTGGCACGCCGAAATTGGCCGTGGTTGAGCACCAGACCGCAGGAGAAACTGAGCGAGCCGGAGAAGCGGGAGATCGTCAAGAATGTGAAGGCCATGTTCTTCCACAAGATCGGCGATTACTGCATCAACGGCACCAGCAGCCTGATCATCGGCGCGTTCGTGAATATTACCGCCGTCGGCATGTTCACCAATTACCTGACGCTGTTGAATGCCATTAAACCCGTGGCGACGGCCTGTTTCGGCAATATGACAGCGGGTATCGGCAATCTGGTGGCCACATCGTCCCGGGAACGCGTGTATGAAGTGTTTCAAGAGATCAATTTCCTGTCCTGCGCTGTTTTCGGTTTGGTTTCTATGGGGTTCTGCGTTTGTGCCAACAATATAATCTCTGTATGGCTCGGCTCCGAGTATATTCTGGATTTTACGGTCGTGGCTCTGATTGCGACAGATTTGTATCTGTACGGTATGAGGCAGGCACCTTTCCTGTTCCGCAATGGTGCCGGGCTGTTCTACAACGACCGATTTTCTCCGTTGATTCAGGCTGTGACCAATCTTGTGGTCGGTTTGGTCATGGTGCAGTACTGGGGAATGGCCGGGGTCTTTTTCGGTACGGTGGTGAGCGGGCTGGTGGCACCGTGCTGGATACGTCCGTTCGTGTTGTATCGGGATTATTTCGGTTTGCCGTTCCGTCGGTATGTTGGCAAGTATCTGCTTTATGCGGTTACAACGGGTGTGCCTGTTGTTGGCGCTATTTACATTTTTGATTATGTGCTTTGTTTGCCCCTTGATGCCAGCTCGCTGATGATACGAATGTCAGGATGCGTGGTTTTGTTTGTTGTCTGTTTGTCTATGGTTTCGATTTTCTTGCCGGAAAGAAAACTCTTGACCGTGCGTTTGTCCCATGTTATGTCCCGTGTATGGAAGCGGTTCTTGAAGAAGGGCTCGTAAGCTTGATTTCGCCATGTTATAACGTGGCGAAATATTTGCCGCGTTTTTTCGATTCTCTCTTGCAGCAAACATATGATCGGTTGCATGTTATTTTGATCGACGATGGGTCGACTGACGAAACATGGGATGTGATCGAACGGTATGTTCCTTTATTGAAAGCCAGAGGATATGAGGTCGATACGATAAGGCAGTCCAATCAGGGGCAATCAGTAGCGTTGCAGGTAGGCCTGCAGTATGTGAAAGGAGAGTTTTTCTCATGGCCGGATCCGGACGATTTTCTGTTTCCCGATTCGATTTCCCGGCGTGTTGCCATTTTGCGTTCGCAGCCGGACGATGTGGCTTTAGTGCGCTGCAATGCCGTTTGCATACGAGAGGAAGATGATGCAGAAATCGGATATTATATGCCCGCTGGTCAGGACGTGTATGTTTATGATCGATTTTTTCGGGATGTTTTGTTAAGGAAAACTTTTTTGGGAGCCATGTGTTGTCTTGCAAAAACAAGGAGTTTTTTGGATATCAACCCTGCCCGGGAAATATATACGAGAAAGGATGCAGGCCAGAACTGGCAATTGCTGTTGCCTTTGGGCTATCATTTTCGTACCGTTGAAACATCGGAAGTGTTATGTGGTTATCTGGTGCGTTCCACAAGCCATTCCCAGAAGATGCAATCCTACGAACAGCGTATTGCTTATGAAAACATGTGCGATACCGTGGTGCTAGAAACTTTGTTCCGCATGGGGTTGGCTGGCAGTAAATGGGAAAGGCAGGCGCATGCCCTTTCTGTGCTGCACTGCTATCGCATTGCGTGCCGTTGCCAACGCCCCCAAATGGCGGAGGAGTACCTTCGGGAACTTAAAACATTGGGATTCTCGGCGAGATGTGTTGCAAGGCTGTACTCCTTATGTGCACAGTTGGGCAAATCGCATTGGAATGAGAATCCTCAATCATATTTGAATCGAGGATTATCGTGGTTGGGTATTGCCTGTTTGCCTCCTTATTAATGTATCAATGACAGTCTGCTGCGGGGTCAGATAGAAAGCCTATTTTCTGGTGCGTGTACATGCTGCCTGAATGCACAGGATGATGAATGCGATGGCTGTACTGACAAGCTGCGTGAGGAAATAGGATCCCATCAGGCATGTTTTCTGTTCGACGATGGAATGGAACCAAGTGAAGAGGGTGCCGCTCAGGCAGAGACCGGGGATCAAGGCCACGATGGGAGAGTCGTTTTGGAGGTCCGGGATCGATGTCAGTATCGGCGTGAAAACGAGGGCAATGGCCATGAGGATGAACGCATAAACGACCGGACCATGGTTCTGCAGCCAGCGGCGCATCGGATTGAGGATGATGAGGGGTACCGTGATGGTGTACAGAATGGAGAAGACGGTGAGGAGGATGCCGCCAAACTGAATGGACGGATTATCGACTGCTCCGAAGGTGAGGGCGCCCAGGATGTTTTGTGAATCAGACTGGATGTAGAATGTGCCGTACAGGAGTCCGGCGTGCAGGACCAGCAAGACGATACCCCAGAAGTAGGCGGGTGCCCATCCGGGCAGGCTCAGGAAGGACGGGCGGATGCGCAGAGGATGTTTGGAGAGGTTTTCCTTGTGGCTGAGGAGGGTTTGGCTGGGCAGGGTCATGTCCAGCCAGACCGCGAAGAGGCAATACACGCTGCTGAAGATGAATTGCTGCACAGCGTCGAAGGTTGGGGTCAGGACGGTGATGGCCGTGATACCCCAGACGATGAAGCTCAACTGGCGCAGAGGTAGAGCACAGTTTTCGGACGGTGAGGCATAGAAACGCCGGGCAAGCGTGAGGAAGAGCAGGATGATGCAGACCGTATCCGCTGCCGAGACGAGGAGGAGCGGTACGGTTGTCTGGAGTGTTTCCTTATCCCATATTTTCAGCCCTTCGTAGAGTACGTCGGCCATGAGGCTGAAGAAGCCGAGGGCGCTCATAAAGTACATGATGCCCGCAATGATGCCGATGACCCGGTAGAAGAACGGCATGCCGGCCAAAAACATCTGAGCGGAGGTCAGAATGATGGAGGCGGCATTGATAATCAACAGGTGGATGAAAAAGAGCCAGAAGGGCTGTTCGTAGTGGAACGATGCGAATACAATGAACGGGAGCAGGAGGAGGTTGACCAGTCCCATTTGCACTGCCACGGAGAGCCATTTGCCGACAATGATCCGCCATGAGGTTTGCCCGGTGAGGATCAGGAAATTGGTGGCGTGCTGGCCGATGTCCTGTTTGACGGATTTGTAGGCGACGATGGTCAACAGGAAGAGTATGATGGAGGTGATCAGCCAGAATGAATGGTCGTTTTCAGAGCAAAGAGTGATGGCGAGCAGACATGGGATGAGGCCTGCGGTGATGAGTGCGCTTGACGAGCGCAGGCTCTGGCGCAGGTCTTTGACGAGCGCGGGGAGGAAATAGTCGGGGAAGTCGAGTTTGTTCATGCTTGGGAGGGGATGGGGGGGAGGTTGCCGGAGAGGATGGAGACGAAGGCTTCTTCGAGGTTGCGGCGGCGCGGGGTGAATTCGAGGATGGGCAGGGCGAGGCAGAGTTCCCTGAGTTCGCGGCTGAGCGCTTCATCAGAATCCAGCGAACAGACGGCGGATGCGCCTTGCGGCAGGGGCGTGATGTTGTTCCAGCCTTCGCGGTTTTTGAGCCACTCGACAAGAAGTTGAGGATCTCCGATGCAGCGGATAAGAATTTCCGTTACTGCCGAGGCGGTTTGCAGAAGGTCTTCCTGTGTGCCGGAGCGGATGATTTTGCCGTTGTCCATGAAGATCAGGTCGCTGCACATTTCCGAGAGTTCGGAGAGGATGTGCGAGCTGATCAGGATGGTTTTGCCTTGATTGGCGAGGTCGTGGATGTGCTGTTTGAATTCGAGCCGGGCTTTAGGGTCGAGTCCTGCGGCAGGTTCGTCGAGGATGAGAAGTTCGGGGTCGCCGACGAGCATGCGGGCAAGGCCTAGTTTCTGCTTCTGCCCTTTGGAGAGTTTGTCGATGAAGCGGTCGGCCAGGTCGGGGATTCCCGTGAATTCCATGAGCCGGGCGACCGTTTCCCGCCGTGTGTGGCCTTTCAATCCGTAGGCGCGGGCGAAGAAGTCGAGGTAGTCGCGGACTGTGGTGTTGCTGTAGACGTTGAAGTCGTCCGGCATCCAGCCGATGCGGTGGCGGATGAGTTCCGGATGCAGGACGGCATCGGCTCCGAGGATGCTGATGCTGCCTGTTGTAGGCTGGTCGAGGGTGGCCAGCATGCGCATCAGGGTCGTTTTGCCTGCGCCGTTGGCTCCGATGAGGCCGATGACCTGTCCGGTTTGCAGGGTGAATGAGACGGTGTCTACGGCATGAAGAGTGCCGAATAGACGGCACAGGTCGCGGACTTCGACAATGGGTGGCGATGTTTGGTTCATGGGGTAAAAGAGAAGGGAAAAAGCGGCACCTTTTCCGGGTCAGGCGGAAGCTTCCTGTTCAAGGAAGGAGTCGAGCTCTTCGAGAAGAGCCTGGGCTTTGCGGTTCCACCGCTTGCCGCCTTCCATGGCAAGGACGCATTGCTTTTTTCCGGAGAAGTTGTAGGTGTTCAAGCCGAGGCTTTTCAAGTGGTCGAGTTCGGTTTTGAGGGCAGTGAAGAAGAAGAGGGGCATGGGGGCGCGGGAGGCCATGTGGTCCAGCGGTATTTCCACGGGGGGAGTCTGCTCCCGCAGGTGGCGGGCCAGCGGCGTGAGGCCGACGTTTTCGAGCATCAGGCGGATGCGGCGGAAGAGGTAGTCGATGGGCAGGGAGTTGAGGGGGCAAGCCGTTTCCAGATAGAGCATGATCGCGTTGACGATTTCTTCACGGAAGGGGAGGGGCACTCCGGCGCGGTCCGCGGCTTCCTGCAGGATGCCGTCGAACCAGTCGCGGTCGTAATCCGAGAACACGCAGTGGCCGGATTGCAGGACGGGGCGATGGTTCTTGAGGGCGATCATGGGCTAGTCGATGGGAAGTTTGCGCTGCAGAGGGTCGTTGAGGGTGTGGTGCTCCATTTTGCGGATGAGTTCGATGAATTCTTCGACGTTCTGGAACTGGCGGTAAACGGAGACGTAGCGGATGTACGCAACGGGGTCGATGCCGTACAGTTTTTCGATGACTTTTTTCCCGATGATGCTGGAGGGGATTTCCCTCTGGTGGTCGCGGTGCAGTTCGGCGATGATTTCGTCGGCTGCATTGTCGAGCTGGTCCATGGAAACGGGCCGTTTTTCACAGGCCTTGATCATGCCGCGCAGGATTTTTTCACGGTTCAGCGCTTCGCGGAGGTGGTCACGCTTGACGACGCGCAGTTCGGTGCGCTCGATGTGCTCATAGGTGGTGTATCGGTAGCCGCAACGCAGGCATTCCCGGCGGCGGCGGATGGATGTGCCCTCCTTGGACATCCGGGAGTCGATGACCTTGTCCTCATAGTAGCCGCATTGAACGCAACGCATGGATTCATGCTACCACAAGGGATGGTAGTGTCAAGGGGAAAACTATGCCAAATGTGGCTTGCTGGCGCATTTTTGCCGTAAAGTTGCCGGGCGATGAACAGCAAGGAGTTGCGTTTTTTCCGTATGAGCCGCGTGGCAGGGCGGCAGCATGGATTCAGAGTGCGCCGAATGCCTGAAGCAGGCGGTTATCCATGGCGAGAGCTTCATGGATGTTGAAGTTCAGGTCTTCCCGGAGGGCGTCGATGGCGCTGGAACGTTTCAGCAATTCCGGAGAGGATGTGCGTGTCGCCAGCTTTTCGATTTCGGGGCAAAGGGGCGCCACATGTTCGCCGTGGGCGGCGAGGAGAATGGCCTGGCCGATGCAGAGGGAGAGCAGGTCGAGCATCTGGGCGCGTTCGGCCAGATATTCTGTTTCGATGAGCGCCGTGGTCGTGTCCTTTTGCTGGGCTTCCCAGTCGCGCGTGTCCGTGCCCTGGGAGATGGCTTTGGCTTCTTCCTTGACGGCGGCATTGATGCGTTTGGAGATTTCTTCCCTGCGCTCGGCCAGCAGTTGCAGGAAATCGCTGCGGAGCGCAAGGGCGGAGATGTCCTTGCCCATGCCCGCAAGGGCTCGGGCGCAGGCAGGAAGGAAGGCCTGTTGCACCGGAGTGAGGCGTATGCCCGAATCCTTGTCCCTCAAGTCCATGCGGATGCAGCGGGACAGGATGGTGGAAAGGAGCTGGGAGGGCTGTTCCGTGACGAGGATGATGAGGGTCTGGGGCGGAGGCTCTTCGAGAGTTTTCAGGAAGGCGTTGGCCGCCTGTTCGTTGATGCGGTCCGCTTCGAGGATGATGACGATTTTCGTCTGCCCTTCAGCGGCGCGGAGCTGGAGGAATGGCTCGATGGTTCGGATGTCCTCGATCAGGATGCGGCGCGATTTGGAACTGGGGCGGACGATGCGGCAAAGCGGGTGGTGCAGGGCATCGAGGGAGTCGGCGCGGCAGCCGTTCAGCAGGGTGGCGGCGTACAGGGCAAGCTCGCATGTGCCGGCGGACGGTGCGCCTGCCAACAGGAGGGCATGAGGCATCCGGTTGTTGTCCCGCGCCGTGCGGATGAGCGCCTGCGCCTGCTGGAGAGAAAATGCCATGTCTCGCACATTATGCCATTTCCGTGCGTCAGGGCAACAGAAAAGAATGGCTTTCACATGGAAAATCGTGTACATTGCGTGCAGCTATGCAAGACCAGTCCAACAAGAAACAGATTGTATTCAGCCCCCGCGGCAGCTATTCGGATCTTGAAAAGAAGCTCCTTTTCGCGCCGAAATTCGACGCCAACGGTCTGATTCCCGCCCTTGCCATGGATTACCGCACGCGCGAGCCGCTGATGCTTGCCTATATGAATGAGGAATCCCTTAAAATGACGCTCGAACTTGGCGAAGCCGTCTATTACTCTCGCAGCCGCCAGGAAATCTGGCACAAGGGTGCGACGAGTGGCCATATTCAGAAGGTACACCAGATTCTGACGGATTGCGATCAGGATGCCATCATTCTGCTGGTCGATCAGATCGGAGCCGGAGCCTGCCACACGGGGCACCACTCCTGCTTCTACCGTTCCGTACCTTTCGGCGATGCGGTGAAGGATGGAGAACCCGTCGTCCTCGAGCAGGCGGACGCAGGCACATGCTTCGATCCCGACGCCGTGTACGGCAAACATTGAGATAGCTCCTCTCTGCGGCATTTTGGACTTTCTTCTTGAAGGCGTCCTTTGCCGCATGGTATATTTCCGGCGAACATGAAAGTGCATGCTATCCTTCTTGGTTGCGGTCTTGCCGTATGCGGCCTGACGCATTGTGCGAGCGAAGGGCCTCCCCCTGCCGGTTCCATTCGTCTCGTCGATCCCGTCGCCGTCGCCTACAATAATAAGGCCAAGGCTGCCGAAAGCCGGAAAGACTGGAAAGGCGCGATCAAGCAATACAAGTATCTGATCGAACGCTGCCCTCTGGCGCAGGAAACTCCGGCAGCCAGATTCCGCCTCGGACAGCTCTACGAGATGACCAACGATCCGATTGCGGCGTTCGAAGCCTATCAGAAGCTTGTGGAGAAGCATCACGGCAGCGAGCTGTACAAGGCGGCTCTCGACCGCCAGCTCGCCATTGCCCTGGCAGCGGCCAACGGAGCTTTGAAAAACAAGGTTTTCTGGCTTTGGGATGTGAATATGGACCCTGCCATCGTCATCAAATGGCTGAACTCCATCCGCGATAATGCCCCATACAATGAACTGGCCGCCATGACGACCTATGTGCTGGGCAAGTACCTGATCGACAGGGACCGCCCGGACGAAGCCCGCATGGCTTATCAGAAACTGGTGGAGAATTATCCGCAGAGCAAGTATGCGCCCGAGGCTCAGCTGATGGTCGCCCGCATCTGGTCCGACTCGCATACGAAGGGCAACCAGAATCAGGTGAACCTCGCCAATGCGCAGGAAGCCTACGAAGAATTCTGCCTGCGGTTCCCCGATCATCCCGATGCGAAAAAGGCGCGCGAAGGCGTGAGCAGCATGCGCAGCCTGCTTGTGCGCCAGCAGCTGGATGTGGGCGAGTACTATCTGACCCGCGCCAAGGATATGAATGCAGCCGTATTCTGTTTTGAGGACGTGATCCGCAACGAAGCCCAGAACCCCGAAGCCGCCGCGAAGGCCCGCAAGCATCTGGCGGCCATACGCGGCCATGCCGCGAAGCAGGGCAACGCCACCGCCAAAGCCGACAAACAATGAAGCGCACGAAGCGAACCTTCTTTCTTGCCCTCTCCGGCATGCTGCTGCTCGGCACGCTGCCGGGATGCGGGTACCATATCGGGGGCCTGAAGCCGAAGGCTCTGGCTTCGATGAAGACCTTCAATGTGGTCATGATGGAAAACCGCTCTCTGGAACCGCAGGCGGGCGTACTCATGACTTCGGCCCTCACCGACGTGCTTCAGCGTGACGGCACCTATGAAATCGCCACACGCAATGCGGGCGATTTCCGCATCGAAGGTTGCGTGACTGGAATCTCATTCCGGCAGGAACGCTCCAGCTATACGGACTCCTACCTGAGTACGGAAATCGGCTTGCAGCTCTTCGTCACCTATAATGTATACAGCAACAAGACGGGCAAACTGCTGACCTCCGGTTCGACGACGGCGACATCCACCTTCTTCAACTCCGGCAATGTGCAGACGGCCCGCACCAACGCGTTGTCGTATGCCGTCCGCCGTGCTGCGGAAAATATTGCGGACCGTCTCACGAACGGTTGACGCCTCCGGCCATGATTACCTATCCCGTCAGCTTCGTCTCTCTACCCATCGGCAACCGCGACGATATTACGCGCCGCGCCTTGCAGGTGCTGGGCGAGGTCGATGTCATCGCCTGTGAAGATACGCGCCATACGGGACTGCTGCTTTCTCATTACGAGATTTCCAAACCCCTGCTCAGCATGCACGAACACAATGAGAACGTGCGTGCGCCGGAAATCGCCGCCCGGGCTCTGGCGGGAGAAACCTTCGCCGTGGTCACGGATGCGGGCATGCCCGGCGTGAGCGATCCGGGTTACAGGCTGATTCAGGAACTCAAGGCGCGGGAAGTCCCATTCACCGTTCTGCCCGGACCTTCCGCCGTCATGACGGCGCTTGTCGGCTCCGGCCTTCCGAGCGATGCGTTCTTCTTCGGCGGCTTTTTGCCCGTCAAATCGGGCCGCAGAGCCGCCATGCTGCAAAAGGCATTGGAAGCTTCCCATACCGGCATTTTCTACGAATCTCCGTTCCGCATCGTCAAAACGGTGCAGGCTCTGGCGGAAATCGACCCCGAAGCCCCCATCTGCGTAGCGCGGGAACTGACCAAGGTTTTTGAAACATACCATCGCGGCAAGGCGTCCGACTTGCTGGAAGAATTCAAGGCCAAGCCGCCGAAGGGTGAAATCGTTCTTCTGGTCGGCGGCACCAATGCTCCACGTCAAAACGGATAACGGATTTCATTCCTGACCGGGATAGCCCATCTGATTGTGACCGAAGCTTTGTCTTCGTCGCATGGTTTACTGCTCTTTGGTGATGCACCCGTACCCGGCAAACGCCGCCCCGTCCACGGAAACGGCCTTATCCGACACGCCTTATTGCATGAAAAATCTTTTAAAAGCGTTATTCTTTGTTATCCGAATGCGTCGATTATGTAGGCCATAAAAGGCAGCACGGCAGAGGCGGGAATGCTTGTATCCCCGCCTCTGCCTGCTTTTTTGAGTGATAGACGCTGAATCGCACCAATAAAAACGCCGGAGGCGTTTAAGCCTCCGGCGTGGATGGATTATTTTATCATAGCCGTTACTTGCCTTCGATTAGGCTTCCCGGTTTTACTTTGGCGGGTTTCCCGGTAAGTACGGATTCCATGGCATCACGGGCATCCGTATTGCCAGCCTCTGCGGATTTTTGCCACCATTCCATGGCTTTCCCTAGGTCCATGGGTTCTCCCCCCTTTCCATAGTAGCAATAGACGCCCATCATATATTGGGATGCGTCTTCGCCTTGCTGAGCGGCCTTGATGAACCATTCTCGAGCTTTGACAGCATCTTGCTGTACGCCAATGCCTCTCTCATAACATGCTCCTACATTGTATTGTCCCATGGAATGTCCTTGTTGGGCTGCTTTCATATACCACTCAAAGGCCTTCTCAGGATTTACGGACACTCCCTTGCCCGTGTGATAGCGATAACCTATGCTATTCTGTGCGTCAGAGTTTCCTTTGAGTGCAGCTTTCATGTACCATTCAAAGGCTCTTTCTAGGTTCTGGGTGTTGTCAATATCACTGTCATAAAGTCGGCCAAGGAGATATTGAGCAGCTGCATTATCTTGTCGAGCTGCTTTGGACGCCCATTCAAAAGCCTGAATATGATCTTTTGAGGTACCGTCTCCGTTAAAATAATAAGCAGCAAGATTGTATTGCGCTTTACCATGCCCTTGTAGAGCGGCTTTCATAGTTAAGTCAAAAGCACGATGATAATCTCGTGGCAACAACTTACCTTGATGATAACACCCGCCTAATATACATTGAGCATCAGCATACCCTTGATCTACCGCCTTATGAAGCAATTCTACTGCCCTTTGATAATCCTTGGGAACTCCCTCTCCTTTCCCATAACGAAGCGCCAAGGCGACTTGCGCTTTGGGATCACCCTGTTCCGCCTGTGTAATCAAAATGGTAAGAGAAGTGTTTTGTTCATGGGAGGCGGGGGGAGCTTTTATTTCCGAAGCATAATTTGTATGCGCCAGAAGAAAAAAGGCCATACTGTAGTATATTATTGTTTTCATGTTGCTGTGGTGTAAAGAACTATATCTTTAGAATAAACCTTTATAACCTGCTCCGTATATCGGTGCGCGCGAGGCATGTCGTTGAGGGATTGCGGGTTCGTCGGTTGCGTGGGGAGAATAAGGGGAGGGGATCATAAAACCGATTGTTGTTTTCTCTATACAGACAAATTAGTGTTTTGTCAATTTCTGTTTTATATTGTATGGCGAATAGAAGAAGAAATAACAGCAGAAGTGTTTTGTTTCAGTTATTTTTACTTTTTGTAAAATGTGGTCTTTGTTCCCTAACTGGTGGGGTAGTATTCGCGACATACTTGGTTTTGCGGAGGAGAATTTTTTATCTTTTTTCTAAAACAACCCCTGATAATATTTTTTCGTCACAAGACATTGGTACGTGTAGAGATATGTGTTGAAACGGTGAAAACCCTCTCGCCATCGCCGTATGAGACGATCTCCCCTTTTCTCATCATCGCCATGCGGAGGCGGTATTCATGATGAATATGAAGGAAATCTCCTGTTTGTATGAATGACTTGGGGCTTGATGTCGGCGGTGGTGTCCTGTATAGTGGGCGGGCATTCAGTGCATGCTCACACCATGAACCAGAAATTACGTATCTCTGTAGGCTCCGATCACGCCGGGGTGGATTTGAAGGAAGTCATCGTCGATCAGCTTCAGGAATGGGGCTATGAGGTGGATGATGTCGGTACCTACAGCAAATCGTCCTGCGATTATTCCGATTATGCAAATGCCGTTTCCCGCAAGGTGGTGGACGGTGTGAGCGATCGCGGCATTCTGATCTGCCGCTCGGGTATCGGTATGAGCATTGCCGCCAACCGCTGGGTCGGCATCCGTGCCGCTCTCTGCCGCACGGCTGTTCCGGCTATTCTTTCCCGCAATCACAACAATTCCAATGTGCTTTGCCTTGCTGCCGGGTTCGTGAATTCCGACGATGTGCCTGAAATTCTCGAATCCTGGCTCGAAGCCGAGTATGAAGGCGGCCGCCATGAGCAGCGTTTGCTGAAGGGCGCAGGCAGCGCTCTCGCCGTGAGCGATCCCGATCTCGCCAAGCTGATTCAGGAAGAGCAGGATCGCCAGAATAACAATATCGAGCTGATCGCTTCCGAGAATTTTGCATCCCGTGCCGTGCGCGAAGCCCAAGGTTCGGTGCTGACGAACAAGTATGCGGAAGGTTATCCCGGCAAGCGCTGGTACGGCGGTTGCGAAGTCGTGGACCAGGTGGAACAGCTTGCGATCGACCGTGCGAAGGTGCTGTTCGGCGGCGATCACGTGAATGTGCAGCCGCATTCCGGCTCTCAGGCCAATATGGCCGTTTACTTCTCGGTGCTGAAGCCCGGCGATACGATTCTGACGATGGATCTTTCCCATGGCGGCCATTTGACGCACGGCCATTTCGCCAATTTCTCCGGCAAGCTGTACAATGTGGTTCATTACGGCGTGTCGCAGGAAACGGAGACGATCGATTACGACGCTCTGGAAAAGATGGCGATGGAAGTGAAGCCCCAGATGATTACGGCCGGTGCGAGCGCCTACTCCCGTACGATCGATTTCGAGCGCATGGGCAAGATCGCCAAGGCTTGCGGCGCGTATCTTTTCGTGGACATGGCCCATATCGCCGGGCTTGTGGCGGCGGGCGTGCATCCGTCCCCCATTCCTCATGCCGATTTCGTTTCGACGACGACGCACAAATCCCTGCGCGGCCCGCGCGGCGGCATGGTGTTCTGCAAGGAAGAGTTTGCGAAGAAGCTCGACGCCACCGTGTTCCCGGGTACGCAGGGCGGTCCGCTGATGCATGTGATCGCTGCGAAGGCGGCTTGCTTCGGCGAAGCGTTGAAACCTTCGTTCAAGGAATACCAGACGCAGGTGGTGCGCAATTCGGCGGCCATGGCGAAGAAGCTCGCCGATCTCGGTTTCCGTATCGTTTCCGGCGGTTCGGACAATCACGTGTTCATGGTGGACCTTCGCAACAAGGGTATCAACGGTGCGGAAGCACAGGTGGCTCTGGACAAGGTGGGTATCACGGTGAATAAGAATTCGATTCCCTTTGACACGGGTTCTCCGATGAAGCCGTCGGGCATCCGCATCGGGACGCCTGCCGTGACGACCCGCGGCATGAAGGAAGAAGATGTGGAGCAGGTAGCGGAGTTCATCTCCCGCACGCTGGCGATTTTTGTCGCCCAGCAGATTCATTCCGACCCTTCGGCCTACGACGCGCTGCGTGAAGAAGTGACGGCGTTCAACCGCGCCTTCCCGATGCCGTAAGCGCTGGAAGGTTGTTCCGGTATTTTTTCAAGGCTCCGCAAGTGTTTTGCGGAGCCTTTTTCCTGAAAGGCTGCCATGTTGTTCGATGCCCATACGCATGTCGATTCCGGTATTCCGGGGAATCTCTGCGCCGTGCGCCGGGAGGATTGGGATCGCGTGCTGGAAACTTGCGGCATGGTGCCGTTTCTCGGCGTGCATCCGTGGTATGCCGCCGGGGTGGATGCCGAGCGTTTGCGGAAGGATCTGGAAGGGTATCTGGAAATGTTTCCCCGGGCGCAGGTGGGGGAATGCGGGCTGGATGCTTCGCCGAAGTTCCGGGGTTCTCTTCCGGAGCAGGTACAGGTGCTGGATGTGCAGCTCGATGCGGCGTTTCGATATGGCCGGAGCGTGCATTTGCACGGCTCTCAGGCATGGGGAAGGCTGATCGATATGCTGCGTGAGCGCGGGCGACGCAAGGCGCTTCCTCCGTTTTTGCTGCATGCGTGGAACGGTTCGCCGGAGCTGGCGAAGGAGGCGGTGAAGCTGGGCGGGCGGTTTTCCGTCGGTGTGCGGGAGCTGGGATCGCCGAAGGCGGCGGAGAGGTTGCGCTGTATTCCGCAGGAGTTGCTGGCGGCGGAGAGCGATGATGAGCCTGCCTCTTTGCCTGAGGCGGTGCGGCTGCTGCAGGAGCTGGCGGCGAGGTGAGCCGGGCCGGTCAGGATTCCGGCATGCTGCCGAGCCATGCAGCGATGCCTTGTTCTCCCCGGGCAATGAGTTCCGCCGGAGTGCCCTGGGCGACGATGGTTCCGCCGTCTGCACCGGCGCCGGGGCCGAGGTCGATCAGGTAATCGGCGGCTTTGAGGATGCCGGTGTGGTGTTCGATGCACAGGATGCTGTGCCCGGCTTGACGAAGGGAATGGAGAGCTTGCAGCAGGAGCGCCGTTTCGTGGAAGTGGAGTCCCGTGCTGGGCTCGTCGAGGATGAAGAGGATGTGTTCGCCTGTGCCAAGGCGTTTTCCGGATTTCGGGGAGGCTTTGGCAAGGTGGGTGGCGAGCTTGATGCGCTGGGCTTCGCCGCCGGAGAGCGTGGTGGCCGAGCGGTCGAGAGTGAGGTAGCCGAGGCCGATGTCATGAAGGCATTGCAGGATGTTGCGTGCTGCCGGGATGGGGCGGAAGAATTCGAGGGCTTCGGCGACGCTGAGGGCGAGGACCTGAGCGATGGATTTGCCGCGCCATGTGACTTCGAGGGTTTCCCGGTTGTAGCGTTGGCCGTGGCAGGCATCGCATTCCGCATACACGTCTGCCAGAAAGTGCATGTCCACTTCCAGCAGGCCGGTGCCGCCGCAGCGTTCGCAACGGCCTCCGCGCGTGTTGGTGGAGAAGCGGGCTGCGGTGTAGCCCCGTTGCTTGGAGAGAGGCAGGGAGGCGTAGAGAGGGCGGAGGACATCCAGCAGCCCTGTGGCGGTGGCCGGAGTGGAGCGCGGCGAGAGGCCGAGCGGCTGCTGGTCGATGACGATGGTGCGGGTGATGGTGGAGCCGTTTTCAAGGTTGCCTTCACGGATGGCGGGGATGAGGCAGTCTTCGATGAGGGTCGATTTGCCGGAGCCGGAGGGGCCGGAGAGGCAGCAGAGGGCGCCGAGCGGGAAGGTGAAGTCGATGTGGCGGAGGTTGTGCGCATGGGCATCGCGAAGGGTGGCCCATGTGCAGGATGCGAGATCGAGAGGTTGCCCGGCGGGCAGGGTTTTGCGGCCGGAGAGCCACGCGCCGCTGGGTGAGGAGGGATCTTGCAGAATGTGTGCGTAGCTGCCCTGTGCCAGTACGGCGCCGCCTTCGGGGCCGGAGCCCGGCCCCATTTCGACGATGTGGTCGGCGATGGCGAGGAGCTGGGGATCGTGTTCGACGACAAGGATGGTGTTGCCTTTGTCGCGGAGTTGCTGCAGGGCGGAGATGAGTTTTTCCGTGTCCTGCGGGTGGAGTCCGATGGTGGGTTCGTCGAGGATGTAGAGGACGCCCGAGAGTCCGCCGCCGAGTTGTCCCGCGAGCCGGGCACGCTGGATTTCTCCGCCGGAGAGGGTGGAGACGGGGCGTGCGAGGCTGAGGTAGCCGAGGCCGAGCGATTGGAGGCAGTGGAGGCGTTTGGAGAGTTCGTCGATGATTTGCCGGGCGGGAGCGGAGAGGGCTTCGGGAATGGCGGCCTGCGGAAGAAGGGCGATGTTGTCGTCGATGGTGAGGGCGCAGAAGGCTGGCAGGTTCAGGATGCGGGCGGCGAAGTCGATGGTGACGGCACGGGCGGTGGCATTGAGCCGGTAGCCGCCGCATGCGGGGCAGAGGGTTTCTTTACCGTTCTGCTGGATGGTGCCGCTTCCCTGGCATTCGGGGCATGCTCCTGCGGGCGAGTGGTAGGAGAAGCTTTTCGGGGAGAGGTCGGGCAGGGTGAATCCGGTTTCGTTGTTGCGGTAGCGCGTGTAGTAGGTGCGGGTTTCTTCAGCGGCTCCGGGTTCCTGAACGATGGCTCGTACCTCGTCGGGAGAGATGCGGAGGGCGGTCTGCAGGGAGTCTGCCAGCCGCGAGAGGATGCCGGGGCGCACGACGATGCGGTCGATGACGAGTTCGGCATTCGCGGTGTCCGTGCCGGGGGCGATGTCTTCCAGATCGAGGATTTCTCCGCGAAGCCGGATGCGAAGGTAGCCTTGCTTGCGGAAGTCGAGAATGTCGGATTCGAGGTCGCTGCCGAAGCCGGGAGGAAGGGGTGCAAGCAGGGTGAGCCGCGTGCCTTCTGGCAGGGCGTCGAGCTGGCCGGATATTTCGTCCGGGCTGAGTTTGGTAAGCTGTGCGCCTGTATCCGGGTCATGCGGTACGCCGATGGCGGCATAGAGGATGCGGAGGTAGTCGAGGGTTTCCGTGAGTGTGCCGAGGAGGGTGCGGGTGTGTCCGGCAGGGATGTTCTGCTCAAGGCAGAGGGCGGGCGGAAGGCCTGTGATGGAGTCGAAGGCGGGTTTTTCGGGCTGGGCGAGGAGCTGGCGCGCACGCGGGGCGAGGCAGTCGAGAAAGCGGCGGCGCGATTCGGCGAAGAGAGTTTCGAAGGCGAGGGTGGATTTGCCCGATCCGGACGGCCCCATGAGAGCGATGATTTTGCCGGAGGGCAGGTCGAGGTCGAGATGCCGGAGATAGTTCTGGGCGGCTCCGCGGATCTGGATGTCGGGGGTCATGCTGTGGTTTGTTGCGGAGGCAGGAATCTTTGGCCGCGGTGGATGCCTCCTTCGTCGATGACGAGTTCGGCGGCGGCGACGTCCCCCAGCAGCCGGCCTCCCCGCGCGATGGTGACGCGGCCCATGGCCTGAATGGTACCCATGAGGGTGCCCTGGATGAGGGCGTCCTGAACGCGCGCTCCCTTGCGCAGGGTGACGGAGCCGCGCCGCTCGATGTGCAGGGTGTGGGCGGTGATCCATCCGGCTACGGATGTTTCACTGGAGATGCTCATGGTGCCCGTGCAGTGGAAGGAGCCGGAGCCTTTGCCCTGCATGGCGAGCTTATGGCAGCAGATGTTCAGGTGGTTGATGTTGACGTCGGATCGGATGAGGACGTCTCCCTGCGTGCGGATGCGCCTTTTGGAGGAGCCGGGGAAGATGGTGACGTCCCCGAGGTTGATGTAGGCGTGGCAGTAGCAGCATTTGGCGGAGAGCGCCGCCAAGGGGACTTCCGATGAGCGCCTGCATTCGTAGCAGACGACGGCACGCGTGGGGATGTGTGGGGGCCGGGCAGGCCGCTCGCGTATTTTTTCCTTGTCGCGCTGAATCCGCAATTCTTCTTCCGACAGTATGCCGGACAAAGTTTCGGTGATGCGCGGCTTGGGATGGAAGTTCACGGCGGGTGGCAAGGCAGGTTCCTGCCTGAAAAGGGAGATGCCGTCGTATCACGGCTCTCCCTGTCAAGGCTGGATGTGCGGCGCGTCCGGGATCAGCCGAGGAGATCGGCGGCGGGTTTGTCTTCCGCCTTGTGCTTTTTGGTGTCCATGACCGGGGTCGGGATGGACTGGGGCGATCCGACGGTGGAGCGGCCGATGAAGACTGCTCCTGCCTGAATGGCGAGGGAGGAGGCGATGACGTCGCCCACGAGTTCGGCCGTGGAGGAAAGTTCGACGCGGTCGGTGACGGTGACATTGCCCGTGACGCGGCCGTGGATGATGGCGGAGCGTGTTTTGATTTCGGCCTGGATGCTGGCGTTCGTTCCGACTGTCAGTACGCCGTCGGATGTGATTTCGCCTTCCACGGAACCGTCGACGAGGAGGTCGTCCGTGAAGCGGAGGGTGCCGACGACGGAGACGTCGGAGTTCAGCACGTTGCGGACGGAGCCGGCGGGAGCCGGGGTATGGGATACGGGCGTGAAGTTCGAGACGGGGGCGGGATTGCTGAAGAGGGATTCGGGGACGACGGGTTCCGGAGCTGGAGCCGGGGCGGCCCATGCATTGGCGATGTCGTCGTTATCGAAAGGAGCGGGAGCAGGTTCGGCCGGAGTGACTTTTTTGTAGTTTTTGAACATGGTATGCAGTATGGTTGAAAGGTTTGAGCGCTCAAGTACGCAACGCGGTTATCCTATCGTGTAAGCGACGTTTTTTCAATGAGAAAATTCGTCAAGCGGGAAAAAGTTGCCCGCTTGTGGAGCCGCTGCCGGCAGGGTGTTCCATGTTGGTTCCCGACATCAGTTTTACGTCTGTGGCAGCAGTGGTCTTTCATGCTTCCGCAAAAAAACGTGCAGGAGAAGTTTCCTGCACGTTTGCCAAGAGGGAAGGATGTTCGCTTCAGCCTGCGTAGTCCGTTTCGCACTCGACGATCATGCTGATTTCGACAGCGACGTTGAGGGGGAGGGATGCGACGCCGACGGCCGTGCGCGAGTGGGCGGCTTCCGGGCCGAAGAGTTCGACGAGCAGGTCGGAAGCTCCGTTGAGGACTTTCGCGTGGTCGGTGAAGTCGGGCGTGCAGTTGACGAAGCCGTTGACGGCGACAATGCGGGTGAGCAGGTCGAAGCCTCCGAGATGTTTTTCAATGACGGCGAGGCGGTTCAGAAGCGCATAGCGTGCCGCCTGCTGGGCTGTGGCGAGGTCGATGTCCTGACCTACCTTGCCGTAGATGCCCTGGTCGCCATTGACGGAGATGCCGCCGGAGAGGTAGAGCAGGCCGTTGGCCTGGACGCATTGGACGTAGGAGCCGACGGGTTCGGGTGCCGGATGTATGGACAGGCCGAGTTCGATGAGTCGATCGTTGTTGAAAATCATGGTTGTTGATCTTGGTTGAATGGAATAGCTGGCCGTGATTCGGCCTTCCTGCACTTTAGCGGAGCAGCTTGGCGGACGCAAGGAAGTAAATCGTCAGTGACCGTTTTTTCCCGTATTTTGTTGGGTGCGCTCCTGTGCTTCCCATGCTTGCAGTGCCGTGCGCAAGGCTTCGTCATCTCCGTTGGAGGCCCGGGAATACTGGAGCCATGCGCGGCTTCCTTCGTCGCGGAGTCCGATGATGGTCCGGTGTTTCTGCAGGTTGATATTCAGTTCGGGCGTTCGGATGGTGACATCGGGTGCATAGGTCACGTAATCCGGAATGCCGGGGTTGCTTGAGGTGTTCTTCCACCATGTCCGGAGGCTTTGCTGCACGTCTTCGCGCCCGGCGGAAGGCAGATCGTTCGGTTTGCCGGCGCGGTAAACGGTGATGGAGGCGTCCGCAAAGTCGGGGTTCTGCGGCATGTCCGGAGAGCATCCTGCGAGGAACAGGACGGCGGCGGTTGCCGGAAGGATGGAAAAGGGATGTCGCATGCCTGATTGATAACAAAAACGGCTCTCTTTGTCAAAGGGGAAACAGGCGGCGCGGTGCGTCATTTCTGCGTCTTATTTGCCCCGGAAACGAAGCTCTGGCTTGACGATGGCTTCGCCGCAGTGTAGATTCAAGGCGAAAAGAGGGCATTCCGATCTGCGAATGCTGGGGAACAGAAATATACCAAGTCTTATTATGGACAAGCCAAAGAGTCTTTTGAATGATGTAAGCTCCTTTCTGCTGAAGCGCGGAGAAGAGTTCGAATGGATCACGATGCCGGGCGATCCCGGAGACAGGATCGGTCTTGCCTACGTGCAGTTCGATACGTCTCTTCCGTGCAGCTTCATGTTCACGGAGGTGCAGAAGCCCCTGACGCTGGTTCTCGACGTGCTTTTCGCTTCCCGCATTGCGTCGCAGGATTACGCCGAAGTGGGTCTGCTGCTGCAGTCGCTGAACGCCAATCAGCCGCACGGTTCATTCATGCTCGACATGGAAGCCGGGTATGTCTATTTCCGCCAGACGCTCGTCGTCGAAGGCCTTGAACTGAGCGGCGAACAAGTCGCCAATGCCGTTCGCAACATGGAAGCGACCGGTGTCGATATGGCCAACAAGTACGCCGAGATCATTTCCCGCGAATTCTCCGCCTGACCGTGCGGAACCCTTTTACCAACATACAACCATATTATGTGCAGCAAACCATTGGAAGGAAAGGTCGGCATCGTCGTCGGCGTCGCCAACAAGCGCAGCATTGCGTTTTCGATTGCCAAGGCATGGCATGATGCCGGAGCCAAGCTGATTTTCAACTATCAGGGCGAACGCCTGAAGGACGGTGTCGTCAAGCTGGTGAGGGAATCTTTCGGGGAAGATACCCCGGTGTTCGACCTTGATGTGTCCTGCGATAAAGCCATCGACGAGTTCTTCCGCAATGTGGCCTCCTGCACGGATCGTGTGGATATGCTGCTGCATGCCGTGGCATTCGCTCCCGGCAAGGATGAAGCCGGCAATCCGATCGAAGGCCCGCTTGGCGGACGTTTCGTGAAGACTCCCCGCGATGCGTTCAAGACTTCGCTCGATATTTCCGCCTATTCTCTGATTGCCCTGTCGCGTGGCGTCGAGCCTCTGATGAAGGATGGCGGCAGCATTATCGCCATGAGCTATCTCGGTGCCGAAAAGGTGGTGCCGAACTACAATCTGATGGGCGTCTCCAAGGCAGCCCTCGAAGCGACGACTCGCTATCTTGCCTACGATATGGGGCGTGCCTCCAATATCCGTGTGAATTGCATCTCCGCCGGTCCCGTGCAGACGCTTGCCGCCCGCGGCGTTTCCGGTTTCGGGGAAATGATCAAGGTGTATGCGGACCGCGCCCCTCTGGGCCGTTCCTGCTCCGGCGAAGAGCTGGGCGCTACTGCCGTGTTCCTCGCATCGGAAGGTTCCGCCAGCATCACGGGCCAGGTCCTCTATGTGGACGGCGGCTACGAAATCATGGGCATGTAAGGATTGTCCATCCTGAATTTGACACAAGGCGCATCCTGACCGGGTGCGCCTTGTTTTCGTTTGGCGAAAGGATGGGTGCAGCATGAACCGATCATTTATATAACGGATGGACAATCTGTGCTTTGCGCGTGTTTCGAATGCTGTGGAGATGGCCTTTTTAGCTTGATGAATTCGTTTCTCATGGTATCATGGCGCCGATGACTAAGTTTACTTCCATCATGGCGCTAGGGATGGTCTTGTTTTGCGGGCAGGCTCCGGCTGCTGAAACGATTCCTTCGGAGAAGCTTTATCCGTGCGACGGTGACAATTACATGAGGTTTGCCGTCGATGCGCCGCCTTTGATGCCGATGCCGCAGAAAGTCGACTGGAAGGGTAAAGCCCTTGCTTTCAAGGAAGCCTCCGTTTCTCTTGCCGCTACGGGAAAGCAGGCGGACTCCGAGCAGATGAAATTGATCGTCAAAGAACTCGGGGAGTATCTGAAGAGCCACCATATCGCCGATGGTACAGGAAAAGAAGCTCTTGCCATTGACTTTTCCATAGCGGACAAGGATTTGCCGGGTGTGCCTGCCGACAGGCAGGATGAAGCCTATCTGCTTTCCATTGCCGACGGCAAGGTGACGGTGACGGCTCGCAGCACGAAGGGGCTTTACTACGGTTACCAGACGCTGAAGCAGCTGATCGTACGCCGGAACGGCGTGACGACGGTGCCCGTGTGCTCCATCACGGACTATCCCGATTATGCCATCCGCGGCTTTATGAACGATGTGGGCCGCAATTATTTGCCCATCGACCTGATTCACAAGGAAATCGATGCCATGGCCCGCGCCAAGATGAATGTGTACCATTTCCATTTTACAGAAGGTGAAGGCTGGCGGCTGGAGAGCAAAATTTTCCCGCAGTTGAACGATGCCAAACATTTTACGCGCTTTCCGGGCAAATATTATACCCAGCAGGAATTCAAGGATCTGGTGGAATACTGCCGCCTGCGCAATATTACGGTTGTTCCGGAAATGGACATGCCGGGACATTCCGCCGCGTTCCGTCGCGCCATGGGTATTACCAAAATGGAAGATCCCCGTGCAACGGAAGCTCTCGAGAAGTTGATTGCCGAGCTGGCTTCGCTCGTTCCGGCAGACAAGATGCCGTATATTCATATCGGCACGGATGAAGCCCGAGGGCCGGAAGTGGTCAGCAAGGCTACGGTGACCCGGTATTTTGCCGCCGTGGAGAAGGCTGGGCGCAAGGCGATCCGCTGGCAGCCCGGCATTCATCCGGACGCTCAATACAAACCGGTCGAGCAGCTTTGGATGGGCAGGCAGGCCCGCCATGCGTGGCCGTCGTCAGGTGCCGAATATATCGACAGCCAGGAGAATTACACGAACCATCTGGATCCCTTCGAGGCGGCAATGACTTATTTCTTCCGTCGCCCGTGCCCGTATCAGGGTGCCAAGGGGCTTGGCGGTTTTGTATGCAGTTTCCCGGACTTGCCGATGACGGATTCGGC
The DNA here is from genome assembly GCF_900097105.1 of Neoakkermansia glycaniphila. Lineage (GTDB taxonomy): Bacteria > Verrucomicrobiota > Verrucomicrobiia > Verrucomicrobiales > Akkermansiaceae > Akkermansia > Akkermansia glycaniphila. Next base: position 15,742 of record NZ_LT629973.1, on the reverse strand, counting down.
CCACCATTTGACGCAGAATCCGAATCTCGTGAGTATCGCAGCAGGTGGGGAAGGCTTGTGGAACGGAGTTCTGAAATTCACCGAGCCGCGCCGAACCACGGGCAAGGTGGCGCCGATGGCAGACGAGTATTTCTCGTATTTCAGCAACCTTCCTTTGCAGGGGGATCCGGCTCTGGAGAAGTTCGCCCGGTTCGAAGACCGCCTTGTGGCGTTGCGCGACCGTTTCTCCTGGAAGGAGCCGTTCAATTATGTGCGCCAGTCCAATATTCCGTGGAAGATTGTCGGCCCGTTCCCGCATGGCGGCAAGACGGATACTTCGTTCAGCCCCGAGGAGATGCTGAAGACGGGTAAGGTGGAAACGGCCTACACGGCTCCCGACGGTGGGAAGTTCAGTGTCCATAAGGAAATCTATACGGGCGCGACGATTATTTTCAAGCACTATTGCGATTTCCCGACTTTGTTCAACAAGGGCAAGATGGGCGCGCATCCCGGCGTCAATACGACCTATTATGCGACAACGTATATTTACTCGCCCAAGGAGCAGGATGTGCCTTTCTGGATTAGTGGGCAGACATGGCCTACATCCGATTGGCGCAACGGTCCCGTCAGCGTGCCGGGCAAGTGGTTCCATGCCGACACGAAGTTCTGGGTCAACGGGAAGGAAATCGCACCTCCCGTCTGGAAGACTCCCAATCAGGGAGTTTCCCATGTGGATCACAATTACCAGTACCGCGAACCGACGATGATCCGTCTGAACAAGGGCTGGAACCATGTGCTGGTGAAAGCTCCGAACAATAAATCCGCCCGGCGGTGGATGTTCACATTCGTCCCGGTTCAGCCTGTCGAAGGTGCGGACTATATGAATGTGAGGGAGTACCTCGGACTGAAATTCTCGGTGAATCCTCAATAAAAATCATTCCATGAACAAAGGGCTGCCTTCATGCAAAGGCAGCCCTTTTTTTGTCGCAGAGGAGAACTGGCCGCCGTCGTTCGGGCACAACGAGCCAGTGCAGGGCAAGGTTATTGGCGCGTAACAGGAAGGGATAAAAGCAGGGGGGGGGGGAATGCGGCCTTGAACCTGTTGATTTATGCCCGGCTGCAAGCTGGCGGGAGGCCTTATGCGAGAATACATCCGGATTGCATTGACAATGTTTATATCACGATACGCAAAAGCCGGAGGGGGCATTTCCCCTCCGGCTCTGCCGTTGCGTGGTTGCGGTCGGTTGGTTTGCGCCGTTCCTTTAGAAGTTGTAGCGGTAGCCGATTCCTCCGCTTACTTCCGTGCTCCGGCTGCGCGCATCAAGGTTGATTTCCATGAAGATGCTGCTTTGCAGTTCGACCGGTATCGTGAGTCCGAGGCCTACTTCCACTCCCGTGCTTCCGGGTTTGATTCCTTCTACCGTGCGTTTGTACCCTTTCGCGTCCGCAAAGGCTACGTCCGCTTCTACCTGCCGGTCTCCCACGTCCTGCAGGAGCATGGCCCGCGCTTCGAGGGTGGCCGTCCGGTTGAAGAGGTTTTGCCCGACGGAGGCGATGTAGCGGCCGCCCACTCCTACCGTGCCGTAGGTGGTGTCCATGTTTTCGACGCTGAGGTTGGCGTTGCCCGCTCCCGTTTCCGTGTAGCCTTTCATGCGCGCGCTGTTGAGGCTGGCGTTGAAGAGGGGCTGGACGAGGGATTTGTAGTCGGTGTCCAGGGCGATGTCGTAGGCGAGTTCGTACATGGCGCCGAAGCTGCTGCCGTCCGTGGTGCCGCTGGTTTTGTACTGGCCGGCGCCGTAGTTGACGGTGCGGTCGAGGTCGGCTTTCGCGGTGCCTCCCGTGAGGATGCCGACGTGGGACCATTTGCCGCTCTGTCCGCGGAGGTAGAGGCTGGCGAGGTAGCTGTCGACATGTCCGCTGGCGGTGTCCGCTCCGGTGGCGGTGAGTTTGCCGTAGTTGGCGGTGAAGGCGACGCCGAGGGTGATGTGGCGGCTGATGTCGCTGTCAGCTCCGATGGTGCCGCCCCAGCTGCTGAGTTTGTAGCCGGGCTGGTCTCCGTTCTGCGAGATGTCGCTGTTGGCTCCGTTGAAGCTGGCCCAGGCGTTCCAGTAGGGGAGGTCCTGCTGGACGACGGAGGGGTCGATTCCCATGGTGACGGTGCGGTTGCGGATGGCTCGCATGTTGCGTTCCTGGGTGCCGAGCTGCGCCGCGTTGAGGGTGGTGACCGTGGCTCCGGAGATGGCGGCCATGAGCTGGGAGGCTCCGGCGCGGTTGCCCGCGGAGATGCGGCTGTCGATGGCGTTCATGGCTTGCGCGAGTTCGCTGCCGGGGTTTTCAGCCTGGGGGTTGACGGTGCGGAGGGCCCGGTCGAGGAGGGCGCCGCCGGCCTGGGCGTTGTGGCTGAGGCCGATGGTTTCGTAGTACGGAGACCGGCTGGCGGCGGTGACGAGGATGAGCTGGTTGCCGCGCTGTTCGAGGCGGGAGCCGGCTGCATCGAAGTATTTGCCGAAGAGCTGGTCGTAGGCGACGGTGATGTTGTCCGAGCCGGTGGTGGCGCCGTTGACGATGACGATTTCAACGGGGCTGGTGCCCTGGATGAGTTTGGAGTTGCTGCTGGCGCTGAAGCGCATGACGCTGCCTTCTCCGAAGCCGAGGGCGGCTCCCCCCGCCATGTTGATGTAGCCTGCGGAGAGGTTCTGGACGGGGTCGGTGTTGAGGGTGAGCGCAAGGGTGCCGTGTGCTACCGTGCTGTTGCCGCTGAGCGTGAGCTGGTTGTTCGTGCCGCTCCCGTTGTTCGCTAGGAGGTTGACGATGCCGCCCGTGATGTTCATGCTTGCGTACGAAGCTCCCCATGTGCGGTAGTCAAGAGTCAGTGTACCGTTTTCACCGGCTGCGATGGAGGCTCGGCTGTTGCCCATGCCTGTGATGGTCAGGTTGCCTTCGCGTACGGCCAGCGTGCCGGAGAATCCGCTCAAGTCGCCCTTGAAGGAGCTTGTGCCCGAGGTGGTTAGAGAACCTCCTCCCTGAAGAACGGCGAGATCTCCACCCTGAAGCTGGCGTACGGAAGCTTCCGCTCCGGTGGCCAGATTCAAGGTGCTTTTGTCGGCGATGTTCAGGATGACGTTGTCGATGCGTCCGCTGGTGCCGATGGCGAGCGTGCCCGTGTTGATGTTGAGGGTTCCGGTGGAGTCGCTGCTGCCGATGCTGCCGTTGTACCAGCCAAGCGGGGCGGTGCCCAGGTCGATGTCGAGGGTGGAACGGTTGGACAGGTCGATCATGCCCGAGGTGCCGTCGTTGATGCCTTGTACGCTCAGTTTGCTCTGGGAGCCGCTCATGGAGAGTGTGCCGCCCTGCAAGTCGAGGGTGTTGACGGCCAGCTGGCTCTTGGCGCCTTGTACGGCGAGGGAGGATCCCTGGCCGATGTTCAAGGTGTCGATGGAGTGCTTGCGGTGTTGTCCGGAGAGGTTGATAGCTCCTTCACGAACTGTCAGGCTGCCGTCGGCCGCTACCTTGAAGGTGCCGCCGACGGTGAGGGCATAGGCGCCGTCCTTGACGATGTCGGTGTTGACGGCATTGATGCTGCCGAGGTAGGTGGTGTCTGCCGTGGCATTGCGCAGGGTGACGAGTGCGTTTTCACCTTCCACGCTGCTGTCCAGAGTGAGGGTGACTCCGTTGCTGGCTGTGCCCGTGCCGTAGACTTGCTGCATAACGAGGCCGTCCGGATGGGTGTCCGGCGAGGTGCCGGGCAGGGAAATGCGGAGGTCGTGGTCCATTTGCACGGCTTCGAATGCATCCAGTGCGTTGTAGGCGCTCAGGGTGTAGGCTTCGGGCAGGGTAACCGCGCCATCGACGGAGGCAACGAAGATGTTGCTCAAGGAGGCGGAGAAGTTGATGTAGCCGTTGCTGATTGCCGTGTCGGCGATGCGCAGCGACATGGAGTTGCCGTAGGTGATTTTGCCGGCATCCGCCGTCAGGGTGCCGTCCGTGACGCGCAGGCCGACGTTGAATTCCGTATCTCCGGCCTGTGCTTTCAGGGCGGCGACGAGTTCGTCCGAGAGGTTGGCGGTCAGGACTCCGTCCACGATGAGGTTGGCTCCGGAGATGACGCTTTCGGGGGTGTTGCCGCCCGTCGGCTGCGCCTGGTCGACTCCGAAGTTGAAGGCTGCCGTGCCGACGTGGATGGTGCCCGTGACTCCCGTCAGGCGAGCTCCTCCGGCAGAGGTCTGAAGCGAGGTGATTTTACCGCCGTTCATGCCGCCGAAGTCGGTGGCGCGGCCATGGGTCAGGTTGATGTCGAGCACGCCGATGTTACCCGTGATGCCTGTCAGGTTGCCACCGCCGTTTACTGTCAATTTGGACAGATTGATGCCGTTCAGGCTCAGGTTACCCGATCCGTCGGTTCCGCCCGTCATGACGATGTCGGCTGCGACCGTTCCATTCAGCGAACCGCCTGCAAGCGTGATTTTGTGTGCGCCCGTCAGGCTGGATCCGGCATGCATGGAGAGGTTGAGGAAGGATGTGTCGCCCGTCAACGCGAGAACGGTGCTGTCTCCGAGAGAGACGCGGTTGGCGCTCGTTTGCCAGGTGAATGTTCCTCCATCGAGGTTCAGCGTATTTGTTCCTTCCAGTACGATGGTGCCGGCAAGAATCGTCGTGCCTGCCGTGGAAAGGGCGGAGGCATCGCTGCCGACGGTCAGTTGCCTGCCGTATGTGCCATTCGTACCGAAATGCAGTGAGCCACCGTCGAGGCGGATGTCGTTGCCGATCGTGGTGCGCATGTCGGTGAGGGTGCCACCGGCAAGGCTGATGCCGTGAGGTGCGGTCAGGGTGAGGGATTGCCCGAATGTGGTGTCTCCGGTGATGCTCAGCGTATTCGTAGCTGCGGCCATGGTGATGGTTCCGGCGTAGGTGCCGGAGCCGATGGCAAGGCTGCCCTGGTTGACGGTGATGGTGGTGGCGATTGCATCCACAGCGACGGGATTCAATTGAAGGGTGCCCGTACCGCTTTTGACGATGTTGACGGCTCCGGCATACTGGGTCCAGGTGACGCTGCCTGCGTCCGCCGTGATGTCGATGGCGGCGTCGGTGCCTTCAGCCGTTTTGAGGCTGCCGGAGATGACGTCGGTCGTCCATCCTGTCGCGCTGGCTCCGTAGGTGAGAACGGCTCCGTCCTTCATCGTGATGTCGACGGCGGCCGGATTGAAGGCGAGGGGGTCGTGAATGACGGTGCTGCCTGCATTCAGCGTGACGCTGCCGAAGGTGTTTCTTCCGTTCAGGATGATGGTGCCCGCTCCTCCCTTGACGAAGGTGTCGGACGTGAATCCTGTTCCGGCGATCGTGTAGGTGTAGGCCTGTCCGAATGCGGCATTGAGTGATTTGACGGAGAGTCCCGTTTGGGTGTCGACGGTCAGGGAAGTCGAGCTGGTCGATACAAAAGCGGTTTCAGTCAGGTAAACATTGTCTGTGGCCGTCGGCGCCGTGCCTTGCCCCCATGCGCCGCCCTGTGTGGCGTTTTCCGTGTCGCCTGTCCATTGGTAGGCATTTGCACCCAGTGCATAGCGGATGGAGAGCGTGCCGCCGTTGCGGATGACATGGTAGGAGAAATCTCCCAGTTCGGCCGGGATAACGGCGGAGTTGGCATCCGTCCAGGTGCCTCCGGTCCAGACTGCCAGTACGTATTCATGCTCGTTGATGTAGTCCGTGACTCCGGAGACGTCGATGGTGATTTTACCCGTACCGGAGAAGGTGGTATCGGCCAGAGTCCATGTGTTGGAAGAGGTCGTGTAGATGAGCGAGGCATCCGCACCCGTGTTCCACGTCATGTTGGAGGTGTTCAGCATGCTGGAGCCTTCAAGCCGGATTTTGCCGTTGAATGTGTTGCCTGCGAGAGCAAGGTTCGTGCCGTTGGATGCCTTGACGATGCCTGTGTAGCCGGACATGTCTCCGGTGAACGAAGCATTGCCGCTGATGAGGGTGATGCCGCTGCTGCCCGTGATGATGTTGGCAATCTGCTTGGTTGTGCCTGCTGCGTAGTTGATGTCCATGGCATGTCCGTCGCCAAGGGCGATGGTGCTGGTGCCGAGGCTGCCGTCCGTACCGCCGTTGCCGAGCTGGATTTTACCGTCGTTGACGGTGGTGGTTCCGGAGAAGGAGGATGTATGTTCGCTCGCGATGACGAGGGTGCCCGTGCCGCTCTTGGAGATGCTGCCGTCTCCCGTCACTGTGGCGTCGAGAGAGATGTCGCCGTTGTCATCACCGACGAAGACGGATTTGCCTGCCGAGGTGGCGATGGACATGCCCGAGAGCCCGGACGCGGCGCTGTCGATCTGGATGCCGGCCGCCGTACCGATGGTGAGCGTGCCCGTGTAGCTGTTGTCCGTGCCGGACAGAATGAGGCGAGCTCCGGCTGTGCCGCTGTTGTAGGTCAGGGCTTCCGCCCCTTTCAACCCGCCTGTCAGCGTCAGGCGTTCGCTGTTGGATGCCAGTACGCCGGCAGCGGATACCGTGATGGAGCCGGAAATGACACCCGCGCCGAAGTTGTTGACCGTGAGGTTGCCTCCGTCCAGAATGAAGCCGTTGGCAAGGGTGGCGGTATTGGCTGCGCCCGTGCCCGAATTGGCCGAAACGGTCAATGTGCCTCCGTTTTGAATCGTGGCGATGCCGCTGGTGCCGTCCGCATTGTAGGCGCCGAAAGGCGTCAGGGTGAGTCCGTTGGTCACAGAGTTGGCGTCGAAGGTGATCGAGCGTCGGACCAGCGTCAAGCCCCTGTAGCTGTTGGTCGTCCAGCCGTTGCGGAAGGCAAAACTATTGCCGTATGTGGAACCGGTGCCTTCATCCTTGATTGACAGGTTGCCCGTACCGGAAACCGTGCTGTATATCAATGTCGCATTGCCGAAAATGAAACCGCCTATGTTTGCATAACCATCTCCCGTATCCAAAATGAAGTCCATGGAGATGGAATGGGCTCCTCCAGAAGGATTGGTCGCCCAGACTTGCACTCCCGACTTCAACGTCACGGTTCCCGTACTCTTGCTGGTGAAATTGCCGTTATTGCCGTCAAAAATGAGTTTCGAGTTGGCCCCCATGATGATGTGGCCCGCATTGAGAGCCGACTTGCCGCTGCCTCGTGCGGCCAGCGTCAGCGTGCCGCCTTCCGTGAAATCCAGCGTACCGGTGAAACCGGGGCTGTTGTCGTTGAGGGTCAGGCTGCCTCCTCCGACTTTGGTCAGTGTGCCTGTACCGATGATGGCGCCGGAAATGGTGCCCGTCCCCGAATGGAGGCGGATGCTGCTGTTGCCTACGACAGTCAAGGTGCCGCTGAGAATGGCTCCTTCAAAACGAATCGCGCCGGACTTCGCCACATCCGAACCGGTCCAGCCGGAGCCGGAGATGGTGATCGGCTGGGCCCATGTGCCGCTGCCGATATAGAGCTGGCCGCCTTCCGTGACAGAGATGGAAGAAGCGGAGAGTGCAGCGCCGGCTGCAAGGCGTCCGCTGCGTATGATAATATCTCCCGCATAGGCTGCGACATTGGCTGACGGTGCTGCGGAGCCGACCGTTCCGGTATCGTTCCCCGTCGTCCAGTCGATGACGAGTGCGCCGTTACCGGCGGTGCCAGTGATGGTTCCGAGTCCGGCCTGTGCGTTCGTGGATTTGATGACGACTTCACCGCCTGTGATGGTGGTGCCGGTCAATCCTTGCGTATTGCTGATGTTGGCGGTGCCTCCGCTGACGGTAAGTGTGCCTGTGCCCAGAGCATTGGCGACGGTGGCGTTCAGAATGCCTTTGCTGACGTTGATTGCGCCGCTGTATCCCGTATTGGCCGAGTTGAGATTGACGATGACATTGTCGCCGTTGAGGGTCATTGTACCTCCGCCCGTGATTCCGTTGCCGCCCGTGGCCGTCGCAATGTTATAGATTCCGCTGGTGATGGAGATCGAAGAAGGAGCTACGCTTCCCGTGATGGTAATATTGGTCGTTCCTGTGCCTTGCAGAGCGACAGCATCGCCTGCATCGAAGGCTTCCGTACCGTTCCAGCCCGTCGCGCCCGTCGTCCATGCCAGAGGTCCGGTACCGATCCATGTATGGGTGCTGTTGTTTGCCAGCGCCATTTTCACGATGCCGTCAGCAAAGGAAAAAACGGCTTTTTTCCCGGCCGCGATGTTTTTGGTGCCGAAGAGGGATGCATTAAAGGCAAAGGCCGTGTCGGTGACAGAGAAAAGGTTGTAGGTGCCGTCCGTCTGCGAGGCGATGCCGCCGAGATCGACGATCATCAGGCTGGTACCCATTGCCAAGCTGCCGAATGTGGCTTTGGGGGCAGTCGTGCTCAGTGAAGTCAGTTCAAGCGTGGAATTGGAGTTCAGAGTCAGGGTGTTGACCGTCAGGGTGCCGCCTCCGAGGCGGAAAATCGCACCATTGGAGGTCAGTCCGTTGGTGAAGGCCAGTGTGCCGGAATTGGCCGTTATTTTTCCGGTAAAGGGCGCGGCAGTGGGCGTGGACGTAGATCCGGCGATGGTGACTGTGCCGATGACGCCGCTGAATGTCTGCGTGCCTGTACCCGCCATGGTGATTCCGATGTCTGGTCCAAAGATTCCGCGATAATTGTATGTACCCGCTCCACCCAAGGTCAGGATCGCGGCCGTGCCTGCCGTGACGCGGCATGTGGTTGTCCCAGGCTGCAGATCTCCGCCGCCATGGAGTCCGGACAGCAGGGCATTGCCTGTGAAATTCAGGGTGTATATATTATTGCCGACAATGCTTTTGTTGGTTGCGGAAAAGTCGAATGTGGCATCTGAAAGCTTGTTTCCAGTCAGGTTGAGGGTCACGGATCCCCAGATTTCATTGGAAAGTGTTATTTTGCCGTTGAATTTGGCAATCCCGGCCGAACTGGATCCTCCAATGGTGAAGGTGGTGAGTTGATTGGCATTCGAATTTGCCCGCAAATCCAGAATACCCGAGGCTGCATCGGTTCCGGCCAAAATATCGCCGGATAATGTCAGAGTCTTTCCATTGGTCACCGCGTTCCAGCTTGTACCGTTGTTTCCATAGGCAAGAGTCGTTCTGCCGGAATCCACGGTGATGTTGGTGGCGTAGGTCTGGGTCATTGCTGCGTCTGCTGCCACGGCAATCGTTTTGTCTGCTGCCATCGACTGGGAGGCCAGTATCATTCCACCGATGGCAGCAACGGCCAAAGTACCCGTGGAGAGAGTGAATGTGCAGGCTGCAACTGAACTGCAGGCAAGAAGAGCCGTGCGCAATTTGAGAGGGAGGCAGAGTTTCATGATCGTGATATAGAGATATGGACAGGCTTGCTCCGCACTCGGAGCACAAACCAAGCGAGTTATCAGTATATTCCATATGCTCCCGGAGTCAAGCCAGAGATTGAGGTTCGTTTTTTAGACGTTTCGTATATGTTGGATGTAATTTGATTTTGTATGTTTATGTTGGAAAAAATGATTGTTCCGGGATGCTTCACGAGTTGCAATATCATATAAAATTTTCATGTTGAATATTTGAGCGGCAAGGTGCAGCAGTGAGAAATCATGGATTTTACCTTGACGACGAGAATAGCCATTTGTTACACTGCGAATGGTTCTTGCAGCGGTCTGCATGGCCTTTTTACCTTTCAATTTACAATGAACTTATCACCGATTATTCTTGGTTTCTGTATGACGGCTTTGACTTGGGCCGGATCTCCTGCATCCGTCGATGTTCCTGTCATTCCCCGGCCAGTTTCGGCTATGGCACCTTCCGACGGTGATCCGACTTCCGCAACGACCCAACTGAAGACGCCACGCATTTTCTATTCGGATGACAATCTGCGCGAATCGGTTCTCAATCTGCAGCGAATGCTGGATGAAGGTACCGGCTCGACAGTGGAAGTTTCGAAAATCGATTCCATGGCAAAACCCAAGCTGGGACCGAATCTGACGCCTGTCTTCGTGAGAATGAGCACGGACGATGCCTTGAAATCCAAGGGTGAAGAAGCCTACGAGCTCGATATTCAGCCGAACAAGGTCACCATTGAGGTCAACGGGCCCAAGGGTGTTTTTTATGCGGGGCAGACTCTGGCTCAACTGTTGCCGTCCGCATTCTTCAACTCGTCTCCCGAAGCCAAGAAGTCCGTACGCTGGACTTTGCCCATCGTGACGATTACGGACTATCCCCGTTTTCCGTGGAGGGCGTTGCTGCTGGATGAAGCCCGCCATTTCTTCGGTGAAAAGGAAACCAAGCGTATCATCGACCAGATGGCCGCGCTGAAGATGAATGTTTTGCACTGGCATCTGACGGACGATGCGGGCTGGCGCATCGAGATCAAAAAATATCCCAAGCTGACGGAGATCGGCAGCAAGCGTGCCGATTCCGAGATCGGTACCTGGGGCAGCGGCAAGCGCGAGGGTAAACCGCATGGCGGCTATTATACCCAGCAGCAGATCCGCGATATCGTGAAGTATGCCGCCGACAGGAATATCACCGTGGTGCCCGAGATCGGCATGCCGGGCCATGTGAGCGCACTGGTGGCTTCCTATCCCGAATACGGCACCGACAAGAAGCCGATCGTGGTGCCGGAGCATTTCGGCAAACTGCCGTCCGCTCTCGATGCGTCCGATCCCAAGGTGTACGAATTCCTTTCCGACATTCTCGATGAAGTGATTCCTCTGTTCCCCGGGCAGGTGATCCATATCGGCGGGGACGAAGTGATGTTCGACCAGTGGAAGAACAGCCCCGCCATCAAGAAGCTGGCTCAGGAGCAGGGATTCAAAAATCAGGATACGGACATTCAGGTGTATTTCACCAACAAAATGTCCGACATCGTCGACAAGAAGGGCCGCCGCATGATGGGCTGGAACGATATTCTCGGCCACGATCTTCATGGCCAGGGCGCGGCGGCTTCGACCCAGAAGCTGGCGAGCAATGCGATCGTCCACTTCTGGAAGGGCAGTGCGGATCTTGCCAAGCAGGCGATCGAGCAGGGCCACGATGTGATCAACTCCACGCACTCCTCCACGTACCTCGACTACAGCTACGGCAGCATTCCCATGTCCAAGGCCTACGCCTTCGAACCCATCTTCTCCGGCCTCGACCAAAAGTACCACAAGAAGGTGCTCGGCCTCGGCTGCCAGATGTGGACGGAATGGGTGGCCGATACGGACAAGCTCCATTATCAGATATTCCCGAGGCTTTGCGCCTTTGCTGAAGTGGGTTGGACTCCTTCCGAACGCAAGGATTACCGTTCCTTCAAGCAGCGCATGCAGCCCCAGTACGAGCGCATGGATCTGGCGGGCATCAAGTACGCCAAGGATGTGAAGGAAAAGGTGACGCATGAAGATATGTTCAATGCGAAGAAGGTAGCTGACTGGACGCCCGAATCCATCAAGCCGGGTGTCTGCGAGTGGAACGTAACGCCTGACGTGGCTGCGGGCAACAATAACGTGACGTTCGTCTATTCCCGTGGCAATAATGCCTTGCGCGTCAAATCTCTCGTGCTGCTTGAAAACGGTACGCCCGTTGCGGAAGACCGCCATGTCTGCCACAGTGGTGTCGAACAGAAGGAAATCGTGTACAAGCTTGTGCTGCCTGCCGTCAAAAAGGATGTCACCTATACGCTGAAAGCCGAACTGGAAGGTGTGGACGGACAGAATTCATACGGTTCCCTGTATCTCGAACATTAAACATCGCAGACCATTTTCTGCAAACGCGCTGTGCCTGTCCGGCACGGCGCGTTTTTTGTGCCTTGGAAAGGCGTCTAAACGTTAGGTTCATGCGCGATTTCAGCTTGCATGAAGGAATGCGGCAGGGTATATTCTGCGAACCCATGAGCAAAGGAACTCGACCCGGAAGAACGAAGAAGAAGGTGGAAATGACGGAACGGCAGGTTTGGCTGCTTGTTTTAGGTATTCTGGCTCTTCTCGGATTCGGCATTTTCTACGTGTTTTTCGATATTATCTGAATCGGGCAGCGGTTGAGCGGAGTGAAATTATTTGACGAATTGTTTTGATTTTCAATCAAAACATTGTCTTTTTTTATTGTTGGAATAGTCGGCAGGTAGCGTTTTTTATATCTTGACGTACCTGCCTATGTCTCTATGATGTATGATCAGCCGGACGGGTTTCCCGTCGGCTTTCATTCATTACGAACCCCTGACCACCACTAGACGATCATGAGCCATCATCGTATCATGCCGGCATTGCTCCTTGGAGCATGCTTTATTCCGCTTGCCGCTGCGGAGGAGCAGGCGGCGCAATCCGAACTTTCTGCCCTTCAGGATATGGAATCGGCGGAACAAGCCTACAAGCGTGTGTTCGACCGTTTCGGCCGGGAGCCTTTGGCGCAATTGAGGGCCGATATTCTGCGTGATCTGCCCGGGTACCGTTCACGTGGCGAGTTCCGGGCCGCTTTGCAGATTTTCGAATTGACCCGCGATGCCGAAGGCGTCGCCAAGGTGTTTGCCTCCATTCCGGCCAGCCTTCGCAACGATACGAAGCTGTTCGAGGAGCTTGGCTGGTATTCTTCAGACGATCGCTCGCTGGGCAGGCGGGCTTGGTTGAAGGCTCATCCTGCGGGATATGATTACCGGGGGAATGTGGATGATCTGCTGAGCGATGTTCGCGACAAGGGGACGACGGCGGATGAATCCATGCAAATCCTGATCAAGCTCGCCGAGGCGAATCCTTCCATTTATATCCAGTATCTGGGGCTGCTGCCGGATCCGGGGCTGGAAGTCGATCGCATGGTGCGTAGTTATCCGACTGCCGACTCTTCGGGGAAAGCGAAGATCAGGGCGAGGATGTCCGAAATGACGAGGACTCCCAATGAGTGGAAAGTTCAGATCGCCTTGTTCCATTCGCTTCTGGATCCGGAAAAGGAGGAAGACCGAGAGATATGGCTGCTGGGCGCCTCCACGCTGGGCAAATGGACAGAGGGAGCCGAGTTCCTGATCAAGCATCTTCACGACGAGTATTCACCGGCAGAAATAGAAGAAGCAGGGATGCTGTGCAGCATGCGCATCGACGATGCGACGCTTCGCCAGTGGGCTAAGAGTGCGCGTTATCAGCGGCTCGTTTCGTTCCTGCTGAATGCGGGCAGGGCGCAGGATGCGCAGCAATACGCGGAAGAGGGATTCGGCAAGGGAGTGGATGCCATGAGGGCGGTCGAGGTGTGGAATACGCTCGGTACCATGCAGAAGACAAGCGGTGCGGGCACTTTCGAAGGCATGTTGCAGAAAGCTGAGCCGAAAGCGGATACATGGGAGCATTTCAACAATCGTTTTTCTTATTACATGGGTCGCAAGGAGTCGGAGAAGGCTCAGGAAGCCCTGCAAGCAGCTGTCGACAAGGGGCGCGAGACGGGGAATTCCGGTATGGTTTGCACCGCCTACATGGCATGGGGCGATTACCTCAGGGAGAAGGCTGGCGGCCTTGATCCCAAGGCGGCGGACGATCCCCGAAGAGCCGATTATCTGCGAGCGATGCAATGTTATGAACAGGCTTATGAAACGGCCTGCGAAATGGATGATTCACACAAGCGAGCATGGTGTGCCGGCCGCATCATCGACGAATGCAAGGGTACGTATTCTTACCACTTGTACCGGGCCATCATCGGAGCGGAACAAGCTGAAGCGCGGCTCAAGAAGCTGTACAAGGCGGAACTGGCTGCGGGGTATCCTCTCGCTGCAGGTATCCCCTACGCTGCGGAAAAGAGCCCCGTGCGCATCGATGACCCGGTCTTTTCCGCCATCACGGACCCGGCACGGTGCAAGGGGATGGGATCGAGAGGATTGGCAGACGGTTTGTTGCTCCAGCTCTCCTATGCCCGCGAAGACGAAGTGCAGCCTCTTCTGGAGAAGATGGCTCGCATGCTGGAGGAGCTGGAACGGCAGAGCGCGCAAGCAGCGGGAAATCAGGAGCAGGAGAAGGGGTATCTCGAACGTTACCCGCTCGGAGATACGTTCTGCCAGTCCATCATCTTTGCGAGGGATCTTCCCTGGAGGGCCGCCGCCGCGCGCTACGCCCTGCAGCGGTACCCGGATTACCATTCTCCTTTGTATCCGGCTGCGGCCGCCGAACTGCTGGCGGCAGCTCTGCCTGCTCTTGATCTGGCCGAAGGCCGTGCATGGGCCGATCGTATCTGGAACAGGAAGGCGATGAGTGTCGAAAAGAGGTTGTCCATCCTGCAGGCCCTGCAAAAGAAGGCGGATCCCGCTTCTCCCGAATACGGGCAGCTTGTCCTTGAATGTGAAGCACTTTTCGGCAGTACGGGGAAAGCCGGAAAGTAAGAGGTTCGATCGCTATCTTCGGATACGATGAAAGGGCGGAAGAGATGGTCTCTTCCGCCCTTTCTCACCATACATGCAAATAAGGGGTTCGGTTCAGGTGAACATGGACGTCATTTTCTCGACGACGCTGCGCACCTGGGGATCGGTTTTCATCTTGCGTTCGATCGTTTTGGCCGCGTGGATGACGGTGCCATGGTCGCGGCCGCCGAAGGCTTCGCCGATGTCCTGCAGGGAGCTGCCGGTCAACTGGCGGCTGAGGTACATGGCGATCTGGCGCGGATGGGCGATGTTGGCCGTTCGGCGGCGGCTGCTCATGTCGGACAGGCGGATGTCGAACTGCTCGGAAACACGGCGCTGAATCTCGTCGATGCTGACCTGTGTGGATGTTTCTTCGCGGAGGATGTCCTTGAGCTGTTCCTTCACGTCGGCGACGGTGGGAGTACGCTCCGAGAACGAAGAGAAGATGCTGATGCGGGTCAGTGCGCCTTCGAGGCGGCGGACGTTGCGCGTGATGCTCTTGGCGAGGAATTCGATCACATCGTCCGGGATGGTGACTTTCCACTGCATCTGCTTGTGGCGCAGGATGGCGATGCGCGTTTCCAGGCTGGGCGGCGCGATGCTGACGGTGAGGCCGCTTTCGAAGCGGGAGACGAGGCGCGGTTCCAGCTTGGTGATTTCGTGGGCTGGGCAGTCTGCGCTCAGGACAATGCGCTTCTGGCTGTCGAAGAGGGTGTTGAAGGTGTGGAAGAATTCGTCCTGCGTCTTTTCCTTGCCGCCGAGGAACTGCACGTCGTCGATCAGCAGCACGTCCACCTTGCGGTATTTCTTGCGGAAGTTGGACAGGTGGTCGCCCTTCTTGGTCATGGCCGCGATGTAATCGTTCGTGAACTCTTCGCTGGAGATGTAAAGCACGCTGCAATTCTCGTCGCGCTCCTTGATGGCGTTGCCGATGGCCTGCATCAGGTGCGTTTTGCCGAGGCCGGAATCGCCGTGGATGAAGAGCGGGTTGTAGATGGATTTCGGCGACTGGGCCACGGCCATGGCGGCTGCGTGGGCGAATTCCGAATTGGGGCCGACGATGTAATTGTCGAAACGGTAGTTCTCGTTCAGCTGGCTGTTGACGGTCTGGGTGGAGCGGCGCGGTTTGCCTGCCTTGCGGGCGGCTGGGGGCGCTTCTTCGGTGGACTGTTCCACGGCGGGGGCAGGTTGCGTACCGTCGTAGACCCGTTCGAACGTCAACTGCCGGGAGCCGTCGAGCAACTGGGCGGCGAGGTCGCGAATCTGGTCGGCGTAGTTGATTTCCACCCAGTCGATGCACATGTCTGCGGGGTAGGCGATCACGAGGTGTGTGCCTGTGTCGTTCTGAAGGGTCAGCTTGGAAACGAAGCTCTCAAAGCCGTAGGCATTGATTCGTTCCCTGAGACCGTCCAGCATGCGAGTCCAGAGATCGGACAGCGATTGCACGGGGGTGTGAGCAGAGTGTTGCAT